>CAJWTH010000001.1 GCA_913047725.1 uncultured Planktomarina sp.
TGGCGATGATTACAAATGATGATCCAAAAATTAAGGGGGATGCTGAAGATAAAATTAAAGCGGCCCTCGATGATTTTGCTTCAGACTTTGCATAAGGACGCTGGCATATGCCTAATCTGAGTGATTTAAAAAGTAGGATCGCGTCGGTCAAGTCGACCCGTAAGATCACTAAAGCGATGCAAATGGTTGCCTCGGCTAAACTACGCCGTGCCCAAGATGCGGCGCAGGCTGGCCGGCCATATGCGGAAAGGTTTAATTCAGTAATGACTGGTTTGGCCTCTTCCGTTGGTACGTCGGAGGGTGGTCCTCGACTTTTAACTGGGACTGGCTCTGACCAAATCCAATTATTGGTAGTCATGACGGCAGAACGGGGTTTGTGTGGTGGGTTTAACTCTAATATTGTAAAGTTGGCGCGTGTCGCGGCCACTAAATTGATAGCAGAAGGCAAAAGGGTAAAAATACTGACTGTCGGCAAAAAAGGTAGAGAATCCTTAAAACGTGAATTTGGTGATGCTTTGCTGGACCACGTAGATCTATCAGACGTCAAGCGTGTTGGTTATGACCATGCCGAAAAGATTGCTAAAAATGTGCTTAGTAGATTTAATGATAACGAATTCGATGTCGCGAAGATATATTTTTCAGAGTTTGGTAGCATCATCAACCAAGTACCGACTGAGTTACAAGTTATTCCTGCAAAATTTGATAGCGCTGTGGATGTGGGTGAGGTTTATGATTACGAACCTAGTGAAGAAGGCATTCTAGCCGACTTACTACCGCGTGCTGTTGCAACTCAAATTTTTACTGCCTTGCTAGAGAACGCAGCATCTGAACAAGGCGCTCGGATGTCCGCAATGGATAATGCTACACGCAACGCTGGTGAAATGATTGATAAACTGACCATACAATATAACAGATCCCGCCAGGCTAAGATCACGAATGAACTTATTGAAATTATTTCAGGCGCAGAAGCGCTCTAAAAATTTGGAGAGACAACATGGCAAATGCAAAAGGTAAAATCACACAAGTGATCGGCGCTGTTGTTGACGTTCAATTTGATGGTGATCTACCACAAATCTTGAACTCTTTGACTACCGAAAATAATGGTAAAAAGCTGGTATTGGAAGTTGCGCAACATCTGGGCGAAAGCACAGTTAGAACTATTGCAATGGACGCAACTGAAGGTCTAGTTCGTGGCCAGGCAGTAGCAGATACTGGGGGGCCAATAACAGTACCGGTTGGTAAGGCAACTTTGGGCCGTATCCTAAATGTAGTGGGTGAGCCAGTTGACGAAGGTAAGCCTCTAGGTAAAACCGAGCGTCGTGGTATCCATCAGGATGCTCCTGCGTTTTCTGAACAATCAACGGAATCAGAAATCTTAGTAACAGGTATTAAGGTTATAGATCTGCTCGCACCCTACACTAAAGGTGGTAAGATTGGACTCTTTGGTGGCGCTGGGGTTGGTAAGACAGTTTTGATTATGGAATTGATTAACAACATCGCAAAAGTACACTCAGGCGTCTCTGTTTTTGCGGGTGTTGGTGAGCGTACACGTGAGGGTAACGACCTTTACCATGAAATGATTGAAGGTGGCGTAATAGTTCCTGATGATTTGGAAAAATCAAAAATTTCCTTGGTGTACGGTCAAATGAATGAGCCCCCAGGTGCCCGCATGCGAATAGCGTTAACAGGTTTGACACTGGCCGAACAATTTCGCGACGATACAGGTTCTGACGTGTTGTTCTTTGTCGATAATATTTTTCGCTTCACACAGGCAGGTTCAGAGGTTTCGGCCCTCCTGGGTCGCATCCCCTCTGCTGTTGGATATCAGCCAACTTTGGCCACTGACATGGGGACTATGCAAGAGCGAATTACATCGACGAAATCCGGATCTATTACATCTGTGCAGGCAGTTTATGTGCCGGCTGATGACTTGACTGACCCTGCACCGGCGACCTCGTTCGCGCACCTCGATGCTACCACTGTACTGGATCGTTCTATATCTGAAAAAGGTATTTACCCTGCGGTCGATCCGCTTGGATCGACGTCAAGACTTCTTGATCCACTCATTATTGGCGATGAACATTACAAGGTGGCAACTGATGTGCAACAAGTGCTCCAGCGGTATAAATCGTTGCAAGATATCATAGCAATTCTTGGTATGGATGAACTGTCCGAAGATGATAAAATAGCTGTGGCGCGCGCACGCAAGTTGGAACGTTTTTTATCGCAACCTTTTGACGTAGCCAAGGTGTTTACAGGTTCCGACGGAGTACAGGTGCCATTAGAAAAAACAATAGCGTCATTTAAGGCCGTAGTTGCTGGCGAGTATGACCACCTGCCGGAAGGCGCGTTCTACATGGTTGGTGATATTGAAGACGTTATTGCGAAAGCAGAACGTATGGAAGCGGAAGCAGCCTGATGGCAGATGAAATGAACTTTGATCTTGTAAGTCCAGAAAGGAGCATAGCTTCATTTATGGCGACGGAGGTTCAGTTACCAGGTTCAGAGGGAGATATGACGGCTATGCCCAATCACGCTCCCATTCTGACTACACTTCGACCCGGTATTTTGTCGGTCAGTGGAGCGGATGGAACAACAGAATATGTTGTGACGGGCGGTTTCGCAGAAGTTAAGCCTGATGGCGTAACAGTGCTTGCTGAACGGGCGACTAATAAGTCAAGTTTCACACAGGAAGACATGGATATTTTGGTTGGAGATGTTAAAGCGCTTCTAGACTTATCTGATGAAACCACAAAAGATTCAGTTAACAAAACATATAATGACGCTTTAGTTTTGGCTGGAACTCTTGGTTTAAGTGTGGCCTAAATATCCAAACTAGCCTAAAACTGTAACTTTTTACTCGCAATCGTAAATACCTTCATAAATTGCCGAAAGTGTTTTCGTCGAAAAAAGTGATGAAACAGAAGTGCCGTTCCAAGTATTTAGTATCGCTTGTGCAAACATTGGCGCTGTTGGTACAATACGTATGTTGGGCGCATTTTTAACTGCATCTGTAGCTTCTATTGTGTCTGTTATTACCAAATTTTTCATGGACGATTTACTAATCCGTTCAACGGCAGGCCCTGACAATACCCCGTGGGTTATGTACGAGTGCACCTCTTTGGCCCCATTTTGCAGCAGTACGTCCGCTGCTTTGCAAAGTGTACCCGCTGTATCTACAATATCGTCAACTATTAAACAGGTCCGGCCCTTAACATTGCCAATAACTGTCATCTCCGCAATCTCACCAGGTTTCTCACGGCGTTTGTCGACTATCGATAACGGTGCCCCAACACGCTGTGCCAAGTCGCGAGCTCGGGCTACACCTCCTATGTCGGGTGACACTACTGTGAGATTGTCTATCTGATCTTTAAAATTATGTTTGACGTCGAGGGCATACACAGGTGATGCATATAGATTATCTACGGGAATATCGAAGAAACCCTGAATCTGGGTTGCGTGTAGATCAAGTGTAAGGATCCTCTCGATCCCTGCTTTTTCAAGCATATTTGCAACTAGTTTTGCAGTAATTGGCGTTCGTGCCTTGCTGCGGCGGTCTTGCCGCGCATAACCAAAATATGGGATCACAGCCGTAATTCGGCTAGCAGAAGATCGCTTTAGAGCGTCCGCAATAACTAAGAGTTCCATTAAGGCGTCATTGGCTGGACGAGAAGTTGGTTGGATTATGAACATATCTTCACCACGTACATTTTCATAAACCTCAACAAATATTTCACCATCGTTAAATTGTTCTACTCTTGCATCTACCAATTCTAGATTTACACCACGATGTAGCGACATACGTCTTGCCACTGATCTTGCTAATGTAAGATTGGAATTGCCCGAAATAAGTTTAGGTTCATCGACAGCGGCCATAAGAGTATCCCTCAGTATGAAAACTTTGGTGTGAGTCGTCCAAAGTTGACAAAGTTTAGCATGACCTTACCACTCGGCACAGGTCTGTTAGGTAGAAAGACAAAAATGATAGCCTATATTTACTATTTTTTTTGCAATAATTGGTCTTTTTAAATAACTTAATAAAACTTTTACCTAAGCACGTACACGTAAGCATAATTCGGGTGTGAACTATTGGTCTTTGAGTTTGATTTTAACGGATGGAATTTAACTGCTCAGAATATCCAAGAATTTATTTATATTTTGGTCTGATATGGACCAATCTGTCACTAATCGTGCTGCCAGCATCTCATTTTTGTCTCCAGTTGTATAATCGCCATCCAGAACATAATATTGTGCTCCTGCTGCATGTAAGCGTTGGTGGCTTGCTCGTGTCCAATGGGCGAAGACCATATTAGCTGCTGGTTCAAAGTCGAGCTGGACCTCTGAGTTTTCCTTTAATCCTTTTACTAATTTAGCACAGGATTGATTGGCTTTTTGGGCTAGGTCCAACCACAGATCATCATCTAAATATGCCTGCATTTGTGCTGCTAAGTATCGATGTTTTGAGAAAAGATGAGCGCCCCGTTTGCGTCGAAGTTCAAATTCCCAAGCATATTTTGGATCAAAAAAAATGACTGCTTCTACTGCCATCAATCCATTCTTTGTCCCGCCAAAAGTTACTGCGTCGACACCAGACTTCCACGTCATCTCAGCTGCTGAACACCCTAGAGTTTGCAGTGCATTAGCAAAACGGGCCCCATCCATGTGCAAAGGTACTTCAAATTCTTTGGCCACAGCAGAAATACTTTGGATTTCTTCAAGGCTATAAACAGTTCCTCGTTCCGTGATTTGAGTCAGGGAGATTGGCCCGCGTTGTGGTCCGTGGGGACCACGATTTTCTTCTTCTAAAATTGTGTTGCGTAAACTTTTTGCGTTCATCTTTGCATTTGCGCCAGATACTAAAGTCAGTTTAGCGCCTCCAGAATAAAATTCAGGTGCGTTGCACTCATCTTTATGGATATGCGCCAATGTATGACAAAAAATCGTTTCCCATGGCTGTGTCAGCGTTGCCAGAGTTATGGAGTTCGCTGCTGTTCCAAGCGCAGTTAAAAATACTGCCGCGTTAGGTGCGTCAAATAGATTTCGAATATCCTGCAGGGTCTGCGTTGTAAGATCATCTTTGCCATATGGTAGCGCGTAGCCAGTATTAGCGTTAATTAAAGCGTCCATTACTTTAGGGTGAACTGGCCCAGAGTTGTCAGATGCAAAATTCATTTTTTATTTTTCAACAATATGGTCTTCCCACTCATCTTCAGGCACCTCAAACTCTGGTATGCTCCAGCCTTGAACAGAGATACCAGCGGCGTGTACCGATTGTTCTGTACCAGTCCGCAATGGATGCCACTCTGGTAGTTTTTTCCCCTCATGCAGTAGCTTGTATGCGCATGTATTAGGCAACCAATAAGCATGTTTTGCGATTGTTTCCGAGGTCATACGGATGCATTCTGGCACGAATTGATGCCTAATGTCATACTGCGCGCAGCGACAACTCTCATTATCCAAAAGACGGCACGCAATTCGTGTGAGTGCCACATGTCCAGTATCTGGGTCTTCCAACTTATTTAAACAGCAGCGACCGCAACCGTCACACAGCGCCTCCCACTCATCGTCAGTCATTTTATTAAGAGGAACGCTTTCCCAAAAAGTTGGGCGGAGTTTCTTTTGAGAAGTAGTTTCCGTCATAGCTTTTCCAAAATTTCGCGAGCACTCAAACAGTCTGACCCCATTTGAGTTATCAGGCTATCAATTCCGTCAAAGTTTTCCTCATCTCTGAGGTATTCTATGAGACCCACTGAGACCGTCTCGCCATAGAGGTCCCCGTCAAAGTCAAATATGAAAGTTTCAAAGTTTGGTTTGTTTTGCCCAAACATAGGTCGAACACCAATTGAAGCAACACCTTTATAGTGGCCAGCGTGTGGACCGGTTAGAATATCTGTGATGACGGCATAAACTCCAAAAGCAGGGACCTGCAAGCCGTCTATAGCTATATTTATGGTAGGATAGCCCAGCTTACGGCCGCGTTTCTCACCATGCTCTACTGTGCCTTCAATTCTATGCCAATGTCCAAGCATAGCCGCTGCTTTTTTGGGGTTTGCTTCGGCTAGCGCTTTTCGGATATTTGTTGAACTTATTACATGTTCTCCATGATTTTTTAACTCAGCAATAGTAATTCCAAAGCCGAGTTGTGCGGCGTGTCTACTCAGGCTTAGTGCGTTTCCTTGCCTTCCCCTACCAAAGCAAAAGTCAGACCCAACAACGACATGTGAAAGGCCAAAAGCATCAGTCAAAATTTTCTGAGAAAAGTCCCAATCACTAAGTTCACAAAGCTCTTGATTAAACGGGATCTCCAATATTAAATCAACACCAAGCTTTTCTAGTCGATGAAAGCGGGCACTAGCATTTAGTAATCTAAAAGGTGGTAAGTCTTTACCGTGCTTTTTTGAAAAAAAAGTTCTTGGATGAGGCTCAAAAGTCAAAATGCCTAATGGAGTATTATTTTTTTTAGCCTGTTTCCGAGCAACATCAATAATGGCTTGATGGCCAAGGTGAACGCCATCAAAATTGCCAATAGCTACGGATGCACCACGTGCATCTTTAGGGATATTGCGCGTTTGAAATTGCCTCATGAATTTCCCCTACCTCGATGAATTGTTTAGGGCAAGGATTGTACCGTAAAAGTCAGGTTTTATATTATTTTTTAGTCAAATTTCCGTGACGGCGCTAGGACCGTTGCCTCCCCCACTAATACTTTCTTTTGATCAACTAAACAGCATGTACTTAACTTTACTTGACGGCGACTGAGATCTATCTCCACCACTTCAACATGGGCTGTAACTTGGTCGCCTGGTCTTACGGGGCCTAGAAACTTAAGTGTTTGCCCAAGATAGACGGTTCCATGGCCTGGTAGTTGCTCACCAATCACTGCTGAAATCAAACCTGCAGTGAGCATGCCGTGGGCAATCCGGCCTCCAAAAATTGTTTCATTAGCATAATCTTCATTGAGATGTACCGGATTGTGATCGGTAGACACTTCGGCAAACATCTCTATGTCGCGATCTGTAATAGTTTTCTGTAAATGGCGGCTCATTCCAACTTCAATGTCTTCGATACAGATGGTACCGCGAAGCATATTGTCTAACATTTTGCACCTCAGGGTAATAACTGCAACACAAGGAAGCTACACACGCAACTTTATTACCTTAAGCCTGCAAACATCAAGTGTCGTCAACGTAATTTTCCTATTGAATACGTAGGGTCAGCCACATTATCCTTTAAATAGGTTGCCAAAGCCTGAGGATTTGGCTGTTTTAGAGTTTGAGTTGGGCTTGCGGCCAGGCCACCTGTAATAAAAAGCGAATCAAAGTTTTCCGCTGCAGCACCCAAAATATCGGTTAAAACTCCATCCCCAACACACAATATCCGGTCATTTGAGACTATTTTTTCTAGACCGCCCAACAGATTGCGGGCTAAGGCGTAAATTGGTGGATGGGGTTTGCCAAAATAAATGCTTTTGCCTCCCATCTCCGTGTAAAGTTTGGCTACAGCACCAGCACACCACTCTCGGCTTTCGCCTCGGTCCACTACGATATCTGGGTTAGCGCAGAGAAGCTTCAAGCCTTTTGCTTTAGCTATTAATAACTGCGGCTTAATTTCGTCTAAATTTGCCAGAGGATTGAAGGGTCCACAACATATAATCCCTTCTGCTTGCTCAATATTGACCTGGGTTATTTTGTTTGAATTCAAATAGATATTTGGTGGGCTAAAAAAGGATTGGTCATGTGGTTGACCCAAGAAATACACTTTACGACCCACAACTCCACTGTACATCGCTTCTCTGGCGCTATCGCCAGATGTTGCAATTCTGTCGTAGAAACTTTCTGCTATGCCAATCTGCAGCAACTGTTCTTGTAAATCGGTATATGGTCGTGGTGAGTTGGTCACTAAAATTATTGATCCACCTTTTTGTCTAAAAGTCTGCATTGCAGCTAAGGCCTCATCGAAGGGTTTTATTCCATCATGTACACAGCCCCATAGATCACAAAATAGGGCATCATAACGCTCAGATATGTCTGCAAGTGAATTAATGATCTGTGTCACGCGTTGTCCTTCGTGAAAGCGTTATAATTTGAGATTAGGGATTATTTGCTTCTTGCGGCTCATAACACCGGCAAGTTTAACCGTATCGCCAGTCACTGAAACTCCAAATGACTTTTCAGCTACGGATTTACAGATGGCATTGGGAATAAGCATGGTCGCCTCAGCATTCAGGATGTCTACAACAAACAAGAGTACCTGATCTACACCGTCTTTCCTTGCAACTTCAGGCATACTCGCCATAAGCCCTACTTTGCGATCCATAACTGTTTTGGGGGATGTGGTCTCTAACACTGAGATTCTAAATTTATTATTGGCGACTGTGTATTCCTTGCTATCCATTCTCAGCAAATCTTCGTCTGAAAATGAGGTCAAATCTGATTTGGCAGCGAACATTTGAGCTGCATATGTAGGGATTGAGATATCTAATTCTTTACCTAAGTTTTCTGCTAAAATACGATCTTTTTCAGTTGTGGTCGGGCTGCGAAATTCCAGCGTATCTGAAAGGATACACGACAGCATAATTCCCTTCATTCTATTGGGCAGTTTTTTTGTATTTTCACCCATTAAGTCATGCATGATAGTTGCTGTACAAGCTAGAGGTCTTATCGTAATTTCGATCGGTCCTCGGGTTTCCAAACCGCCCACCAGCTTGTGATGATCAATCAGGGCTTGAATATCGGCATTGTTTATATTGTCTGGCAACTCGGCAGGATTATTAGTATCAACTATGATTACAGGCTCGCCGTCATCTACATCTATAATTATTTCAGGGGTTTCTATTCCCCAGTGACTTAGAACAAAGTTTGCTTCTGTATTGGGTGTGCCAAGTAGAACAGCTTTTGCGGGTTGGCCTTTAACCTCATTGAGATACCAAGCCCAAATGATGGCGCTTCCAGCCGTATCAGTGTCTGGGGCTTTATGGCCAAATACTTTAATCATAGAGTAAACCTTTGATAGAAACAAATTTAGGCTCTTATATGCAGCAAAATAACTAATGTCACCCAGACAAAATTGGACGTTTGCACTTATTTGTGGCAACCAAGACCCATGCGAGAAAGTGATTTGTACGAACCTATTAAGCGCCATTTCCAAAATTTAGGATATGTGGTGAAGGGTGAGGTTGGGGCCGCTGATGTAATGGCTGTTCGCGGTAATGAGCCGGCTATAATTATCGAGTTGAAGTTGGGTTTTTCCTTGACACTGTTCCATCAAGCAACTGAACGCCTTCGGATGAGTGATCACGTATATGTAGCGGTTGTTAGGCCCGAAGGGAAGTTTGGGTATAAGCGCCTTAAATTAAATCAAAATCTATGTCGCCGATTGGGTTTGGGCCTTTTGACCCTTCGAGTTCGTGATCAATTTGTAGAATTACATTGCATGCCTGAGCAATACAATCCTCGAAAATCAGCAAAAAAATCTAAGCAAATTATGAAATTGTTTGAACGCTTAGACGGTGACCCAAACTCAGGCGGTGCGACCCGGCACGGCCTAGTAACTGGATACCGGCAAGACGCCCTGAAGTGTGCAACTTTCTTAGCTATTTCAGGTGCTAGTAAAGGGGCAGTTGTTGCAAAAGAAACTGGGGTAGAGTCCGCAACTTCGCTGATGCGAAATAATGTGTACGGGTGGTTTGATAAGGTTGAGCAAGGTGTCTACGCGCTTAACTCGACTGGAAAGAAAGGTCTAACCGACTGGGCTGACGTAATAAATTAAGATATTTCAAAGTTTATTAAAAATTTAATTTTTTTTATGCATAGCCGTTGACACTGGCAGGTGTGTTACCTATCTACCATTCGTTGGCACTCGGCCTTGTTGAGTGCCAAATTAAGATTAACTTTGAGCCAGCTAGGAGCTACAAAGATGGCATTTACCCCTCTGCATGACCGCGTTCTTGTTGAACGTGTTGAAGGCGACGAAAAAACTGCGGGTGGTCTAATCATCCCAGACAGCGCAAAAGAAAAACCAGCTGAAGGCATGATTGTCTCTGTTGGAGCAGGTTTGCGTGACGATGGTGGCGAACGGATTGCCATGGACGTCAAAAAAGGTGACAAAATCCTGTTTGGAAAATGGTCCGGAACGGAAGTCACTGTCGATGGCAAAGAGCTATTGATCATGAAGGAAAACGATATCCTAGGTGTAATTTCTTAAAACCTAAGGCATTCACTTGAAACTGAAATTTTTTTTATAGACGAGGATCTGCACAATGGCTGCAAAAGACGTCAAATTTGGCACAGATGCACGAAACCGTATGCTTAACGGTGTGAACATTCTGGCTGACGCCGTAAAAGTAACCCTAGGCCCAAAAGGTAGGAACGTTGTTCTGGACAAATCCTTTGGCGCCCCACGCATCACGAAAGATGGTGTGACTGTCGCTAAAGAGATCGAGCTTGAAGATAAGTTTGAAAATATGGGCGCACAAATGGTTAAGGAAGTAGCATCGCGTACTAATGATGAAGCCGGCGATGGCACAACAACTGCAACAATTCTGGCCCAAGCTATCGTAAAAGAAGGCATGAAGTCGGTCGCTGCTGGCATGAACCCAATGGACTTGAAGCGCGGCATAGACAAAGCAACATCCGCGGTAGTAGCGTCAATCAAATCAGCGTCTCGGCCCGTAAGCGATAGTGCTGAAGTTGCGCAAGTTGGTACAATTTCTGCAAACGGCGAAGCTGAAATCGGTCAGCAAATTGCTGACGCAATGCAGCGAGTTGGAAACGAAGGTGTAATAACTGTTGAGGAAAATAAGGGTCTGGAAACAGAAACTGTTGTCGTCGAAGGAATGCAGTTTGACCGCGGTTATTTGTCTCCATATTTCGTAACCAATCCTGAAAAAATGACATCGGAGTTAGAAGATACAATTATCTTGTTGCACGAAAAGAAATTGTCATCTCTTCAACCGATGGTACCGTTGCTAGAGCAGGTAATCCAGTCTGGGAAGCCTTTACTGATTGTTGCGGAAGATATTGAAGGTGAGGCCCTTGCAACTCTGGTCGTTAATAAGTTGCGTGGCGGTTTAAAAATTGCTGCGGTAAAAGCTCCAGGATTTGGTGATCGTCGTAAAGCCATGTTGCAAGATCTTGCAATTCTGACTGGTGGACAAGTGATTTCGGAAGATCTCGGAATGAAGCTTGAATCTGTTACGATGGATATGCTCGGATCGGCAAAACGTGTTTCAATTACAAAAGATGAAACAACCATTGTTGAAGGGCTGGGCGAAAAAGCTGAAATTGAAGCTCGGGTTGCACAAATCCGTGGCCAGATTGAGGAAACAACGTCTGATTATGATCGAGAAAAACTTCAAGAACGTGTTGCCAAATTGGCGGGTGGAGTAGCTGTTATCCGCGTAGGTGGTATGACAGAGGTTGAAGTTAAAGAGCGTAAAGATCGTGTCGATGATGCTTTAAACGCGACCCGAGCGGCCGTGCAAGAAGGTGTGGTAGTCGGCGGTGGTGTAGCTCTCATCCAAGGCTGTAAGGTTCTTGCAGACTTAGAAGGAGTAAATCCAGACGAAACGGCAGGTATCAAGATCATCGCTCGTGCACTTGAGGCTCCTCTGCGCCAAATCGCAGAAAATGCTGGTGTTGATGGAGCGGTTGTCGCTGGTAAGGTTCGCGAGAGTAAAAAAGCGTCATTTGGGTTCAATGCTCAAACCGAAGAGTACGGTGATTTGTTTGCTTTTGGTGTGATTGATCCAGCTAAAGTTGTGCGGACGGCGTTGGAGGATGCATCTTCAATAGCTGGACTGTTAATTACAACTGAAGCGATGATTGCTGATAAACCAGAAAAAGCTGGTGCGTCTGCAGGTGGTGGAATGCCTGATATGGGTGGCATGGGTGGCATGGGCGGAATGATGTAATTTCGTCAACCAGATATCCACTTAAAATTAGGGCCCACGTTACCACGTGGGCCTTTTTTTAATTCTTTTCTCTTTGTTCTAAATTAAAGAATTGTTAATACATAAACACAGTATGCGATTAACTATTTTAACATTAACAGCACTTGTAGCGTTCGCTGCTAATTCTTTTATCAGTCGGTGGGCATTGCTAGATGCCAGCACTGGCCCCATTTCTTTTTCCTTATTACGACTTTGTTCTGGCGCCTTACTGCTCTGGGTCCTGGTTGCCAGCCGCGCAAATGTTTGGCGGCCTGTTCTTAAACCAATATCTGCAATTGCCTTATTTGTTTATGCCACTAGTTTTTCTGTGGCTTATGTGTCTTTAGATGCCGGCTTAGGAGCTTTAGTGCTATTTGGTGGAGTTCAGCTAACTATGTTTCTTCTCGCTCTTTTGTGGCGTGAAGAAATAGATTTATTTCGTATTCTGGGTGCGATGATTTCATTCTTGGGGCTCTGTCTTTTACTACTTCCTAATGGGACACTGGATTTGAATTTTTATTCATTGACCTTAATGCTACTCGCAGCCATTGGATGGGGCCTTTATACGTTTATTGGGCATAGTTCTTCTGATCCGTTATTGGAGACCGCACAGAACTTTGTTTGGGCTACTCCCTTGGCAGTTTTAATGTATGTAATTATGCCAGATGAACTGGACGCAAAGGGAGCAATTTTAGCCATGTTTTCAGGAGCCGTCACCTCGGGTATCGGGTATGCGGTTTGGTACGCGGTTCTACCACGTTTCCAATCAACTACTGCTGCAATTTTACAGTTATCTGTGCCGCTTATTGCCGCTTTACTAGGTTACTTATTCTTAGCAGAGGTGTTAACTTGGCGACTGGGTTTTGCCGCGGGTTTGGTTTTCTTGGGAACTATCGTTGCGTTGCGTCAGCGTCGCCGATGACCTTTCAATTACTCAAATAGCTAATATAATGAAGATATGCTGCGGGCGTTATTGATAATATGGGCTATATCGTGTTCTAGCCAAGCCTTTTCTAAAGACTGTGTCATTTTATTGCATGGGTTGGCTCGTACTGAGTCATCCTTTTTAATTATGAAGCGTAGTTTAAAAGCGCAAAGTTATCACGTGGTGAATCCTAGCTATCCGTCACGATTTAAATCGATTGAAGAACTGGCCCGCGATACCATACCACAGGCAATAAACTCCTGTGGGGATCGGCGAGTACACTTTGTTACCCACTCACTTGGAGGCATTATGGTTAGGGCCTACTTAGCCTCTAACAAACTTAAAAATTTAGGTCATGTTGTTATGCTTGGCCCACCAAATAAAGGCTCAGAAATTGTTGATGCTACGCGTGAGTTCTTAGGATTTAACTGGATTAACGGCCCCGCTGGACGGGAACTGAGCACTGACAGGGTTGGTATGCCAAACCAGTTACCACCTGTGTCCTTTTCGGTAGGAGTAGTGGCTGGCAGTTTGAGCTTTAATCCAATTTACTCAAACGTAATTAATGGTCCTGATGATGGTAAAGTTTCTGTTTTTAGCACACGGGTGGAAGGCATGCGCGACCATCTTACACTTCCCGTTACCCATACATTTATGATGAATAACCCTTTAGTCATCGCGCAGGTGAAAAACTATCTTGAGTTAGGACGCTTTGACCACTCTCTAACATTTGCCAACGCTAGTTGGTTGGCTTTGTCAAAGGTCCTTGGTCGTTATGAACGAAGACGTTAGTTTCGTTTATTGACGTGACCCATTTTTCGTCCAGGTTTTATTTCTTCTTTTCCATAAATATGCAGTGCGGCCGAAGATTTACATAACTCTGGTATGCGATTTATGTCTTCCCCAATCAAGTTCTCCATCGTTATGTCAGTGTGTCGGGATCCATCCCCTAATGGCCAGCCGGCAATTGCTCTGATATGCTGTTCAAATTGACAAATGTCACAGCCGTTTTGGGTCCAATGGCCTGAATTATGGACCCGGGGTGCAATTTCATTGACCACCAAGCCATTTGGCGTAACGAATAATTCTACACCCATTACCCCAACATACTGAAGTGCGTTTAAGATTTTTCCCGCTAGTAGCGCTGCATCCACACGCTGTGGGGTACTTAGGGAGGAGGGTACCTTAGTCGTATGCAATATTCCGTCATGGTGAACATTCTCGCTAGGATCATAGCAAGACACTTCTCCGTCAACACTACGGGCAGCTATTACAGAAACTTCTTGGTTAAAGTCTATAAAACCTTCAAGTATAGAGGCAGACCCTTGCATTGTATTCCAAGCAGTATGGATCTGTGTTGGTTTTGTGATCTTCACTTGACCTTTTCCGTCGTATCCCATTCTCCGGGTTTTTAAAATGGATGGAGTGCCAATTGAAGCTATGGCTGACACGGCCTCTTTATCATTCTCTACATTTGCAAAAGGGGCTGTCTGCAGTCCTAGGCTATTTAAAAAGTTTTTTTCTGCCAAACGATCCTGTGAAATGGCAAGGGCCCCGCGGCCTGGATAGATCGTACTCATATTTTCTAAAATATCCAAAGCAGATGTAGGAATATTTTCAAATTCATAAGTGATGACATCTACGGCCTGCCCAAAGGCCTGTAACGCTTCCACATCGTCGTAAGAGGCAGTTGTTACATGTTGTGACACTCGCCCGGCAGGTGAATTTATGTTTGGCTCAAATATATGTGTGTTCATTCCCAGTCTGCTTGCTGCAAGTGAGAGCATACGTCCTAATTGGCCCCCACCTAAGATGCCAATTGTTGATCCGATTGGTAACTGGTTATCCATCAGTAGGTTCGTGAGGGATGGACTCCGATAGTGCCAATCTCCACGCCTTTAATCGTTCGGCAATTGTATCATCTTGAGTTCCAAGAATACTTGCGGCCATTAGGCCAGCATTTGCTGCGCCCGTAGTTCCAATAGCCATGGTAGCTACTGGGTAGCCTTTGGGCATTTGAAGTATTGAATATAGGCTGTCTACGCCGGCTAAGGCCTTGGTTTGTATTGGCACTCCGACCACAGGGATGTGCGTTTTGGACGCAATCATACCAGGCAAATGCGCTGCGCCTCCAGCGCCTGCAATGATTACTTTGAGCCCTCGCTCGGCAGCTGCTTTCCCAAACTCCCAGAGCCTGTCAGGTGTGCGGTGGGCGGACACAATTTTACGTTCAAACTGTATCTCAAGTTCGTCCAGAATATTTGCAGCATGTCTCATTGTTGGCCAATCCGATTGGCTGCCCATGATTATTGCAATATCAACCATATCCATACCTCATATGCCACATTCGCAGAGATCAGAACCTATCGAATTGCATAAGGTTAGGCAATAATATCTGGGGTAAGTTCATCTTCTAATCTACTTATGTGATCTTTAATGTGCAGTTTTTTCTTTTTTAGCCGCTTCACTGCTAAGTGATCGATAGATTTTTCAGCTAGGACTGCGATAGCTAAATCTAAATCGCGATGTTCCTGACGCAAAACTTCAAGTTCTATTCCCAACACTTCGTTGTGGTTCATTTCACTTGGCGGTTTCATGCTCTACCTTTTATATCTGAGATTTTATTGTAGCCTTTTTTTACTAATTTGAGAAGCTTTCACTTAGGTCTATGAAAATAAAAATTAATAACAGAACTACTAATCGTTTTGTTGGCTTTTACATAAGATGGGTGGTTGCATGTCGACCTTTAACGCGCTCTACCATAGGTAAGGCTGAAGAACGTGGCACTGAATGAGGTTTAACTAATGAAAGACCAGTTTGGCGTATTGGAAGATCGGATTGTTTATCTGAAACCTATAGATAAGGAGGATCTGCCCGACGAAGTTATTGATCAAACCGGAGACATAGAACAGCTTTG
The DNA here is from genome assembly GCA_913047725.1 of uncultured Planktomarina sp. Taxonomy (GTDB): domain Bacteria; phylum Pseudomonadota; class Alphaproteobacteria; order Rhodobacterales; family Rhodobacteraceae; genus Planktomarina. The sequence continues at coordinate 15,772 of CAJWTH010000001.1, forward strand.
GTCTGTTCATAATTCTGAAGGAGAGCAGTTAGCTCTCATTGGAGATTTAGAGCAAGCTTACGACTTGGCTCGGGAATTCAGTTATTCTCCGATGACGCTCCATTAGTGGCTCGCGATTTTGGCTCGTGTTCGACTATGCTCCTATCAGTCCCATACTTTCGAGCTTTAGCAAAACTTGGTGCGCGCAATTATCGACTTCAACATTTTCTGTTTCCAAACGCAAATCAGGGTCCAAAGGCACGTCATATGGATCTGAAATTCCAGTAAACTCTTTAATTTTTCCTGCCCTAGCAAGTTTATAGAGTCCCTTGCGATCTCGACGTTCGCACTCCTCTATAGAAGTAGCAATGTGGACCTCTACAAATGCACCAAAGGCCTCGATGTCCTCACGGACGGCGTTGCGTGTGTTTGAGTAGGGAGCGATGGGCGCGCATATGGCAATGCCGCCATTTTTTGTGATTTCAGAGGCTACATATCCAATGCGTCGGATATTTAAATCCCGGTGTTCCTTTGAAAACCCCAGTTCAGAAGATAAATTCTTTCGGACTATATCGCCATCTAAAAGAGTGACAGGGCGGCCACCCATTTCCATCAACTTAATCATTAAGGAGTTGGCAATTGTGGATTTTCCAGAGCCTGAAAAACCCGTAAAAAAAACTGTGAAGCCTTGCCTCGCCCGTGGTGGTCTTGATTTGCGCAATTCTGAAACAACATGGGGAAAGCTGAACCAATCAGGGATATCTAGACCCTCATTGAGCCGGCGGCGCAGTTCTGTACCTGAAATATTCAAAACAGTTGAGCCGTCGGCAACTTCATCAATTGCTTCGTATTGTGCCCGCTCCTGCACATAGACCATATGTTTGAAGTCAACCATTTTAATTCCAATTTCGTCTTCATATAGCCGAAATAAATCTTGAGCATCGTAGGGTCCGTAAAAATCATTGCCCGAAGAATTCTTACCTGGACCAGCGTGATCACGTCCAACAATGAAATGGGTGCAGCCGTGGTTGGCGCGTATCAAACCGTGCCAGACAGCCTCACGTGGCCCGGCCATGCGCATAGCCAGATTAAGTAGTGAAAGTGATGTAGTGGAGGAAGGGTATTGGTCTAACACGGCCTCGTAGCAACGAACTCTTGTGAAGTGGTCAATATCACCTGGTTTAGTTAACCCAACAACTGGGTGAATTAATAAGTTGGCCTGCGCCTCCCTTGCGGCCCGGAACGTAAGCTCCTGATGAGCACGGTGCAATGGATTACGGGTTTGAAATGCGACTATCCGATGCCAACCCATTTTACTAAAATAACTACGTAGCTCATTTGGTGTATTACGCCGCTCACGGAAATCGTAGTGAGTTGGTTTTTGGATTCCTGTAACCGGTCCGCCCAAGTAAATTGAACCAGCCTGATTATGTAAATAATTTACGCTGGGATGGGCTAAATCATCAGCACCAAAAACTTTCTTTGCCTCATTAGCTTTGTCCGGCACCCATCTATCAGTAACTTTTATGGTTGCAAGGATCACGCCCTCTTGATCACGCAGCGCTACATCTTCCCTGAGATCTAAATTTTCTGCAAATGCTGCTGTTACATCCAGATTAATTGGTATCGGCCAGAGGCTACCATCTGTAAGCCGCATATTTTCCACAACATTATCGTAATCTGACTCGTTTAAAAATCCATTGAGAGGAGAAAACCCTCCATTCAGGAGTAATTCAAGATCGCAGATTTGACGAGGTGTAAGGTCCCAGGAAGTTAGTTGAGCAGCTTCTACCTTTCTTTTCTGTGCTTCTTCGTAATCTAAATATAGCTCTTTGATGGGTGTTAAATTATTTCGCACTATGTCGCCTCGTTTTTACTGATACATTGAACCGATAGTTCAATTTGTTAATGGCCTAGTGTTTCTTATATTCATAGTAACTCGTATAATATACTTTGCTGCATTTTTTATGATTTTAAAAAAAGTAACAGAGGCTTATTGGCCAGTTTTATTTAAAGAATTAACGTCATTGATTTTGTTCAGCTAGCCAGCGTTCTGCCTCAAGGGCTGCCATGCATCCCATACCGGCGCTGGTAACTGCTTGGCGGTATTTGTGATCTGTAAGATCTCCAGACGCAAATACGCCTGGAATAGAGGTTTCGGTACTATCGGGCTTTGTTACAACGTAGCCACCCATATGGGTTTCAAGAGTGTCTATAACCAACTCATTGGCAGGCGAATGGCCAATTGCTATAAATACACCTTTACATGGTATATTTGTGATCTCACCAGTTTTGGTGTGTTTGACTTTTACTCCCTCCACTCCAAGAGGTGCCTCTGAACCATAAACCTCGTCAATTTCGTGAAACCACATCGGTTGAATTTTTTCGTTTTTCATTAAACGATTAATCAAGATTTGTTCTGCGCGCAGTTCGTCCCGGCGATGAATCAAAGTTACCTTTGAGGCAAAGTTAGTAAGAAATAAGGCCTCTTCGACGGCGGTATTACCTCCGCCAACCACTACGATCTCTTGGCCTCTATAAAAAAACCCATCACACGTGGCGCAGGCTGATACGCCAAATCCTTTAAATTTTTCTTCACTGGGCAATCCAAGCCATTGTGCTCGCGCGCCAGTAGCCAAGATTATGGCATCACTAGTATAGACCGTGCCGCTATCCCCTTTTGCCTGAAAGGGACGTTCAGAGAGGTCAAGGCTGGTGATGATGTCTCCAATAATCTCGGCGCCCATATCTTTAGCATGAGCTTCCATCCGTATCATAAGGTCTGGTCCCTGGACTTCACTGTCGCCAGGCCAGTTTTCAACTTCGGTAGTTGTTGTGAGCTGCCCACCTGGCTCAATTCCTTGAACTAAAATAGGTTCCAACATCGCACGGCTGGCATAAACACCTGCCGTGTAACCTGCAGGCCCAGAGCCAATTATCAAGACTTTGGTGTGGCGACTATTTGACATGAGATTTCCTAAAAATTCAGTTATGAATTTCATATATACAGGGATTTTGTTTCGTAAAAGCCTAAACCGCGTAACAACCTATTGAACTGAAATTACGAATTATTATTGCGTAATATTGAAATATTATTGCGTATAGCCAGTTGTTTTGGTACGTTTCGTAATTATAACATGGGAATATAAATTGCATGCACCGTTTGGATGACATTGATCGTATGATATTAGCTGAATTACAGGCAGATGGACGAATGACTAATGTTGAGTTGGCAAAGCGTGTTGGTATATCTGCGCCTCCATGTTTGCGGCGGGTACGAACTTTAGAAGAATCAGGTTATATTCGTGGTTATTATGCAAATATCAATGCACGTCAGTTGGGCTTTGAGGTGCAAGTATTTGCTATGGTGGGCTTGCAAAGCCAAGCAGAGGTGGATCTATCTGCTTTTGAAACGCGGTGTCTTGACTGGCCGTTTGTGAGGGAATGCCACATGCTTAACGGGGAAGTTGATTTTATCCTAAAGTGTGTGGCACCAGATTTATCTACTTTTCAAACGTTCCTGACTGAAGAGCTGACTTCGGCAGAAAACGTAGCTTCAGTAAAAACTTCTTTAGTCATTCGTGGCGCTAAAGCCCAGCCTGGTGTCCCATTTGAGGTTTTAGAGGATCGATTGTCTAAACTTGCATGAAACTAGGGTTGAAGGCTTATGCAATTTATTAGCCTTCCATAATCAGGCTCTTTTAGGTGTGTGGAACGACGGTAGGAATAAAATTTCGTTGGGTTTGAATATGTGCAATGCCCAGTCCACGCAAATTGCTTAATATTTTCCTTCTTCAAGATTGATAGCCCGTAACCAGGTAAATCAAATTGATACCCGCCATCTTTGTTTTGAACGAAAAAGTGAATAGCGTTGGGGTCGTTGGCACAAACTTCATCTAAGAAGTCAGGGCTGACTTCATAAGCCTTTTGGCTGATACAGGGACCGATAACCGCACAAATTTCTGAACGATCTGCACCCAGAGTTTCCATAGCTGCAATAGTATTTTGTAGTACTCCCAATTTTGTGCCCCTCCAACCTGCGTGAGCGGCGCCAATTACTTTTGCTTTTTTGTCATACATCAAAACTGGCTGACAATCGGCAGTTAGAATACTCAGAGTTAGGCCGGGAGTTGCAGTAACCAATGCGTCGCCTTTTCGGTTCTTGGGCATTGGCGCGTCCAGAACAACCACATCAGAAGAGTGAATTTGGTGTAACGATTGTAATTGTATCTCAGTGTGTCCAAAGTACTCGGCAGTTGCGTCTCGGTTGGCTCTTACGTGGTTGGGATCATCGCTTGACCCTTGGCCACAGTTTAGGCCGCTGTAAAGTCCTGTCGAGAAACCCTTATCACGTGTAAAAAATCCATGTCGGGTGTGAGCCAAAAGTTCTGATTGCAATGGGACTAATGTCATTCGACTAGTTCTCGCATTAGTGGTCAACGCCAAGTGGTAATAAATCAGGGGTGGGAGCTATACCCATTACCTTAAACAAATTCCCCATTTCATTAGGGTGTGTAAGACGACGGTGAGCCGTGATATGACTTTCTAAGTTTCTCCCTGTTAATTTCTGTGCCAAATTTTTAGCCCTTTGTGCAATGCCAAGCCGCTCTAAAAAAACACCCTGGGGTGTCAGACGTGATGGGCTAGCCGGCTTTGCCGCGTCAAATATGGCTTCAAAATCAACGTGGGCGGTTATGTCTGATGTCCCTGGGTAGGTAAGTGGATTTACCATTTTATGGTTTGTAATAGCCTGAAATGTATCGCCGCTGGATCTCCAGTCTCCATAGTCAAAAATTAAAGCGGCACCTCCATGTGTGGCTATACGGCTAGAAATTTGTTTGATAATGGAGGGTAAAGCTGGACAATATTCAACAATATCGTCAACTTTTGTATCTTCTAGGCGTTGATTAAGAAAGCCGAATAGCTGTGGTGCCGCGCGGCCAAAAGTAAGTTTGTCTGGGCCCTCACCAATTAAACGTTCTTCCCAAGCAGTGGCAGCTCGGTGAAATTGGCGTATTGGAAGCGCATCGAAAAACTCATTTGCAATCAAATAAATTGGTGCATTGGGCAAACTTAAAAGGTCAGAATGATGTGTGACGCTTTTGATTTCGTTGTTTTGCAATTTACGCATTTTTGACGAAATTTCTACAAAATGTATGGGAAGTCGATCGAAACCTGGAATAGCCGAGGATGCCCTTCTGAAATCCTTCATCAAGGTACCCCTTCCAGGCCCTAATTCTACCAAAATTGCATCCTTGGGGCTACCTTGGGCTTGCCAGGCTGTTCCCAGTGATAATGCTATCATTTCACCAAACATTTGACTGATTTCAGGGGCTGTTATGAAATCTCCCGCTGCTCCAAAAACGTTTTGTGTCGTATAATAACCGTATTTTGGATGCATAAGGCATTCGGCCATATAATCAGCCACATTTATTGGACCATTTGTGGTGATCCGCGCCCGTAAAATATTAGCCAGGGGCGTCATTTAATTTGGGCTCTGTAGACTAGCCATACCCCAATCAGAACCATGGGTAATGATAAAATTTGGCCCATGGTTAAACCCCATTCGCCAAGTTGAATTACAAACCCAATTGGATTGTTCAAACTTTGAAAATGCGCATCAGGTTGCCTGACTAGTTCAACCAAAAATCGGGTTAAACCATAGCAAGTAGCGAATATTCCTGTGAGAAGGCCAGTTTTCCGCAAGGCTTTGGTTTTAAATACAAGGTACAGTAAAACACAACCTAATATGAGACCCTCGCCAAGTGCCTCATATAATTGTGAGGGATGTCGCGCGCAAAAACCTGAGATTTCTTCGGCACAGGTCTGCGCACTGTTTCCAGGAAAAATAACCCCCCAAGGTAAATCAGTCTCTCTACCCCAAAGTTCAGCATTTATAAAATTAGCTAAACGGCCAAAAAACAGGCCAGCAGGTGCAGAGACCGCAATCAAGTCGGCCATCCGTGGAATAGAAATCTGGTATTTTCGGCAAAATATTAGGCCAGCCACAATTACGCCAAGAAAACCACCGTGGAACGACATGCCACCGTCAAAGACACGTAATGCAGCAATTGGGTCAGCTAGATATATTTGTGGTTTGTAAAATAATACATAGCCCATACGCCCGCCGACGATTATTCCAACTACCATCCATGTCATAAGATCGTCTAAGTTTTTTTCAGTAACAGCTGGCGTATTTTGCGGCCAAAGAAACGAACGACGAACGATTTGGCGCATTAACCAAAACGCAAATATGATACCAAATACGTAAGCTAAAGCATACCAGTGGATCGCTAAATCAAAGCCACCCAGACTAAAAGCCTGGCCGTTCCAGCTAAATGCCCACTCAGGTATGGGCAAAGAGAAAAGAACTGGTGAAATGTTAGGAAATGGAATCAATGAAATCATGCCCTTATTTTTCTAGTGCTGCTTGTTAAGTCAAGCTTGAGGTTTTTTATTAAAGGGCCCATATTGTATTTAAGGCGTAAAATCGCTGTTTAGGAGGCAAATTATGCAGACCAAAAATAAATTCATGGATGATATTGGCCAAATTATGACAAATGCAATGGGCGTCGCTCAGGGTGCTAAGGATGAAGCTGAAACAGCCCTGAAAGGCTTGGTAGACCGCTGGTTAGCGGACCGGAACTTTGTCACACGTGAAGAATTTGAGGCAGTGCGAGGAATGGCCCAAAAAGCGAGGGAACAAAATGATGCCCTTTCGGCTAGGTTGGATGCTTTAGAGGCCATTAAGGTCAAAAAGAAGAAGTAATCCTTTAATTTACTCCAATACTTTTTAACTTTGTTAGATTTGCTAGTTAATTTCTCGTTTTATTCACAGAAAATCGACTTATCCACAGAAAATTTGCTGGACACAACTCTCTGTTGGGTACACCATACTTAGTAACAACAGAACCCGACAACACAAAATATTGTAACCAATTCTAGTTTTGTTGAAATTTGTTGTGGAAAATATATCCTCAAAGGGGACTGGTATGGCATTCTCTGAAACGTTTTTTGATTTAGAAGATCTGCATCCAATCGACATTGTGCAGGACATGGCTGCGACCCAAGAATGGGAATTTGACCGCATTGGTGAGGATCAGATTTCCATGGCTGTTGAGGGCCAATGGCGAACATATTCTGTAACTTTAGCTTGGTCTGACGTAGACGAAACTCTACGTTTAATTTGTTCTTTTGATATGGAGCCCCCGGTCCACCGTATGAGTGACCTTTATACAGCATTAAATGAAGTGAATGATAATTGTTGGGCTGGCAACTTTACCTACTGGGCTGATCAAAAATCAATGGTTTTTCGATATGGATTAATTTTGACAGGTGGACAAATTCCTAGTTTGGATCAGATTGATACAATGATATCGACCGCCGTATTATCTTCAGAGCGTTACTACCCTGTCTTCCAAGTCGTTACTTGGGGTGAACAAGATTTGAAACCTGCAATGCAAGTCGCCATTGCAGCAGCCTATGGCTCCGCTTAACTGCCGTCCAGTATAGAACTTAGTAGGTCGAGAGATGATTTCCAAAGATATTAATGAGCGTGGTCTGGTTATATTAGGGTGTGGAAAAATGGGTTCTGCCTTATTGGCTGGCTGGTTGAGCCAGGGGCTAGCTCCGCAAGGTGTATGGATATTAGATCCTAAGCCTAGTGAGTGGTTAATATCTCAGGGTGTCCATTTGAATAAGAAATTACCTGAGAACCCAGCTGTTGTTATGGTTGCGGTTAAACCACAGTTGATGGGAGAGGCTTTGCCCCGATTGCAAAGCTTTGGATCAGGAACGACGCTGTTCATTTCTGTGGCTGCAGGCGTTACAATTTCTTCGTTTGAGCAAGCCTTAGGCGCTTCTACTCCGATAGTACGCACAATGCCCAATACACCTGCATCTGTGGGTCAAGGTATAACTGCATTGATTGGAAATGGTAGCGCAACAAAAGACGATATGGCTGAAGCTGAACTGCTGATGGCGGCGGTTGGGCAAACCATAACATTAGAAAATGAAGCTCAGATGGATGCTGTGACTGGCGTTTCGGGGTCTGGTCCCGCATACCTGTTTCATATGATCGAAACATTGGCTTTTGCTGGTGAGAAGCAGGGTCTGCCGCTGGATATAGCGACGAAACTTGCAAGAGCTACAGTTGCAGGTGCCGGTGCTCTGGCAGTCCAATCAAATGAAACTGCAGCTCAATTGCGCATAAATGTGACAAGTCCAAACGGGACAACTCAAGCAGCTTTGGAGGTTTTAATGAATGAAAAAACTGGTCTTCAGCCCCTGATTACGCAAACTGTTGCAGCTGCTACTTTACGCTCAAAAGAGCTTTCCAATGGCTGAAATTTCTTTTGATGAATTTATGGCAGTAGATATTCGCACGGGCATTGTGACCCGAGCAGAACCTTTTCCTGAGGCCCGAAAGCCAGCAATTAAACTCTGGATAGATTTTGGCGGTGAGTTGGGAGAAAAAAAGTCATCGGCTCAGCTGACTGCGCATTACACTCCTGAAATACTGATAGGCAAAACTATTATGGCTGTAGTCAATTTTCCACCCCGGCAAATTGGTAAAGTAAAGTCAGAGGTATTAGTTCTGGGTGTTCCAGACATGAATGGAGAAGTAGTCTTGATTAGTCCCGACATTGAAGTGCCAGCTGGTGGACGACTTTTCTGATGCGAGTTTTGATCAGTAGCAAATTACCGCTAGAGGTTTTACAAGCATCTCAAGAACGATTTGATGTCTCCATTCGAGATAGAAAATTTCCAATGGATGCGGCAGAAGCCCGTTCGGCACTTCTTGATTACGATGCAATAGTTCCAACCCTTGGGGATGATTTTTCGCAGAGAGTGTTTGACGATTTACCTCATCCTAGGTGTAAAATTTTGGCTAATTTTGGTGTGGGTTATAATCACATTAACGTCGATGCGGCAAAACTAGCTGGGATTGTGGTAACTAATACGCCGGGTGCTGTAACTGATGCCACTGCCGATATTGCGTTAACTCTAATGTTGATGACATGCCGTAGGGCAGGTGAGGGTGAACGACTTTTACGTGCGAACAATTGGAGTGGATGGCATCCAACCCAGCTCTTAGGTATGCACATGACTGGAAAAACTTTAGGCATTATTGGTATGGGGCGTATCGGACAAGCTATTGCAAAGAGGTGTCGATCAGGATTTGGGATGAGGGTTGTGTTTTATAATCGTTCGGCCAAATCGCTTGAGGGGTACGAACAATTAAAGACAATAAAAGCTGTGATGGAAGCATGTGATATAGTCGTAATAGCACTTCCTGGCGGCGCAGAAACCTATCATGTTATTAACTCAGAGGCACTTAGCGCCCTGCGTTCCCACGCCATTTTAGTAAACATTGCGCGTGGTGATATAATCGACGAAGGGGCTTTGATTAAAGCCCTCTCACTTGGTCAAATTGCTGGAGCTGGACTAGATGTTTATGAAAATGAACCAAAGGTTCCAGAGGCTTTGAAAGATATGCAGAATGTTACGCTTTTGCCGCACCTTGGAACGGCTGCACATGAGGTTCGTGTTGATATGGGCTTAATGGCTGTTAGTAATTTGATAGCCTTTTTTGATCGTAAGGCTCCGCCAAATCAAGTTTAAAAGTGAGGCTAAGGGTGCAAAAAAGAGATCTGTTTTTGGACAAAAACTCTGTTCGGATTCTTAAATCTAATGATGCAGCTTTAGTTGAGACATTAGGCCTGATCAAATCTTCCTTTGCATTTATGGCTGGGAGGATTGATCCGCCCAGCTCAGTTGAAAGCCTTTCACTGCAAAAATTAAATAGAATGGCGCAGCTAGGTTGGGTTGTAGTAATTGGGAAACCAGTCATGGCCTGCGTGGTCGCCACCCCACGGCCACAGTCACTCTACCTTGGTAAAATTTCTGTAGACCCTAGCGTGCGTGGTCAGGGTGTTGCGCGCGCTTTGGTCGAGGCATGTGAACCCCTGGCTGTAAAGCTTGGAGTGAATTATCTGGAGCTACAAGTTCGGATTGAGCTTTTAGAAAATCAAAGAGCTTTTGCAAGGATGGGCTTTGTTAAAATTTCTGATGATTGTCACAGCGGCTATGATCGGGTGACAGAGATTACGATGCAAAAACCCTTTAACTAAGGATTGCCGTCTTCTATTGCGTCTATTTATATGGTCATGCAAAAAACAGATTCTAATTGACTAATCTCACATTTTTAGTGTGAATTTTGATACCACCTATCGCAGATCAGCAGGGAAGGGCCCTCAATGTCCACGTTAGATTACCTAGAAAAGCTTTTGTCGTTTGATACAACTAGTGCGCACTCCAATTCTGAACTTATAACTTGGGTACAGTCCGAGTTGTTAGCTTTTGGCGCGATAGTGAAAATAATCCCCAATGAGGATGGCAGCAAAGCTAACTTATTTGCTACCTTTGGTCCACAATCCTGTGGTGGGGTGATGCTGTCAGGCCATACAGATGTAGTACCAGTAACGGGGCAGGACTGGACAGTGCCGGCCTTTTCTATGACCAGAAAAGATGGCAAAGTTTTTGGACGTGGAACGGCTGATATGAAGGGTTTCATAGCATCTATGATGACTGCCGCCAAAAAAGCTTCTACTCAAAATCTAAAAACTCCGCTGCATTTAGCGTTATCATACGATGAGGAAGTGGGATGCATTGGCGTCCGCTCCATGATTGATATGTTGAGCAATGCACCTATCCGCCCTCAGATGTGCATCGTTGGTGAGCCTACTGGGTTGTCGGTGGCGACGGGCCATAAAGGTAAAATAGCCGCTCGAGCCAAATGCATTGGCCGTGCAGGCCACTCTGCGTTGGCCCCGTTTGCAGTAAATGCACTGTATTTGGCTAACGACTTCATTACAGAGTTGCGAAAAGTGCAAGACACTTTGCGAGTGGGGGCAACTCAAGATCCTGATTATGATGTACCATATACAACCTTACATGTGGGTCGAATTAAAGGCGGAGGTGCATTGAATATAGTACCACACTTGTGTGAACTAGATTTTGAGATCAGAAATTTGGCACAGGATGACGCTGCAGAAATTCTTGGTAATTTGACTCAAGCTGCTAAATCTATAGCGCTTGAAGCACAAAATATAGCTTCAGAAGCCAACATTGAGATTGAGGTTTTTAATACCTATCCTGGTCTTGATACTGCGGGCAATGAGCCTGTGGTTGGATTTGTTAAATCTCTGACGGGAGCCAACAGTACAATCAAGGTTGCCTACGGTACTGAGGGTGGCTTGTTTGATCAGCGTCTGGGAGTGCCGACTGTGGTTTGCGGGCCTGGTGACATGGCGCAAGGTCACAAACCGGATGAGTTCATAACTGAAACCCAACTTTCCGCATGTGATGCCATGCTAGACAATTTAATACAGCGTCTCATAATTGGACTTTAAGCCAAACTGTTTTGTACCCTACTATTCAAATATTGGGCAAAATCGTAATTTGGGCGCTCGAGATGGGACAAATGACCGGGTTTTGCCATTGCGGAACAAAGACCACGGTAAACTTTTTCTGTGCACCCTCTATCCTCAATGTTCACTTCGTCGAGTAGACTTTTAAGTTTTGCAAAATGTGCCTGGGCGTCTGGATCGTTCACATAGTCTGGGCTCATTCCGCCTCCAAAAGCGATTTGTACTTGCCCAACGCCTTTGGGGTGCAGGCTGAGATACCAAAAGTAACCAGGAGTAAGGGTAATTAAAAGACTTGGGTAAATCGCCAAGAGATAGGTCATGCGTCTACGCTCTCCCTTTAGCTTGGTATTTTGGGGGTGTGCTAAGGCAATCTCTAATGTGTCGTCTTTGAGGATTGTATGATAGTTGAAAGACGGAAGACCGGGTGGACAAATCATTTCGTCTAGCTTGGAAAGGCCACCAATTGTTCCTGCATGGCAAACGGGCAGGTGGTAACTTTCCATAAAATTCTCAGCTAAAATTTTCCAATTTGTATTCCACACATGTGTCTCAAAAAAGGTTTCGGTGTAGTTCTCCATACCAAAATCTTCGACCAAATCGGTTACTTCTTTAAGTTCCTCTGCCACTGGCTTAGCTTCTGGGTTTAAAGAAACAAACACCCAGCCCAGCCATTCTTGGCAGGCCACGCTGGGCAGTGCTACATCGCCTTTGCAAAAGGCAGTATTTTGGTTCATTGCGGGAGCCCCCCGCAGAGTACCATCCAAATTATAGGTCCAAGCGTGATAGGGACATACAATGGAGCGGACATTGCCGCGTCCTTCCAATAGTGTAGACATTCTATGTCTGCACACATTCGACATTGCACGCAATGTACCATGCGTATCGCGTAATACTAATATGGGTTGATCAGCCAAGTCGAGTGTTAGGTAGTCACCGGGTTTGTTTAGGGCGTCAATTCTACCGACACAAAACCAATCACGCGCAAAAATTTGTGACAGTTCAGCATTTAGAAAACTGGGATCGATATAAACAGAGGGGGACATGGCGCGGGCCTGTTCAAACGGCACGGAAGTATTTTTCTTTAAGTCATCTATCGCACTCATGACATGCTCCATAATTTTCTTAAACATGCCAAAGTTTTATAGTGTTGACAATTCTGTGCTGCAAATCGTTTTAAGGTCTTTAGTAAATCAAACAGTTAAAATTATCGTCTCTATCCCTGATTGTCGCATAAAAGCCCGATGAAGTTACCAAAAGTTCATATATTTCGGAAATTATAAAGAAGAAAATATGACGATAACTCTGCATTGACCCCCGATGATGGATCGCTAAACAAGGTAGCTAAATACTTTGTAGGAGATTTTAATGCAGTGGGATGAGTTTTCAGAATGGGGAGCAAAGATTTCACAGTGGGCCGCGGATTACCATACTACGCTCCGCGAGAGGCCGGTTAGGGCGCAAACGGAACCGGGGGACGTGGCGGCTTTGATTGCCCCGAGCGCGCCCGAAGGACCACATGCCATGTCGGAGATTATGGAAGACTTTGAACGGGTCGTTATGCCCGGGATCACTCACTGGCAACACCCACGGTTTTTTGCCTATTTTCCTGCTAATGCCGCACCGCCATCAATGTTGGCGGAAATGTTAGTGTCGACCATTGCTGCGCAATGTATGCTTTGGCAAACATCACCAGCAGCGACGGAAATGGAAACTGTCATGCTTGACTGGCTTCGCCAGGCGATTGGTCTACCAAACAATTTTTCTGGTGTAATCCAAGACTCCGCCTCCTCAGCTACATTGGTGGCAGTCCTGACCATGCGGGAGCGGGCACTAAATTGGAGTGGTAATCAATCCGGCCTGTCGGGCGCAGCGCGGTTACGGATTTATTGCTCAGAGGAGGTTCACACTTCGGTAGATCGAGCCATTTGGGTTGCGGGTATCGGACAGGACAACTTAGTACGCATTCCTATTTCAGGAAAGCTTCGCAGTATGAATCCTCAACTGCTAAAAGAAGCTATTCAAAGTGATATTGCAGCTGGCTATTGTCCTGCGGGTATTATTGCCTGTACTGGCGGGACCGGAACGGGAGCATGTGATGATCTTTCAGAGGTTTTAAAAATTTCTAAAGAATTTGATCTTTACAGCCACGTAGATGCTGCCTGGGCTGGGGCGGGTATGATTTGCCCAGAGTTTCGTGAACTCTGGAGTGGTGTTGAGGCAGCGGATTCGGTTGTATTTAATCCACATAAATGGCTGGGCGCTCAATTTGATTGTTCGGCACATTTCTTAGCAGATCCTACGAGTTTAGTTAAAACTCTGGCTATTCAGCCTGAGTATCTTAAAACTCATGGTCGCGACGGGCTAATCAATTACTCCGAATGGTCTGTGCCTCTGGGGAGAAGATTTCGGGCTCTTAAACTTTGGTTTCTGCTGCGGTCTTATGGGCTGGAAGCGCTTCGGCTCAGATTGCGTAATCACGTTTCTTGGGCTGAGGATTTAGCTAAAAGACTAGAAGACAACCCTCAATTTGAGATAGTGACAGCGCCAATTCTATCGTTGTTTACATTTAGGCTCACAGGGTTTGATGATGCTGCGCAAATCGACTTTGTGAACCGTATAAATGATGATGGCCAGATCTACATCACACAAACCAAAGTGGATGGAAAAATCGCCATTAGGTTCCAAATTGGTCAGTTTGATGTGACTGAGGCAGACATCCAATTCGCTTATAAGGTAATGTGTGAGATGGTGAATTAATTTTTGATAGTTGCAAGAAATAGTCGCAATTAATAACAAAATGTGGCATTGCCCCACGTAAACAGGATGGAGATCGAGATTATGGCGCAACTCATTACAATTTTGAACGGTCCAAATTTAAACCTCCTGGGTCAGCGTCAGCAGGAAATTTATGGCGATGAAAGCTTAGATAGCGTGTCAAAATCTTGTGAAGAAATTGCTATTTCTTTGGGTCTAAAGTCAGAGATGATGCAAACAAACCATGAAGGTGCATTGATCGATATGGTTCAAGCAGCGCGCCAAACATCAGCTGGGATCATTATCAACCCGGGCGCACTAACCCACACATCCGTGGCACTGTTGGATGCACTGCACACTTTTGAGGGACCAGTATTGGAGGTGCACATTTCAAATATTCACAAACGTGAAAGCTTCAGACATTACTCCTATGTCTCTCTGCGTGCTGATGGTGTTATTGCCGGGTTTGGCGTGCAAGGCTACGTCTTGGCGATGCGGCGCATGGGCGAACTTTTAGTTTAGAAATTAATTAAGCTAATTATGTTTATAATTATAGTGGGATTTTTGTTTTTAACTTTAATTGTGTATTCCTCATATGGATTTGGTCGCCTGCATCCTTCAAACGATCTAGCCCCCCCAGTAAAATATCTGTTGCTAAGTTAGCATACTCAATACGGTTCATACTACGACCGGGTTGGTACCAGAGGTAAAACCAGTTCAACATCCCGAACAGTGACATGGTTATTGGGCGTTGGTGTTGCGGCATACCTTGTAAGTAATCTGGGGCAATGCTCTCAATCGTGTCAGCAAAAACTTTAATGATGGCGCGTTGCGTCTCTGCAAGTTCGTGTTGTTGTTCTAGAGATAAGGCCGTTGTGCTCTGTAATTGCAACCGATGTTCGGCATCCGCGCCACGATACGCGGTGAGCAACTCAGCCACGAGGTGGCGAAGGTGGATTTTTGGATCCTTGTCGTGATTTGAAATAGCGGCCACGCACTCGTGTATTGCGTTCAAATGACTTTGTAAGATGTCGAATAAAAGTTGTTCTTTGCTTTCATAGTAATGATATATCAACGATTTAGATATTCCACAGGCACCCGCAACTTGACTGACGGATGCCCGATCATATCCTTGATCAGCAAAATATTGGGCTGACTTTTTCAAGATGGAAGTGCGTTTTGCGTCATAGTCTTTTGCTATTGTACGGGCCATATCTTAGCCATTCTGCCTGTTATCAATTACTCTTACAGCTTTGCCTTGTGATCGTGGGACCGTATTCTTTTTACCGGCTTTAACTTCTGCGGTGACCCCGATGTTTGCCTTAATTAATTTAGCTAATTCATCAGAGGCATTCTGAGAGCCTTCCACATGTACAATCATATGATCCATTGGGCCCTTTTTGATCAACTCAATTTGAAAATGTGCAGCAAGTTCTGTGACCTTAAGAAGTTGCTCCTCGACTTGAGTTGGAAAAATATTAACGCCACGTAAAATGATCATGTCATCACTTCGCCCCGTTACTTTTTGCATCCGCCGCATGGTACGAGCGGTTCCAGGTAGCAATCGGGTTAAATCTCGTGTGCGGTATCGGACGATAGGGAATGCTTCTTTACTTAGGGAGGTGAAAACTAATTCCCCCAACTCTCCATCTGGTAGAACTTCGCCAGTCTGTGGATCAATGATCTCGGGAAAAAAATGATCCTCCCAAATGTGCAAACCATCTTTGCTTTCCACACATTCACATGAGACACCGGGACCAAGAACTTCGGACAGTCCGTAGATATCCACCGCGTGCATATCAAAAGATTGCTCTACTTCAATGCGCATCGAATTGGTCCAAGGCTCAGCGCCAAAAATACCAACTTTCAGTGGTGACTGCCTAGGATCTAAACCCTGCTTTTTGTATTCATCAAGAATTGACAACATATATGACGGGGTTACGGTGATACCAGTGGCTTGAAAATCTTCTATCAAACGTACTTGGCGTTCTGTCATGCCACCAGAAATTGGCACAACTGTGAGGCCCATTTTTTCTGCGCCACCATGCACGCCTAACCCACCGGTAAACAAACCGTAACCATATGCATTGTGTAGTAAATCGCCGCGTCTCAAGCCGGCAGCTCGCAAAGAGCGTGCCATTACAATATCCCACATCGCTAGATCAGCCTGAGTGTAACCTACCACTGTAGGTTGACCAGTTGTACCTGAGGATGCGTGAATTCTGTTGATCTGTGAACGCGGCACCGCAAACATCCCAAAAGGGTAATTTTCCCGAAGATCTGACTTTTTAGTGAAGGGGAAGCGTGAAAGATCTGCGAGGGATTTTAAATCATCTGGATGCACTCCTGCGGAGTCAAAGCTAGCTTTGTAGTGCGCCACATTTTTATATGCGTGGTTCAAGGACCATCGCATCCGTTGCAATTGTAGGGCTTCAATCTCATCACGACTAGCATTTTCAATAGCTTCAAGGTCACCTGGCTTTGGAGATAGATCTTTCATATCGACCTCAAACTTGCTCAAGTATCATTGAGATGCCTTGGCCAACACCGATGCACATTGTACAAAGTGCGCGCTTGTGCCCATGTGCCTTGATTTCATGAGCCGCAGTTAAAGCTAGGCGTGCGCCTGACATGCCAAGCGGGTGACCCAGCGCTATTGCACCGCCATTTGGGTTCACGTGCTCTGCGTCATCGGCGAGGCCGAGCCGACGCATAACCGCCAAGCCCTGGGCGGCGAAGGCTTCATTTAGTTCAATTACGTCTACATCGGAAATCTGCAAACCTAATCGCGCCAACAGCTTTTGTGTTGCGGGAGCTGGGCCGATGCCCATGATGCGTGGCTCAACTCCCACCACGGCTGTACCGACGATCCGGGCTAGCGGTTTAAGGTCATATCTGGATAAAGCTGCTTCCGATGCTATGATCAAGGCTGCCGCACCATCATTGACGCCAGAAGAATTTCCAGCAGTCACGGAACCATTTTTACGAAAAGGGGTGGGAAGGTTGGCCAGCTTTTCCAGGTGCGTTTCACGGGGATGTTCGTCGGTGTCAAATACTACTGGATTGCCTTTGCGCTGTGGCAGACTGATGGGGGTGATTTCACGGGAAAATCGCCCTGATCTAATAGCCGTTGCGGCGCGCAATTGGCTTCGGTAGGCATATGCGTCTTGATCACCTCTACTAACACCAAAATCTTTGGCGATATTCTCTGCTGTCTCTGGCATACTATCAATCCCAAAGCGAGCTTGCATATCTTCGTTCACGAACCGCCAGCCCATCGTAGTATCAAAGATTTCTGATTTACGAGAGTATGCACTATCCGCCTTCGGCATCACGAATGGCGCCCGTGTCATGCTTTCCACGCCACCTGCCAAAATTACATCTGCTTCATTTAATTTTATGGCACGCGCCGCCATGGCTACCGCATCTAAGCCAGATCCACAAAGGCGATTAATGGTGACCCCTGCCACGCTATCTGGCAATCCAGCCAGAAGAGCCGCCATGCGAGCCACGTTGCGGTTGTCCTCCCCAGCTTGATTGGCGCAACCCATAATCACATCATCGATGGCTGCAGGGTCAAGGCTGGGAGCATCTGCCAAGGTAGATTTTATTACATGCGCCAGGAGATCATCAGGTCTGGTTTGGGCTAGTGCTCCGCCAAATCTGCCAATGGGGCTCCTTCGTCCTTCACAAAGATAAGCTTCGGTCATGTTTGTAAATCCTCAAAATTTTGGCCTTTAATAGTACGAGATTGTCCACGAAATTGGGCGATGACATCACCTGATGCATTCAAAACTTCAATGTCATATATGCCGCTTCGCCCGGCACGGTGAATTTCACGAGCCTGCGCCGTTAATTGATCTCCAGCCTTGCCGGATGCTAGAAAATTAATGCTACAGCTTTGTGCAACTACGCTCTGGTTGTAGCTGTTGCACGCATGCGCAAAAGCTGTGTCTGCTAGGGTGAATATCAGGCCCCCGTGACAAATCCCATGACCGTTGAGTTTATCGGCTGTAACTGGCATGGTTACAGTTGCCTGCCCGGGGGCAACAGCCGTTAGTACTATACCCAGAGCACGGCTGGCGGCATCATTGGCATCCAGAGCGGCTGACGACTTTTCTGCGGTTTCTTGTTGTGTCATTGGCATCTTATTTTCCCATGTATTTCGCAGGTCGTTTGTCGAGAAAAGCTGTCACGCCTTCGCGATAGTCTGCAGATTGTCCGCAAGCACGTTGTATTTCTGCCTCAAGCGCCATGTGCGTCTCTAGGTCTTCCAGACCAACTTGATGAATTACCGCTTTGGTTTGTGCCAACCCAATGGTTGCTCCTTGCGCTAATTCTTTGGCCATGGCTCGCGCTGCGGGCATCAGGTTTTCTGCGGGAAAACATTCCCAGACTAAGCCCCAGTCTTTTGCAGTCGCTGCTGAGATGGGCGTGGCGGTCATTGCCCAGGCCTTAGCGCGTAGAGGTCCCAAAATTTGGGTTAGGTGGTAGGTCCCACCGGCATCTGGTATCAAACCTACTTTAGCGAAGCTCTGTATAAATTTTGCATTATCTGAGGCTAAAATAATATCACAGCTAAAAACAATATTTGCTCCCGCACCCGCTGCGATACCATTGACCGCGCAAATTACTGGTTTGGCAAGGTTGCGTAGCTTTTGGACTAAAGGATTATAAAGTGTGTTTAGGGTTTCACCCAAATCAGGAGGTCCATCCATCTTACGTGGATCGCGGCCATTTAAATCTTGGCCTGCACAAAATCCGCGTCCTGCCCCGGTTAAAACAACTGCGCGGATTTTTGGGTCGGCTGCCTGATCAAGGGACTCTTGGATCGCTAAATGCATCTCGTCATTGAAGGCATTTAACTGCTCAGGCCGGTTGAGTGTGATCTCCATCCAACCGTCATGATCAGTGGTAAAAATGGTGTTGGACAAGACGGTCTCCTTACTTGGTTACACAAATAACTTGCATAAACCGACCGACTGGTCAATTAATAATCCAATTTTTTGGGAGTTAAGTTTTATGTTGGGTCAGCAGAATTTTTCTAGCTTCGTCATGGGTGATTGGCTAGTTTCAACCCAGCCTAACCGCGTGGTATGCTCAGCGATCACGGGTCAAACACTTGGATCGGTTGGGGGAGCTTTGGACGTTGCTGGTATGCGCGCCTACGCCAAAACTTATGGCGGCCCTGGACTGCGTGCTTTGAACTTTCATGATCGTGCCCGGATGCTTAAGTCCTTGGCCCTTTACCTCAAGCAACACCGTAAGGCTCTATATACGATGTCGTTTGAAACAGGGGCAACTTTAGCTGACAGCAAGATCGACATAGATGGAGGGATTTCTACACTCCTGGTCTATGCCTCGAAGGGCCGACGAGAAATGCCAGAGGGAATTATTTTACCAGATGGCGATCTCGAAGTGCTTAGCCGAGACAACAGTTTTTTGGGCCAGCACGTCTATACGCCTTTGCAGGGAGTGGCAGTACAAATCAATGCGTTTAATTTTCCTGTTTGGGGTATGCTAGAAAAACTTGCAGCTAGTTTGCTAGCCGGTGTGCCAAGCTTGATTAAGCCGGCTACTAGCAGTGGATATTTAGCGCAAGCTGTAGTGCGTTTAATGCTTGATAGCGGGCTTTTGCCTCGTGGAGCCATCCAGTTAATAATGGGAAGTACTGGGGACCTTCTTGAAATATTGGATTGCCAAGATTTGGTAAGCTTCACGGGCAGTGCCTCCACTGCATTGGCACTGCGCAGTACGCCTAATATTTTGAAAAATGGAGTACGCTTTACTGCGGAACAGGACAGTTTGAATGGCTCTATCCTAGGCCCTGACGTGAACCCTGATAGTGTTGAGTTTGACCTGTTTGTGACTGAGGTGCATCGAGAAATGACCACAAAAGCTGGACAAAAATGTACTGCAATCCGCCGCATCATGGTGCCAGAGGAACATCTTCAGGCAGTTCAAGCAGCTCTGCGTGAGCGTTTGGCTGCCACTAAAATAGGCCATCCTGCCCTTACGAATACGCAAATGGGCGCTCTTGTCTCCTTAGATCAACGTGCGGATGTCTGGGAGCAGGCAGGGGTTATATCAGCAGAGTGTGATCTGGTTTTTGGTAGTGAAGAGGACTGTGTGGTGGAGGGTGCGGACCCTGAGCTTGGTGCTTTCTTAGCCCCAATGCTGTTTTGCTGCCCTGATCCAGACGCTGCAGTGGTGGTGCACCAGGTGGAGGCTTTTGGTCCTGTAGCTACCTTGATGCCATACCGTGACATCGATCACGCTGTAGCCTTGCTCAATCGTGGTGGTGGATCTTTGGTAGCCTCAGTGTTCACTCACGACCCAAACGTGGCGCGGCAGGTGGTATTAGGTGCTGCTGCTTTTCATGGACGTTTGTATTTTAATGACCGGGTGGCGGCCGCAGAAAGTACAGGCCATGGCTCGCCTCTGCCGCATATGGTGCATGGTGGACCAGGTAGAGCTGGCGGGTCAGAAGAATTGGGTGGCTTGCGTGGCGTTAAGCATTACATGCAACGCACTGCCATTCAAGGCAGCCCTGATATGCTTACTTCTATTACTGGAGCTTGGGTAAAAGGCTCTACTGAGATTGTGGCACAAGCCCACCCTTTCACTTTAGGTTTTGACAGATTGCAAATTGGTGAGACCATTCACACTGCTGGGCGGGAGGTGTTAATAGAGGATATTGAGCATTTTGCAGAGTTTACTGGCGATCACTTTTACGCGCATATGGATGCTGAAGCGGCCAAGGCTAATCCGTTCTTTCCGGATCGTGTGGCTCATGGGTATCTATTGTTAAGCTTTGCGGCTGGTTTGTTCGTTGAGCCCAACCCTGGCCCAGTTTTGGCCAATACTGGTCTAAACGCTCTATCGTTTCAAAAGCCTGTTGTGGCGGGCGATACTATAAGTGTGCAACTTACAGTGAAGTGCAAAACTCGGCGCACTGACGAATACGGAGAAGTTCGTTGGTATGTCGCTCTTCGAAACCAAGATTGGGAGCAAGTGGCGGAATATGAATTGTTGACCATGAATTCATATGGTGAAACCAAAGGGGCATGAGGACGGCCCCCACTGAAATACGCGATCTGGTCCACCATCTGCATGCGGAGGGTCGATTGCGGGTGTGGTCAGTGATTGTCACGATAATGGGTGAGATTGCCCAGCCGGATGGTGGAGAAATCTCGATGGCTGTGTTGCTGGAGATTTGTACGGCCCTTGATATTGAACCACAGGCGGTGCGTACTGCCATGTCGCGGCTTTCAAAAGATGGCCTAGTTGTAGGAAAACGGGTGGGCCGAACGGCTTATTACCGGTTTTCTGTCCAGGGTTTGGTTGAGTATCAAGTGGCTGAATCAGTCATCTACGCGGCGCCTCAACAAATTGATGATTGGACGTTTGCCTTTGCAGCAGATGCTGTATCTATGAATGCAGTGCAACAACAATTTGAAGCTAATCCGCCCCTGGTATTGGGAGGTTGCTGTTACGTCTGGCCTACTGATGTTTGGGCTCGGATTTCACAAAATGAAGCAAGCGACTTAATGGCTTTTGATACCCAGCCACGTGAAATGCCTATTTGGGCGCGCCGCACTATTTTTCCAGTGCTTAACTCTGAGACATGTCGCATGATCATCGAGGGCTGTCGAACCCTTACTGACTTTGAATTGACGCCAAATCAGGCGATTTTTTCACGGGTTTTGCTGATCCATTTTTGGCGTCGGCTGGTATTGCGGTATCCCTCTATAGAGGCGCCAATTGCGGATTGGCCGATTTCGCAGGTTCACCGCGATATCGCGGCGATATATCCACAGCTGCTAAATGTAAGTGGTGCAAAGCAAGCTGCACAGGCACGTTTTCGATAGTATTACAAAAATATATTGATTTTTATGTTTTTGTAACATATTATAAACTAAACGATTTGGAGAATTATGATGTATTCGCAAGGATTGATTGGCGCCGGCTCGGAAAATAAAGAAACACCTGAGTTTTTGGCGGCATTTCAGGCACGTATTGATGCGGATGAAAAAATTGAACCAAATGACCGGATGCCGGCTGCTTATCGCAAAACCTTGATCCGGCAGATTGGCCAGCACGCCCATTCGGAAATTGTAGGCATGCTGCCCGAAGGTAATTGGATCACACGTGCTCCAACCCTGCGCCGCAAAGCTGCTTTGCTCGCTAAGGTTCAGGATGAAGGCGGCCATGGTCTTTACCTATATTCGGCGGCGGAAACTCTTGGAGTTAGCAGAAAAGAGATGACTGAAGAGCTAATCTCTGGGCGAGCAAAATACTCCTCAATCTTCAACTACCCAACCCAAACCTGGGCTGATATTGGCGCAATTGGTTGGCTGGTCGATGGTGCCGCAATCATGAACCAGGTC
Organism: uncultured Planktomarina sp.; assembly: GCA_913047725.1. Lineage (GTDB taxonomy): Bacteria > Pseudomonadota > Alphaproteobacteria > Rhodobacterales > Rhodobacteraceae > Planktomarina. The sequence goes on from CAJWTH010000001.1 coordinate 38,327, forward strand.
CCACTTTGCCGATGCTCTTATGGTCCATATGCTCGGGCGATGATCCGAGTGTGCAAAGAAGAAAGCTTCCACCAAAGACAAGGTTATGAGATTATGTTGACCTTGGCAGAGGGCTCTGAGGCGCAAAAGGATATGGCGCAGGATGCGTTGAACAGATGGTGGTGGCCATCGTTAATGATGTTTGGGCCGCCAGACGGGGAAAGCCCAAATTCTGATCAATCGACCCTTTGGAAAATAAAACGTTTTACTAATGACGAACTGCGACAAAAATTTGTCGATGCCACGGTGCCTCAGGCGCTGCGTTTAGGATTGAGTTTGCCAGATGAGGCTTTGAAGTGGAATGAAACGCAGGGGCGGTATGACTACGGTGAAATAGATTGGGACGAATTTTGGAGTGTTGTTAAAGGTCATGGCCCCCTAAATAAAGAGCGCGTAGCTGCTCGAAAAAAGGCCTGGGACGAGGGTGCCTGGGTACGTGATGCTGTTATGGCTCACGCCAAGAAAGTTTCGCAGCGAAACGTGACGCCTATTGCTGCAGAGTGAGAGATCCAATGGTGGATGAAGAAGAGATACCACTTTGGGAGGTTTTTATCCGTCCCCGAAATGGGCTTGCGCACCGACATTGTGGCTCGCTACATGCGACGGATTCTAAAATGGCATTACAAGCGGCTCGGGATGTGTATACCCGACGGGGTGAAGGCCTGTCAGTTTGGGTGATCCCATCGGTACAGATTTCCGCTTCAGATCCCCAAGACCGCGAAGAGATGTTTGATCCATCAGATGATAAGGTTTATCGCCACCCTAACTTCTATAATATCCCAGATGATGTGGGACACATGTAATGCAAAAAGGCCTATTTTCCGCTTTGTTACAACTAGCTGATGATCATCTAGTATTGGGTCACCGGTTGTCTGAATGGTGTGGCCACGCACCTATGTTGGAGGAAGATTTAGCGCTACCCAACATTGCGTTAGATCTGATTGGCCAAGCCCGCAGCCTGTATACCTACGCTGGTGAAATAGAGGGGGTGGGGCGTGATGAGGATGCTCTTGCATTCTGCCGAATTGAGCGTGAATACCAAAACCTGCTGATCTGTGAGCTACCTAATGGTGATTTTGCTCAAACAATTCTTAGGCAATTTTATTTCTCAAGTTTTATGCTGTTATTTTGGGAGCAGACCCTAAAATCAAGTGATGCTACCGTGGCTGCAGTGGCTGGAAAAGCTATTAAAGAAGCTAAATACCATAGGCGTCATTGCGGGGAGTGGGTAATTCGTTTGGGTGATGGGACGGACGAAAGTGCCCGACGAATGCAGGCCTCTTGTGAAATTTTGGAACCGTATTTGGGAGAGTTCTTCCATACTTCCTATGATAGCCTTGAAATAAGTCAAAGTGGAGTGTTTCCTGACAAAAATACTCTTCAGGAACCTTGGCTCATGGACGTTAGGGAAGTTTTCCAAGCTGCAAATCTTAATATCCCTGATCTGACTCACGCCCAAAAAGGTGGCCGGGAGGGAAGGCACACTGAGGCAATGGGCCATCTCTTAGCGCAATTGCAATATATGCAGCGTAGCTTTCCAAATATGGCGTGGTGAACTCACAAGCTAATCGAGCTTGGTTGGCGGCCTCCGCGGTTCTCGATCCGGAGGTTCCTGCAGTTACAGTTGCTGATTTAGGGATACTGCGCAGCGTTGAGATGGATGAATATGGACGTGCCGTAGCGAGGGTGACACCAACTTATTCTGGTTGTCCTGCGGTCCTGGCTATTGAATTGGCGATTGAAGCTGCCCTCAGGGATGCTGGCTTTGATCCAGTTATTGAGCGCTCACTCACTCCGGCGTGGACTACAGATTGGATTACGGATTTGGGACGTGAGAAACTTAGAGCTTATGGTATTGCACCACCAGTTTCTGGTTCTTCTTCAAAGCGTGCCTTGTTTGGAGACGTTCAGGTTTCTTGTCCGCGTTGTTCGGCTAAAGATACGTCAAAGTTATCTGAGTTTGGTTCTACGGCCTGTAAGGCGCATTATCGGTGCAATTCATGCCTTGAACCGTTTGATTATTTCAAGTGTATTTAGGAGAGCTCCATGGCTAAACCTAAATTTTATGATTTGAATATTAGTACCATACGCCAAGTTACATCTGACTCAATTGAAATTAGCTTTGAAATTCCAAAAAAGCTGAAACCTATTTTTGACTTTTTGCCAGGGCAATATTTAACTCTGCGCTCTAAGATAAAGGGCGAAGATGTGCGCCGGTCTTACTCCATTTGTTCGCCTGTTGGGTCTGAAACTTTGTCGGTGGGGGTAAAACGTATCGCGGGGGGGACTTTTTCTGGATTTGTTAATGACTTACAATGTGGTGATATTTTGCAGGTTATGTCGCCTCAGGGTCGTTTTACTGCGCCTATTGGGGGGCAACATAATTATTTACTTTTGGCTGCTGGCTCCGGTGTAACGCCAATTAAATCTATCGCCCAATCTGTCTTAGAGGGCGAACAGAATAGTACAATTACACTTTGCTATGCCAACAGAAATACCGAAAGTGTGATGTTTAGACAGGACCTTGATGACCTCAAAGATAGATACATTACTCGATTTTTGATGACCCACTTGATGGATGAGGAAGCCCAAGATGTGTCGCTTTTTAATGGCCGAATGGATGCTGAGAAACTGAATACCATGACTACGCGTGGTTTGATTGCGCCATTAAACTATGATGCAATCTATATTTGTGGGCCACAGCCAATGATTGAAGTGACGACTGATGCGTTGCTGGCACTAGGTGTCTCACCTGACCGTATTAAGTTTGAGCTTTTTACACCTTCAAGTCCACTGCCGATTGCTGGTGCGGCAGATGTAGTGTCAGAAACTGCTGGCGCACTCGTTGAGGTGGTTTTGGATGGTGCCCGACGAAATTTTAAAATGTTGTCGGGGCAAATGCTATTAGATGCGGCTACACAATCTGGACTAGAACTCCCATACTCTTGTGCTAATGGAATGTGCGCCACATGCCGCTGCAAACTTGTAAGCGGAAACGGCGTGATGGCGCAAAACTTCTCCCTGGAAGAATGGGAGATGGATAAGGGTTTTGTTTTGGCATGCCAATTTAAACCAAATTCTGATCATGTGGTTTTGGATTTTGATGCTGTTTGATCAATTTTGTCGCCGATAGATTTCAGGAAACCAATCTTCCCGTAAGGTTTCGCCGGGTAGCATATTATGACCAGGAAATGGTGGTGATGTGGGTCCAGGGCGCTCGATATATTTTGCATCATCACCTACCAAACGGAGTGAAAAAGCTCGACGCCGGTTGGTTGTCTTGTTACCACGGGCACCGTGTAAGATGCCAAAATTAAAAGCCACCGCATCGCCTGGCTGCATTTCCCATTCTCGGATCTCCATCTTTTCTGCATCTGGATTTGGTACAGGCATATAATCGTGCTCGTTTGAGTAAAAACTGTCTTCCGCAAGCCAGCGGGTTGGTAAAACTGGCTTAGCCCACTTGTGGCTCCCCGCAACACAACGCAGTGAGGCGTCTTTAACGTGATCAAGGGGGCTCCAAAAACTTACCGTTTGTTGTCCCTCTACGAAATAATATGGGGCGTCCTGATGCCAAGGTGTCGGCTTTGAAGTCCCTGGTTCTTTTACCAAGATATGGTCATGAAAGATTTGTACCTTCTCAGATTTCATTAAATCTGCAGCGACGGCACCGGCTGGGCCCTCAAAAATAACTTTTTTGAATTCGGGTATTCGGTTCCAGTTGCAATAGTCATCAAAAAACCTGCCCCTTTCACCCTTTGATAGATTTTCGGCGGCATATGGCCCAGGATTTTTCATGTTGAAGGTCAAACCTGCTCGCAGGTCCTCTACGTAATTCGCAAATAGGTTCTTGATTAATACTACGCCTTCGTTCTGAAAAGTTTCAATATCAGCTTGTGTGATCAGAGGATGTGGCATTGTCTACTCCCTATAAAATCCGTTGGTTCCATGTTAGCCGCAGGATCTCAAATTATTTACGTAAAGCGAGGTCCTAAAATAATGTATTATAATACTAAAATATAGTTTGAAAAGTGGTTACGCTATGAGAAAAGTTCTAGTTAAAACTAATTAAAACAAATGTGTAACTGCTATATGAAAGTGAGGAGGTAAATGAAGTTGACAGATTTTAAGACTTCCTTTGCATTTGAACCTGTGTAAACTTCTTTGCATAAAATGTTATGTGGGTATCGTCTTAGCTGGAGGTAAACATGCTTGATAATAAAAATGCTGCTATTTGGTTTGTGGACCGTCACGTTGAGGAGGGACGCGGTTCGAATGTTGCATTTAGAGAGGCTGATGGGCAAAGGCGAAGCCAAACGTATGCAGAATTAGCTGAACGCAGTGACCTTTTAGCGGGAGCATTTGAAAGTGCTGGCCTACGTCGGGAAGAGCGCGTTGCATGCTTAATACTGGATCAATTAGAATATCCTGAAATTTTCTGGGGCGCATTAAAAGCGGGTGTCGTGCCTGTCGCGCTGAATACGCTATTGGCGACTTCTGTTTATCAGGCAACATTAAATGACAGCCGCGCGGCCTGTTTGATTGTTTCACTTGAATTGTGGGAAACTGTTGAGCCTGCTTTGGTTGAAAATAAAGATTTACGAAAAGTAATTGTCATTGGTGAAAAAACTCCGCCAAAGGCCATATCTTATGTAGATTTTCTTCTACCTGCCAAAACAAAAAAAGCTATCTTTGCGTTAGACGACGAATGTGCCTTCTGGCTCTATTCTTCTGGTTCAACGGGGCAACCAAAAGGTGTCCGCCACGTCCATAGTGCACTTCTCTCTACGGCAGAAACTTATGGTGCACAGGTGCTTGGTATAAAGAAAAATGATGTAATTTTTTCTGCTGCCAAAATATTTTTTGCGTATGGTATGGGAAATGCGCTGACATTTCCAATGTCTGTTGGTGCGACGACTATCCTATTTTCTGGACGTCCGACGCCGGATGCAGTTCTAGACATCATTCAAGCTGAACAACCGACATTATTTTGTGGGGTGCCAACTCTTTATGGTGCCATCGTGGCATTGCTGGAAAACCGTGAGATGCCAAGTCATCGGGTCAGATTGTGTATTTCTGCGGGTGAGGCTCTCCCGGCAGATATCGGCCGAAGATGGCAGGATCTCTTTAAAAATGAGATCCTGGATGGCGTGGGTTCTACTGAAATGTTACATATCTTTCTATCCAATCGTGAGGGTGAGGTAAACTATGGTACGTCCGGAATAGCAGTTCCAGGGTATGAGTTGCGATGCGTTAATGAGGGCGGCAACCAAATTCAACCCGGAGAAGTTGGTGAAATGCTTGTTAAAGGTGGGTCTTCGGCTGATGGATATTGGAACCAACGTGCTAAAAATCAAGCAACTTTTGAGGGTGAGTGGACTAGGACTGGGGACAAGTATGAAATTATGGGAGATGGTACGTACATTTACTGTGGACGTACCGATGACATGTTTAAAGTTTCTGGCATATGGCTAAGTCCCTTCGAGGTGGAGCAAACTTTAATCTCACATCCAAAAGTGCTGGAAGCTGCTGTTGTCGCTCAGGTTGATGACCATGGACTGGAAAAGCCAAAGGCTTTTGTCGTTCTTAATAGCAATATATCAAAAAATAATATTGAGAATGAGTTGCGAGACTTTGTGAAAGAACGAATAGGAAAATGGAAATATCCACGTTGGATTGAAATAGTTGATGACTTGCCCAAAACTGCGACAGGAAAAATCCAACGGTTTAAATTAAGGAGTTCGAAATGACACTGATTAATTGGGCAGACGGATTAGAAGGCTTTTTAGATATATCAGGAAAATCTCTTGAATACGCTTGTTTTGGACCTGCGCCTACTACAGCTCCTACCATTGTAATGTTACACGAAGGCTTGGGTTGTGTGGCGCTTTGGCGAGATGCACCAGCTCAGATTGCAGCTGCTACCGGTTGTGGGGTTTTCGTCTATTCTCGCGCCGGATATGGGCGTTCAGATCCAACTGATTTGCCTCGCCCCTTAGATTACATGAGCAGGGAGGCAGTAGATGTACTACCAAAAATCTTGGCTGCGATTGGACCAAAACAGTGTATTTTACTAGGGCATTCTGATGGTGCAACAATTGCTGCAATATATGCAGGCTCAATTATTGATCATCGCGTGCGTGGATTAGTTTTGATGGCCCCACATTTTTTTACAGAGCCTCAGGGGCTTGCACAGATTGCCTTAGCCAAAGATAATTTTGACAAGAATGGCTTAAAACTAAGATTGGCAAAATATCATCAAGATCCAGAAAATGCCTTTATTGGTTGGAATAAGGTTTGGTTAGATCCTGATTTTGAAGATTGGAACGTGTCGGAGGTGATTGATTATTTGCGTATCCCAACTTTGGCAATCCAAGGGCTCGATGATAAATATGGTACGGAGGCACAAATTTTAGAACTTGAAAACCGAAGCTACTCGCCCGTTGATGTCGTTATGTTGGCTGACTGTGGGCATTCACCCCTAGAAGATGCGAATGAGGCCACTATTGCAGAAATTGCGGTTTTCTCTGAAAGCTTATGGAAGATTGAGGCGGGGCAGGGTGTTCCAATTTCATGAGTTAGATCTGAATTGGCGGCCATCACACGCCTACATACCTGGAAAAAATTCTCGCCATAGCGACGGCGTATTTGACCAGTTTAAGCCAGACTTATCAATTTCTGATGAAGAGTTGGCTAATTGTATTGCGTGGCACATTGGGCAGCTATTTTTCCGTGAGGAATATTATTGGGAAGCGCATGAGGTTTGGGAGGCAGTTTGGATACTACTCGACCAAGAATCCGCACCGCGAGCTTTAGTTAGAAGTTTAATCCAATTAACGAATGCCGGCTTGAAGGGGAAAATGGGTAGAGAAAAAGCGCAGACCCGGCTGTTAGATTTGGCTAAAGCTGCATGTCCAGATTTTAATTCTCCAAAAATAATGGGATTTACTCAGCAAAGTTGGAGAGACTTTTACGGTCAAGCGTCTAGGTCCATTCCTCATGGCTAGAGATTAGTTTCCACCATAGGAATGTAGACTGCCAAGAGGCAGCCATCGTCCGACACAGAGAAGTGCTGCGTGCTGTCACGAAGCAAAACTAAATCGCCTTTGCCATAAACAGTCCCATCATTGTCGCGCAAACTGCCTTCGATGACAAAAAACTCTTCATCGCCTCGATGTTCATGCGCCTCACTACTGCTCCCAGGGTTCATCCGATAAATATGGAAACCTACCCCCAAACCTGGTCCACCACCAAGCTGTAGGATGGAAGTTCCGCTATCACTGCCGTCTGAATTTAACCAAGGAGTAAATTTACTCGTGTTTACATTGGCTACTATACGATCCTCAGGTTTAATATCTTTCATAACGGCGTCTTTCTTTGTTTTATTTAAAATCTATGTTAGTCAGAGTGAGCCATAAAAAACGCCATTTGGCCATAGATTATTGTTGATCTTCTGCTCCGTAAGCTGTTCGATGGTTTAAAATTCAAGGTAAGGTAATGTTATGGATCCACGTATCACGCCACCCCAGGATTGGGACCGGTCTGGACTTCCAGGGTGGGCATATTTTTCACAAGAATTATTTGAACTTGAGTGCACCGAAGTTTTTAAAACTCATTGGCAATTTGTTTGCCACATAAATGAATTGTCACAGAATGGTGCTTATACGACTTTTGATTTAGCGGGCGAACGTGCCTTGGTAATTAAGGGGCATGACGGCCAGGTTAGGGCATTTCATAATTTGTGCCGCCATCGAGGCTCCCGTGTTGTTCCTGACGCGAGTGGGGTTTGCAACAAAGCTATGATTTGCCCATATCATGGATGGGCATATAACCTTGATGGATCTCTACGTGGAATAGCAAATAAAAATACATTTCCGCCAATGGATGCAGAAAAATGGGGCTTAAAAAAACTTGAAATGGAAGTTTGGAACGGGCTTATATTTGTTCGGTTTTTACCAGGCCCTCAGCCCTCAGTCGCAGAGGTTCTAGGGCGCTTTGATGAAGAGATTGCCCCCTATGATTTGGCAAATATGGTCCCCACTACGACTAATTCGATGCATGACCTACTTCCAGTGAACTGGAAGTCAGTTAGGGATGTAGACAATGAGGGTTATCATGTGCGTCAAGCACACCCTGGGTTACATGAGCTTTATGGAAACGGATACTTTGATGAACCTTATCTGGAGGGAACCTCTCGCTCGGTAGGGACTTTCAACGAAGCTCCTGGTCATCGGTGGAGCGTAAGAAAGTATCGAGACCTCCTGCCAGAAGCCTCGCATTTACCTGTATCTCAGCAAAGACAATGGATCTATTTTGGAATGTTTCCGAATTTTGTTTTAGGGCTTTATCCTGATAGTGTTATTTTTTACCAAGATGTTCCGCAATCTGCCACGCAGACACTTCAGCGAGGCATGTGCTATCGTCGTCCTGATGAGAGCCGTGAAATGAAAGTGGCTCGCTACCTCAGTGGACGGATTGACAGAGATACTGGTGCAGAAGATCAAATGTTGATGGTTTGGTCATGTGAGGCCACTAGGTCTTCCGCCTATGATGGAGTAATACTTTCTGACTTGGAGTACGGGGTAAAGACTTACCATGACCATTTGCGCAAGTTAATTCCAGTAGTTGAGAGCAATACATTACCGTTAGTTGGACAGATGGCTCTCTTGAATCAAGAGATACTTTCGAAAAGGATACCTTAATTGGTAGGCTTTCAAAAATGGCGTCGGAGTGAGAGTGCTCAGGGCTTATTTTTGATTAGTCCAACGTTAGGCTTTGCGTTGCTATTACTGGCCGTACCACTAATCATGGTGGTCGCTCTTAGCTTTTGGACCCAAGACTATCTGACCCTTGATCGAACTTTCACTACCGCCAACTATCAGACCGCTTGGACTGAGCCCATGTACCAATATTTAATGGCTAGGTCCCTAAAAATATCAATTTTTGTGACTGCTGTCACCGTACTCGTGGCATACCCAGTGGCTTACTTTATTTCGTTTCACGTCGTCCCTAAACGGAAGGCGATGTGGATATTTTTGATTACCATTCCATTTTGGACAAGCTACTTAATGCGTATTTTCCTGTGGAAGGTAATACTGGGCTATAATGGTGTTATTAATGGGACTCTCACTGGATTTGGCATTATAGATGAGCCATTGAGTTTCATTTTATATAATCAAAATGCCGTAGTTATTACTCTTGCGCACGCCTGGATACCCTTTGCTATTCTACCAATTTTCGTCGCTTTAGAACGTGTTGATCGCTCCCTAATAGAAGCTGCAGAGGATTTGGGAGATAGTGGAATCCGCCGATTTTTTCGGGTTACCCTCCCACTTTCAATGCCCGGTGTAATAGCGGCAACTATTATTGTTTTTATTCCCACTATTGGCGACTATGTGACCCCACGTCTGGTTGGGGGGCCAAATGGATTGATGATTTCTAATATGATTGAGTTACAATTTAAAAAGGCCAATAATGCTCCTCTCGGCGCAGCACTTGCGATCTCAGCAATGGGGATTGTCACATTTTTTGCTTTAGTCTTTCTATGGATGAACAGGAAATATGTTAGGGGCCCAAGTTGATGCGGGGCAAGATAGGTTTTTTTAAGTGGTTCATAGGTTTCTTTTTATTATTCTTATATGGGCCGGCAATTCTGTTACCAGTTTTTGCCTTTAATGCGAGCAGTATTGTTTCATTCCCACTTTCAGGGTTCACCACGGAGTGGTTCTCTGTATTGCTTACCAATGGGACCCTACACGTTGCTGCACGCAACAGTTTGCTAATTGCTGTTACCACCGCAATATTCTCAACGCTACTAGCTGTGCTGGCGGCCCGGGCCTCAACTCGGTTTTCCTTCTTTGGCCGCAGATCAATAATGGGCTTTGTAATGCTACCGATGGTGCTCCCAGAGATCATAATTGGTGTTTCTTTGCTGGTTGTAATTATCCAAATGGGTTTTGAGTTGTCGCTGTGGAGCATAACCATGGGCCATATCTTGATTTGTACACCTTTTTGTATTGCTATTTTATCCTCCGCCTTCATGAACCTTGATAAAAGCCTTGAAGAGGCCTCCTTTGATCTAGGGCAAACCCGTTGGAATACATTCTGGTTGGTAATTTTTCCTTTAGTTATGCCTGGTATTGTTGCTAGCTTGTTGATTGCGTTTACGATTTCTTTGGATGAGTTTATTATTGCATTCTTTTTAGCTGGAACTGAGCCAACCCTGCCGGTCTACATTTGGGGACAACTACGTTTCCCTGCTAAATTACCAGGTTTAATGGCCTTGGGTACCGTTTTATTGTTAGTATCGATTGGCTTGCTCTTAATAGCAGACTTCTTCCGGCGCCGTGGAATACGAAAAACAGGTATTGAAAATACGGGGGGTTTCCTATGACGCAGCCAATAATTCGGCTCAGTGGTCTTGATAAGTTTTACGGTGAATTTCAGGCGCTATCACAGATTGATTTGGACATTCAAACTGGTGAGTTTTTTTCGCTACTTGGTCCATCTGGATGTGGCAAAACGACCTTACTACGAGCAATTGCAGGGTTTGAGACACTGTCGTCGGGCAGCCTTCATATTGATGGTGTTTCTATGGAAGGGGTTCCAGCCAATAAACGCCCAACAAATATGGTATTCCAAAGTTACGCTATTTTTCCACATATGAGTGTGGCTGAAAATATAGCTTATGGGCTGAAAGCCCGAAAGCTTCCAAAAGCAGAGATAAAGGCTAGTGTGGCGGAAGCGATTAATATGGTTGGACTGGAAGGTTTCGATGATCGGGCATCTCATGCATTATCTGGTGGCCAGAGACAGCGTGTTGCCTTGGCTCGCGCTCTTGTACTAAAGCCCCGCGTACTCTTACTAGATGAGCCTCTTTCGGCATTAGATAAAAAATTACGGGAGCAGATGCAGTCTGAGTTACGTCGTCTCCAACGAGCGGTTGGCATTACATTTGTGTTGGTTACTCACGACCAGGAAGAAGCATTGACAATGTCAGATCGCATAGCGGTGATGTTTGACGGGAAAATTGAACAGGTTGCCTCACCCCAGATACTCTATGGAAAGCCAAGTACACGAAAAGTTGCAGCTTTTATTGGTATGATGAACTTCTTAGATGCTAAAGTTTTGACTACATCTGGAGATAATTTGGAAGTTGAAGTTCAATCATTAGGAAAATTAACTTTACCATTGGAACAAGCCACAGGCGGTTTGGATGGTTGCAACTCGGTAGGCGTTCGCCCCGAGATGTTAACAATTTTAATGGGTTCCCAAACTTCTGAACGTGAAATTGAAGCTGAGGTTACTGAAGTTTATTACTATGGGGATATGACATATTACGACGTCAAATTACCGGCTAAAGAAGATCCAATCACTGTCACCATGCGCAATACTGCTGGACGCGAGGTACTAGAAGTTGGCGCAAAAGCTCGGGTTGGCTGGAGCACGTCTTCGCTACTTTTGCTGAAGTGATTTAGATAAAAAAAGAGCACCAATAGGTGCTCTTGAGATTTTTTTATATGTTACGGTTCTTTAGAAGCCTGCTTTGATCTTTTCAAATTCAGCGATCATTTTTTCACGCAATTGTTGATCCATAGGAACTTGAGCCAAAACAGGAACGTCCACAGGGCCCAAACCAGCCCATACTAGTGCGTCGGCGCCCATTGCCGTCATTGCAGTCTCGTTTCCATGTCCGTAGCCCCACTCGTTAACAATATAGTCAGTGGAACCGGGATCCATCCAGGCATTGAAGAAATCATACATCTTATCTTCTGAGTTTGGACCATTTGCCAAGTTTACATAACCGCAGAACCAGCTGGATGATCCCTCCACAGTCGAGCGGTTAACTCCAATTGGTAGGCCTTCACCCTGCATTGTAACTGGCGTTTCATTCCATGCCCAGGACACCATAACCTCACCACTTCCCATTAGTTGGGCAAGCTCGGCTCCATCAGCCCAATAGGCCCGCACATTTTGGTGTGCTTTTCGTAGCCACACATTGGCTGCCTGAAAGTCTGCGTCAGTAGCTTTTGTCCAATCGGTTACGCCAGTTGCCAGATAGGCAAGAGCGTATACATCATCGACATTATCTGGCAGAGCTGTGCGCCCTCCATAAGCTGGATCTAAAAACACAGCCAGAGAAGTCATTTTGGCCTCATCGACCATATCTGTGCGGTAGGTCAAGGCTGTTGTGCCCCAATCCATTGGAAGCATATAGTAGCTGCCATCAATTTTAAATGCTTCTGCCATCTCTTGATTGACGTCTGCCCATAGATCTATCCGCGATGTATCGAGTGGTTCAAGCAAACCAGCTTCATGCCATTTGGATACGGATTGGCTACAGGGGTGAGACACATCCGCCTTAAAGCCGGCGCGCAATTTTTGGAAGGCCTCTTCTTCTTCCCCGAAGAATGCAAAAGTCGGTGAACCACCATGTTGGGCTACATATTTTTGGAAAAAGCCTTCATCTTCATAGCCTGACCAATCGAACACAACTAATCCGTCATCGGCAGCCATTGCAACGCTAGACAGCATGGCCGTAGCAGTTGTCGCCAATAGTATTTTTCTAAAATTCATATTTTTCTCCCTTGTCGGCGCATCGCCGTCACAAAATGTTAACCCAGCTTTTCAAATGCATCAAGAAATTGATTCAAATTCATCAATTTTGATTTTTTTGGACTTTTTTGCAAAAAAATCTAGCTCACGGCAAACTGCCACAATGTTTGGCGTGCAAGCCTCAAATTATTATGCAAACCCGTGAAAAGGGGTTGCAACGCACTCTGAGTTCTGGAGCCTTAACTTTATATTATTAGGACTATGAGTTGATTTTCTTGGTTTCATCTAGTCGTCAATATAATCTTCGATTGGAGGACACGTACAAATAAGGTTTCGATCTCCATGGACATTGTCTACACGGTTCACAGGTACCCAATATTTATCACCTTTTAAAGTACCGGCGGGGTAGCAGGCTTGTTCCCTGCTGTAAGGTTTGTCCCAATCCCCAATCAGGTCGGCTACGGTGTGTGGGGCATTCTTTAGGGGATTGTTTTCCCTATCACTTTTACCATCAATTACGTCTTGGGCTTCAGCACGGATTGACAGCATGGCATCACAGAAACGATCTAACTCTGCTTTTGGCTCAGACTCGGTAGGTTCTACCATTAAGGTTCCCGCAACTGGCCAACTCATCGTTGGCGCGTGAAACCCACTATCCATCAAACGCTTTGCGCAGTCGTCGACAGTTATATTAGCCGCGTCTGCCAAGGGCCTTGTGTCAATGATACACTCATGAGCGACGCGACCATTTTTTGAAGTATACAGGATCTTAAAGGCACCCTCTAAGCGCGCTGCAATGTAGTTTGCATTTAATATTGCAACCTTGGTGGCTTGCGTAAGACCAGCCCCACCCATCAAAAGAATATATGCCCAACTCACTGGGAGAATAGATGGCGAACCAAAAGGTGCCGCCGAAACTGGTCCGACGCTACTGCCATACTCTGGGTGCCCCGGTAAATGTGCGCTTAAATGGGCCTTAACACCAATTGGTCCCATGCCGGGGCCGCCACCGCCATGTGGGATGCAAAAAGTTTTATGTAGGTTTAGGTGGGACACATCACCGCCGATGTCGCCTGGTCGCGACAACCCTACCATCGCATTCATATTAGCTCCATCTATGTAAACTTGTCCGCCATGGTCGTGAGTAATTCGACAGACTTCTTGAACGGTCTCTTCAAAGACGCCATGAGTTGAAGGATAGGTGATCATACAGGCGGCTAGATCTGCTTTATGAAGTTCGGCTTTTGCTTTGAAATCTGAAACGTCAATATTTCCATCGTCATCTGATTGAATTACTATTACCTTATAGCCAACCATTTGCGCTGATGCGGGATTGGTTCCATGTGCTGATGTTGGTATTAAGCAAACGTTGCGGTGGCCCTCTCCGCGGGCAATATGATAGTTTCGAATTGTTAAAAGACCTGCATATTCGCCCTGCGCTCCAGAATTTGGCTGTTGGCTTATGGCGTCGTAGCCGGTAATTTCACACAGTTTGACATTCAAGTCAGCAAACATTTCGTGATAACCTAAGGCCTGGTCTTTTGGTACAAAGGGATGGAGATTTGAAAACTCAGGCCAAGTAACTGGGATCATTTCAATAGTGGCATTCAATTTCATGGTGCAACTGCCCAGCGGTATCATAGACCTGTCCAACGCCAAATCGCGGTCTGCTAGTCGACGCATATAACGAGTTATTTCAGCCTCAGCGCGATTGAGATGAAAAATTGGGTGAGTAAGATATGTACTCTCGCGAAGTAGAGTTGAAGGCAAGCGGTATGCGCGATTTGCCTGACTGTCGTCTTTCATATCCCCACCAAAGGCATTCCAAACTGCCTCAATGGTCTCCGGCCTAGTTTGCTCGTCTAGAGTAATTCCAACGCGATCATCATTCACTTTACGTAAATTGATCCCATTGTTTACAGCGGCGTTCATAATGACACCTTGAAGGTTACCAACTTTAACAGTGATAGTGTCAAAAAATACATCTGGCTGTACATCAAATCCGAGTGCCTCAAGCCCTTTTGCCAGGCGACTGGTCTTGCGGTGGACAGATTGTGCAATTGCCTTAATTCCGTCGGGGCCATGATATACCGCATACATTGAAGCTATTACCGCTAAAAGCGCCTGAGCAGTACATACGTTGGAATTCGCTTTCTCGCGCCGGATGTGCTGCTCTCGGGTTTGCAGGGCAAGCCGCAGTGCCTTATTGCCTCTACTATCGACCGATACGCCTATGATGCGTCCGGGCATGCTACGCTTGAAAGCCTCTCTCGTAGCCATGTAGGCCGCATGTGGGCCACCGTAGCCCATTGGAACACCAAAGCGTTGAGTTGAACCAATTGCGATGTCTGCGCCCATTTCACCAGGGCTTTTCAAGAGGGCTAAGGCTAACGGATCTGCTGCAATTATACCCAAAGCTTTGTGCTCATGCAGACTTGAGATCTCGGCAGTGAAATCTCGAACATGCCCGTAAGTTCCTGGATATTGGAAAATGGCTCCGAATACTTTGCTCGCATCAAGGTTGTCTGGATTGTCCACAATTACATGAATGCCAAGGGGTTCAGCACGGGTCTGGATTACAGAAATATTCTGGGGGTGACAGTTTTCATCAACAAAAAATGTTTGTGATTTAGATTTAGCTGACCGCATGGCCATAGTCATAGCTTCAGCCGCCGCCGTTGATTCATCGAGGAGGGAAGCATTCGCTATATCAAGTCCAGTCAAATCACTGACCATAGTTTGGAAGTTTAAGAGCGCTTCGAGGCGGCCTTGTGAAATTTCGGGCTGGTATGGAGTATAGGCCGTGTACCATGCGGGGTTTTCAAGAATGTTGCGAAGTATCGGCGCTGGTGTCGTTGTGCCATGATAACCTTGGCCAATTAGGGAGGTTAGAACTTTATTTTTTCCTGCTACTTGTTTCATATGATGTAGGGCATCACGTTCTGACATTGGCCCCCCAAAGCTAAGTGGTTGGTCTTGGCGGATAACCTGCGGAACTGTTGCATCAATTAATGCATCTAGGTTGCTAAAGCCTATGACATTAAGCATTTCAGTCATCTCCAAGGGAGACGGGCCGATATGCCTGCGATTAGCAAAATCATAGGCTTCATATGTAGTGAGTTCAAAAGGCATTGTGAGGTCTCCCGTTGGGGGTCAAGTTTAAGCGATAAACGTTTTATAGGCGGCTAAGTCCATTAGGCCTTCAAGCTGGGAGGGGTCAGTTAGTTTGATTTTATAAATCCACGCATCACTTTCAGGGCTTTCATTCAGTGCAGATGGATTATTTTCTAAAACTGAATTTGCTTCCACGACTTCGCCATCCACGGGGGCGTAGATTTCTGAGGCGGCTTTTACAGATTCGATCACTCCGATCTCGTCACCACTTTCAAACTCATCACCATCTTCTTTTTGTTCAATAAAAACTATGTCACCTAGCTGTTCTGCAGCGTGTGCAGTAATCCCAACAATTGCTGTATCGCCGTCAATGGTGATCCACTCATGCTCTTCTGAATAATAAGTTGTCATTTTGATTTCCTAGCTAACGTTTGTATTTTTGTTTAATAAAGGGCAGGGTACAGACCTCTGCGGGTTGTGACTTTCCACGAACAATAAGGTTTAACTTGTTGCCAGGTGAAGCCTGATTACTAGTGACATACCCCATTGCCACTGGCCCACCAAAGGTTGGCCCAAAGCCGCCGGATGTTACCGTACCAATAGACCGACCATTTTGATTTTGGATTTCTACTCCAGCACGGGCAGGCGCACGTCCCAATGGTTTTATCCCAACAAGTTTTTGGCTAGCTCCCTGAGTCAGCTCTGCTAAAATACGTGCGGCACCGGGGAACCCACCTTCAAGGCGCCTTCTTTTTTGAATGGCCCAACTTAGATTTGCTTCTACTGGTGATTTTTTGTTGTCAATATCATTCCCGTAGAGACAGAGGCCAGCTTCCATTCGGAGGCTATCTCGGGCGCCAAGTCCTGCAGGAAAACATTTTGGATGTTCCAGTAACAAACGGCTGATCTGTTCAGCGTTAGCCTCTGGAATGGAAATTTCAAAACCATCTTCACCGGTATAACCGAGCCGTGATATTCGGCACGACACGCCATTTATTGGAGCTGTTACACTTTCCATAAATTTTAGATCAGCGGCCACTGGACAATGCGCGCTTAGTACGTGTTCCGCTGCTGGCCCCTGCAATGCAATTAACGCTCGGTCAAAAATTTCTATTACCTCAACTCCATCCAAGGCTTTTGCCATGTAGGGAATATCTTGACTGCGCATCGAAGCATTTACCACTAAAAATAGGTGATCTCCTGCGTTTGAGATAATTAAATCATCTCGAATACCACCCTCATCGTTAGTAAAGAAGGTATACCGGGCCTTTCCCACTTCCAACTCTGTCAAAGCTGCTGGTACCAGTGCCTCTAGCCTTTTTGCTGCATTAGGACCACGCAGTATTACTTGCCCCATGTGGCTGACATCGAAAAGTGCCGCCTTTGTACGGCATATGTTATGTTCGCCCATGATACCCATCGGATATTGAACAGGCATCTCCCATCCTGCAAAATCAACCATTTTCCCGCCCAGCTCACAATGGAGGCTATAAAGTGGTGTGCGTTTTGGGCCAGATGTCATCAGTTATTTCCGGTATTAAACATATTTCCACTATAGGAAACATAAGTGAGATATATAGGACTATTACTGTATTTCAAGCCTGAATAATGGACACTTTAAAGTCTAATTTACTTAATAAACTCTTTGCTCACCTTAATTATAGCTTGTTCCAATATCTCAAACATATCATCTATTTGTGAGCGTGAAATTATCAGTGGCGGTGAAAATACGCACATATTGATTAATGGCCTAACAATCAGCCCCATATCATTGCAAACTTCATCAAGCCTCATTCCAATCTTGCGTTCATCCTCGAGCCGAGAGCCGTCTTTGCTCAGACGTGCCTCAATGCAACCTATTAAGCCGTGGCCGCGGGCATCTCCAACTATTGGGAATTTTTTCAGTTCAGCTAATCGATTTTGGAAATAAGGGGAAACTTCCCGCACGTGCTCCAGAATTTTCTCCCGTTCTAAAATTTCAATATTTTTTAGGGCTGCAGCACAGCTTACGGGGTGCCCAGAATATGTGTAACCATTTGAAAATAATACTTCACCCTTGTGGGCCATTTTTTCCATCATTTCATCCGAAATAATGCACGCTCCAAGTGGGAGGTAGCCAGATGTGAGCCCCTTTGCGCACGTGATCATATCAGGCTTAATTCCATAGACGGTTTCGGACGCAAACCAATGGCCTAGGCGACCAAAACCAGTCACAACTTCATCAGATATATAGAGAATTTCATGTTGGCGGCACAGGTCAAACGTACGTTTATGGTATCCTTCGGGGGGTACAATAACTCCGCCGGAACTAAGTATCGGTTCAGCAATAAATGCTCCTATTTTATCTGCCCCAATACTTTCGATAGCACTTTCCAGGTCTCTAACTTTGGCATCACACCATGCCGTAACACTCATATCATCTGGGCGAATATAGGGGTTAACATTTGGCAGGAAATGTACCAACCGGCTTTCTACATCGAATTTGGTAATATCGCGTTCTTTACCGCTTACAGATGCAGCCAAATAAGTAGACCCATGATACCCCTTCTCTCTCGCCAGAATAATCTTCTTATTTGGTCGACCAAGGCTATTATTCATAAACTGCATTGCACGTAGAGCCGTATCCACGGCCGTGGATCCTCCAGTCGTAAAAAAAACATTATTAAGATCACCTGGTGCAAAATCTGCAATTTTCTTAGCTAAAATTGCGCTTGGCTCTGTGACGTTAGTCCACGGCGATGCAAAAGGCATCTTCATTACTTGCGCTGCGATTGCTTCAGCCATCTCTTTTTGGCCATAACCAATTTGAACGCACCACATTCCTCCAGGGCCATCTATGAACTTCTTGCCAGTTTCGTCATACATGTAAATTCCATCGGCCTCAGTTACGAGCATATTATCATAATCACGCCAGTAATTCATATCGTGCCAGGGATGTATGAAATGTTCACGGTCCCAGCTATGCAAGTCTTCAGAAGATGGAGAATTTTTCATGTGAACCTCTATAGTTATTTGACGTAAAGAACATCTCAGTGGATATTGTATAAAGTGTATTTGGAGGCATTTCTACATTGCAATCAAGATAATTTCCTTAGGTAGAAATTTCTTCAATTGGACCATCCGCTTTAGTCCAAGCCGCAAAACCGCCTTCAATATGTGCAACGGGGGCAAGCCCCATATCTTGGGCAAGTTTTGTACTGAGTGCTGAGCGCCACGCGCTCGCACAATAAAACACGTAAGTCTTATCTTGGTTGAAAATCTCTTTATGGTAGGGGCTTGCTGGATCGATCCAAAATTCAAGCATGCCACGAGGGCAGGAAAATGCCCCTGGTATTTTTCCAGTGCGTTGCAGTTCACGAATGTCACGTAGGTCTACGATTATATGATTTGGGCTGTCCACAAGATTGAGGGCGTCAGAAATTGGTATCGTAGTTATTTCTTTGTTGGCGTCCGCGACCATTCCTTTAACCGCCTTCGTAATATTTTGACCCATTTAAAATTCTCCACCTTTTTCATGATTTAGTTTGTGTTGTTGAAAATGCAATTATTTTAAACTTATATATCATTTTTTGTTAGGCTTGCCGTCGAACTTTTTTTCCAAATCTAACCAACAGTCAATGTAATCATCTTGAAGCGGTGCTTCAGAAGCTGCGAATTTTGTTAAATGCTGTGGAAAACGGGTTTCGAACATAAATGACATCGTATTTTGTAATTTATGTGGCCCAAGTTCCGCATTAGATGCGGTCTCAAATGCCGTTTTATCTGGTCCATGGGGCAGCATCATATTGTGTAAGCTCATACCACCAGGAATAAATCCTTCTGGCTTTGCGTCATACTGCCCATAAATATTACCCATAAGTTCCGACATAACATTTTTATGATACCATGGAGGACGAAAAGTATTTTCGGCTACTGACCAGCGATCCCTAAATAATACAAAGTCTACATTTGCTGTTCCCTCAACTCCGCTTGGCGCACTGAGGACTGTAAATATTGATGGATCTGGGTGGTCAAACAAGATTGCACCTACTGGACAGTAGGTATTTAGGTCGTATTTATATGGTGTATAATTGCCATGCCAGGCGACGACATCTAGAGGGCTATGGTCAATTCGAGTTTCATGAAATTGCCCTGCCCATTTGACTGTTACGGTACTTGGGGCGTCATGGTCTTCATAAGATGCGAGAGGTGCTTTGAAGTCGCGTCGGTTGGCCATACAGTTCGCGCCAATTGGTCCTCGGCCAGGAAGAGTAAACTTTTGACCATAATTTTCACACACAAATCCACGCGTTGGACCATCGATTACTTCAACGCGGTAAACTAGCCCACGTGGAAGAACTGCTATTTCTTGCGGGCTTACGTTTAAAATACCAAGTTCCGTACAAAATCTTAGTTTTCCCTCCTGAGGAACAACCAAAAGTTCACTATCTGCTGAATAAAAATATTCATCTTGCATACTTTTGGTGACTAAATAAGTGTGAGCTGCCATACCTATTTGCGTATTTACATCGCCGGCTGTGGTCATTGTGTGCATGCCAGTTAGCCATGTTGAATCTTGCGATGTTAAAGCGATAGGGTCCCAGCGATACTGTCCTAGGCTCGCTATGTCAGGCAATATGTGTGGCGCAGACTTCCAGTATGGAAGGTCAATTTTTTTAAATCGGTGGGTGTGTTTTACCGAGGGACGAATCCTGTAGCACCAGGTACGTTCGTTCTGCGATTGGGGCGCGGTAAAAGCAGTACCAGAAAGTTGTTCTCCGTAAAGGCCGTAACTACATTTTTGAGGGCTGTTTTGTCCCTCTGGCAAAGCTCCAGGCAGCGCCTCTGTTTGAAAGTCATTTCCAAATCCAGACATATATTGAACATTATCCACCGTGATATTCTCCTTGGCTTTCATGCTAGAAATATTATTCGAAATAAAAACTAACAACAGTCTATTTTTGATAAATATAAAAAATGCAGTTTTGTGTTACTAAATTGTATTCCTGTAAAACTTATTTACAAATACTTTGTTGATTATTTGCGCGCGATAAGAAATTGTAAAGTTCTGGTAATATAAATAGGTGACTGATGATCAAGACCTCAAAAATTAAAAATATGGAAGAGTTTGCATCAGTGAGTGGGCTGTCCAGGCCAACGGTATCCAAATATTTCAATGATGCGGAAAGCGTGCGAGCTTCGACCCGGACAAGAATTGAGCAAGCTCTTGAGGAATATGATTACAGACCTAATATTTACGCCATCAATCAAAATAGAAAACTAACAAAGAATGTTGGGATCTTGGTGCCCTATCTCTCAGATCCATTTTTTGCTGAGATCGCTCGAAACGTAGAGCAGCGTTGTATTGATGCAGGGTTCCGGCCGACCTTGTATAGCGCGCATGGGGATCCATCTCTCGAAGTAGAAATTCTTGACAGCCTTCGGTCTTTTAAACCTGCAGGAGTTCTTATGGCGCCACTTGGCAGGTCGTCCATACGGGGTGAAATAGAAAAATTTTGTGATGAGGTTCCAACAGTACTTTTTGATAGCAACATTCCTGATTTAGGATTGGCCTTTGTGGGATCCAATAATACCCAATTTTCGATGCTGATGGCTGAATATCTCTGCCGGACTGGAGAACCGCCCTGCTTTTTTGAGATGCAGACACCCTCTAATCCTAACGCTAATAAACGTCGTCAAGGGTATTTGGATGCAATGTTGAAGTTGGGGCATCAGCCCAAAGTCATTAAAGCAGAGGGAGATGGCTGGGCATTTGAAGAAATTGGCCGCAGGGGAGCCCATGAAGTGTTTAAATCTGGGGGGTTTCCATCAAAAACAATTTTGTGCAGTAACGATCGGCTTGCCATTGGTGTTCTGACAGCTTGCTGGGAAGAAGGAATACGAGTTGGCCTAGACCCTGAAGCTTCGATTCGCGTTGCAGGGCAAGATGATCATCCACTTGCACGGTACACTTGTCCTCCCTTGACAACCATTGCTCAGGAGTATGAGGCAATTTCAAGCTATGCGGTGGAGATGCTTACTAAGGCTGTTGAAAGCGGAGAAAAAGACCATGAATCAAAGCTTTTTGAAGGCAAATTGGTTATGAGAGACTCCGCGTGAGTTAAGTATTATATTTACGCGCGTAAATACTGGATTGACGGGCCTTTCTATGTCTGTGTAGTGTCCTCAGGCAACATCCAAACATAGGGGAGATATGGGATGTATTTTAAGAAAGCATTATGTATCGCAAGCGCAGTGGCTCTAATGGCCGGTGCGTCTCATGCGACAGATTCACTTACGATTGCGATCGTGAACAACGGTCACATGATTAACATGCAAACAGTAGCGAAGGCCTACACTGCAGAAACTGGTGTTGAGCTCAATTGGGTCGCCTTGGAAGAAGGTGTTTTACGTGAACAGGTCACGTCGGATACTGCGACAGGTGGCGGACAGTACGACATAATTAATATAGGGATGCAGGAAGCGCCAATCTGGGGCGCTGCAGGTTGGATCGAGCCATTAAATTTTGGTTCTGACTATGACGTTGCAGATATTTTGCCAGCAATGCGGGCAGGTCTATCACACAATGGAACGCTTTACGCTGCACCATTCTACGGTGAGTCGTCTATGGTCATGTACCGAAAGGATTTGGCTGACGCTGCTGGCGTAACAATTAACGACCACGACAGCTGGTCGCGCGTTAAGGAAGCCGCCGCCGCCATGCACAATCCATCTGCCGGTGTTTACGGCGCATGTTTACGTGGAAAGCCAGGTTGGGGCGATAATATGGCATTCATCACAACGGTTGTAAACTCGTTTGGCGGTTCTTGGTTCCATGCTGATATGCGGCCAGCCCTCGATACCCAGATGTGGAAAGATGCCATTAATTTCTACGTAGATCTTCTTGGGAACTACGGACCTCCAGGTTCTGAAGGTAACTCTTTCAATGAGATCCTAGCTTTGTACAACGAAGGTAAATGTGGCATGTGGATTGACGCAACGATTGCAGCTTCATTTTTAGAAGTTGACGGTGTCGCATACGCACAATCTCCAAATGCTGGCAATGCAACTGGTGCTAACTGGTTGTGGGCTTGGGCTATGGCGATCCCTGCCGGTTCGCCAAATGCCGAAGCCGCATCCGCCTTTATTGAGTGGGCCACATCGAAAGACTATGTCCAGGCTGTAGGAAATCATCCAGATTTTGGATGGGGTTCAGTTCCAACAGGGCAGCGTGCTTCGACTTATGCTCTTCCTGAATTTCAAGCCGTTGCAGGGTTCGCAGCAGCAGAAATGGCAGCTATTAACTCCGCAGCACCTGCAGCGTCAGATCTGAAGCCATACGTAGGAGTTCAGTTTGCAGCTATACCTGAATTTCCAGAAGTAGGTTCAGCTGTTGCTCAAGAAATGGCAGCAGCTCTGTCAGGAGCAAAGTCTGTAGACGAAGCTCTAGCGGCAGCGCAGGGTGCGGCTGACGCAATCATGCGTGAAGCTGGTTACTACTAATAGCTAGTACTCACTTCCAGTGGGCCCGGTTAACGCCGGGCCCTCTATTTTGTGGTTTATTTCAAAAATTTTATATTGTTTGACGATTCAGACACTCAACTTATGATCTCCAAGTCAGCAGGATATGTTGATAAATTCAGGTTTTGATGAGGAACAAGAGCGATGTCGAATAGAGTGCTTCCCCGCCTTCTTCAAACACCTGCTGTATTATTGCTGTTAGGTTGGATGGTGGTGCCACTGGGGATGACGCTATATTTCTCATTGATTAGATATGTATTGAATAGTCTTCGCCGTCCGGAATGGACTTCACCGTCATTGAGTAACTGGCGCGGGTTTGGAAACTATGAATATGTTCTTAATTCAAAAGATTTTTTGTTTGCCATTCAAAACAGCCTTTTTATAGTTTGTAGCATTTTGTTTTTGACTGTTGTTTTGGGTGTTATGATTGCAGTACTAATTAACAAATCATTCCCTGGCCAAGGAATAGTCCGAGTACTTCTGATTTCACCATTTTTTGTTATGCCAGCTGTAAACGCTGTTTTATGGATCAACATGATCCTTGATCCAGTTCTTGGACTTCAAGGAATTGCCGTCGCTGGTATTAATAACATTCTGGAAGTGTTGACAAATTGGCCAATTTTGGGAGGCTTTTTCTCACTATGGCCAGAATTTGAACCGATGTCATTTCGTGCTACCCAAACATCAGCAATTGCAGTCATTACAATGGTTACCTGGCAGTGGACGCCCTTTGCTGTCTTAATTTTTATGACGTCGCTTCAATCTGAAGATCAACAGCAAAAAGAAGCTGCTATTCTCGATGGTGCCGGTGCTTGGTCTCAATTCCGGTTTTTGACCCTTCCGCATCTTGCCCGACCAATAGCGATTGTCGTGATGATACAGGCCATCTTTCATCTGTCGCTTTATGCTGAAATTGAAATTGTTAGCCGAGGCAACGGAAACAAAAATTTACCTTACCTAATAGGTGAGTTTTCTAACAACAATATTGGCGCAGCCAGTGCCACTGGTATTTTTGCGGTAATACTCGCTAACATCGTGGCTATTTTCCTGCTGCGTTTGGTTGGCAAGGCTTTGATGGACTAGGAGGAATAGAACATGGCACATGTTGTAAAACCCTCAAAGTTTGGGGCTTTTGGACGACCAGTACTGGCTTGGGTTGTTGGCTTACTATTTTTCTTCCCTATTTTTTGGATGGTGTTGACAAGTTTTAAAACTGATGCCGATGCGGTGAAACCAGAGTATTTACTCTTCTTCAAGCCGACCCTCGAAAACTATCTTAATATGACGCAGAACTATGATTACTGGCGTTTTGCTTCCAATTCAGTAATCACATCAGTTTTTGCGACGATATTTACGCTTTTTGTAGGTATTCCAGCCGCATACGCGATGGCATTCAACCCCAGCAGGGCAACCAAGGATATTTTAATTTGGATGCTATCTACCAAAATGCTACCAGCCGCGGCGGTGCTCTACCCGATGACGTTTCTAACAAAAAGTATGGGGCTATATGATACCCATTTTTTGATAATTATAGTCCTCAGCCTCATCAATTTACCTATCGTTGTCTGGATGCTTTTCACTTACTTCAAGGAGATACCAAAAGACATAATTGAGGCAAGTCAAATGGATGGGGTCAATACATGGGGTGAAATTAAAGAAATCCTTATTCCGTTGGCCTGGGGAGGAATCGTTTCTACTGCGCTCCTGTGCTTTATCTTCTGTTGGAACGAAGCATACTGGACTGTTCGCCTTACCACTACCGATGCGGCCACCCTTTCGAAGCTAATTGAAGGCAATCGAGCCCCTGAAGGATTATTCTTTGGTCGCCTATCAGCTGTTTCGACAGCTGCTGTCGGGCCTATCGTCGTTCTTGGGTGGTTTTGTCAGAAACAACTGGTCAAAGGTCTAACCTTTGGCGCTGTGAAATAAGGAAAGATAATGGGACGTATCGTATTGGATAAAGTTTCAAAGAGTTTTGATAAAATACAGGTTATTCCACCTTTAGATTTAACGATAGAAGATGGAGAATTCACAGTATTCGTGGGCCCCTCTGGATGTGGAAAATCTACGCTTCTGCGCATGATTGCAGGACTTGAGGATTTATCGGCGGGCACCATTTTTGTTGATAACGAAGATGTCACGCAAATTTCGCCATCAAAGCGCGGTTTAGCAATGGTTTTCCAGTCCTATGCACTCTATCCACACATGACAGTTCGCAAGAATATTGCCTTTCCTCTTCGCATGAAAAAAATGGATCAAGTTGAGATTGATAAGCGCGTCGAGGCCGCAGCAAAATCTTTGAACTTATCTGATTATCTGGAGCGGAAACCGGGTCAGCTTTCAGGTGGTCAGCGTCAACGAGTTGCTATCGGGCGAGCCATTGTACGTGACCCTCTAGCCTTTCTCTTTGATGAGCCATTGTCGAACCTTGACGCTGCTTTAAGAGTGGGAATGCGGCTTGAGATTGCCGAAATGCATAAGCGTATGAATACAACGATGATTTACGTGACGCACGACCAAGTTGAAGCTATGACAATGGCAGACAAGATAGTTGTTCTCCGAGCTGGTATCATTGAGCAAATTGGGTCGCCTTTAAATCTTTATCACAAGCCAAAGAACATTTTTGTAGCTGGATTTATTGGTTCACCTAAGATGAACATCTTTTCTGGTCCCACAGCCGAAAAATTTAATGCATATTATGTAGGTATTCGCCCTGAACATACTACAGTAAGTATGTCAGAGGGAAGCTGGAAGGGACGTGTTGGAGTAGCCGAGCACTTAGGATCAGATACCTTTATCCATGTACATGACACTGGCCTGCAAGATGTCATTACTGTACGCATTAATGGCGATATTTCTGTAAAGAATGGTGACGCTATTTTTCTGACTCCCCAAATTGAGCAGATCCACAAGTTTGATGCTCAAGGATTGCGGATCGAATGACACGTTTGGCTGGCAAAATTGCGCTGATAACCGGTGCTGCGCGCGGCATTGGCCTGGCTTTTGCTAAGGCCTATGTGGCCGAAGGCGCGCGTGTGGTTATTGGTGATATTGATATCGCACG
>CAJWTH010000002.1 GCA_913047725.1 uncultured Planktomarina sp.
TGGGAGTGTGAGAGATATTAAGGCCATCTGGGGCTCTCCTCGTCAGTTTGGCGCCCACGAAACGCCCGATTGCGGGTTGTTATTATAGGTCTGTGTGCCGCTTTTGATTTTGTCTGTCAACTCATCCAAATTTAATTATATTACATATATTCATATTTATAGCTAATATGCCGTCTTCAATTATTACTGATGTAAAATAACAAAGAAATTGGTACAAATTATTTAAATTGATTTGGATAAATTGTTTATGAAATCATTGTTGACAGCGTGTGGCCGTAAGATTGCGTTTTCGCAATCTAATGGCGATGGGCCGGGAATAGTTTTTCTTGGTGGGTTCATGTCTGACATGGCTGGTACAAAGGCGCTCCACCTAGCTGCCTGGTGCAAAAAGCAAAAAAGGCCATTTCTAAGGTTTGATTATTCTGGACATGGAGCTTCATCTGGATCCTTCATAGACGGGTGTATCGGGGATTGGGCTGAAGATGCTCAGGCTGCAATTACGAACTTGACCGAAGGGCCTCAGGTTTTAGTGGGTTCATCAATGGGCGGTTGGATATCACTCCTGATGGCGAAACGTGTCCCTGAAAGGGTCGCTGGCCTCGTTACAATTGCTGCAGCTCCAGATTTTACTGAGGACGGATTTTGGAGAAATTTTAATGAGGACACGCGCAAACAACTAAATGATGATGGTGTGGTAAAAATCCCGTCAGAATACGGTGAGCCCTATCCAATAACTAAGCGCCTGATTGAGGATGGAAGATTACACCTAGTGTTACGTAAGCCTCTAAAATTATCGACTCCAGCGCGCTTGTTGCAGGGAGATCAGGATGACGATGTCTCGGTTGAAACGGCCAATCAATTATTTCAACATCTTGAAGGGCCAGATGTACAACTCACTCTGCTCAAGGGGGCTGATCATCGGTTTTCTACTCCTGCTGCTCTATCACTGATAAAGACTTCAATTTTAGATCTTATAGAGAT
The DNA here is from genome assembly GCA_913047725.1 of uncultured Planktomarina sp. Lineage (GTDB taxonomy): Bacteria > Pseudomonadota > Alphaproteobacteria > Rhodobacterales > Rhodobacteraceae > Planktomarina. The sequence continues at coordinate 982 of CAJWTH010000002.1, forward strand.
CATTGAAAATTGAATATTCTGAAATAACTCTGACGGTATTATTTTTAGTATACTTGGAAAAATTAAGATTTTGACTAAATCGATTTCAGAAAAATGTATGGTCGATTTAAAGTTATGTTTTGGCTAATTTAGTCAATTAGTTTATTGCTAATGTGAATTGAGGAGAAACTTTAATATGACTTTATCAATCTCTCAAAAGGCAGGTTGGGGTCTCGCTGATATGGGAATTGTTGTTTTTGTAATTATAAAACAGCTCTTGATCCTCTCTTTTTTGACAAATTATCTTGGCGTACCAATTGCATTGGCAGGTATGGTGACAACTTCTATTTTAGTATTTGATATATTTACTGATCCTATAGTGGGGTGGCTGTCTGACCGCACCAATACCCGTTGGGGTCGGCGGGCGCCATGGATTGTGATAGGCGCATTAATAATGGTCGCCGGTATTATTGGTCTATTTGCTGCTCCATTAGGCATTAGTCCAATTGCAGCAGCAGTATGGGTGGGCGCATTTTTTTTAGTAGCCACTGTTGGTTTTACCATGGTCGCAATACCCTACAGCGCAACGGCAGGTGAAATGACTGAAAGTCCGAGTGAACGCTCTGCTATGATGGCATGGCGTATGGGTTTCGCCAGTATTGGTATTCTTATTGGTGGCGCCTTAATCCCAGTTTTGGCCGGAGATAGCCGCGAAGGGTTTTTTAGTGCAGCGTTAATAGTTTCGCCACTTATACTTGGTTCAATTTGGCTCTCTGTTTTTGTAACTCGTCATGCGCCACGTGTTCAAATTCCTAGTTCATTGGCGCCGTTTGATATGGTGCGTTTGGTGATACGTAATAAATCTTTTGTTGTTTTGACAATCCTGTATGGAGTTATGACACTTGCCGTTGCACTCATCACTGCTGGTCTGCCGTTTGCAGCCATTTATCTGATTTTAGATGATGGCGCGACTGCACTTTCAGGTATTGCGGCCGGGCTGGGAACTATGGCAACGATGTTTGCAGCCTTTGTCGTTGGATCTATTTTGTCACAAGCGGTATGGGTTTGGGCCAGTAAACTCCTTGGCAAGGTAATTGCTTTGGCATTCGGGTTAATGTTGTACGTGTTATTACTTTACGCGCTGTATCTATCCTTACCCTCAGTCAACGTAACAGCGATAGCGGGGATGTTCGTTTTGGCTGGCATGGCAAATGGCTCTTACCAACAAATTCCATGGGCTATGTATCCAGATTTGATGGATGTGACCCGATTACAAAGTGGGGAAGCAATAGAAGGCGCATTTTCAGGGATTTGGTTATTTGGTCAAAAGGTGGCTAACGCCTTTGCTCCGCTATTATTATCTATTTTTTTGGCCAGCTATGGCTGGCGTGAAACTACTGAGGGCCGAGTGGAGCAGCTTCCAGAAGCTATCGCGGCATTACTCAAGTCTATAACCTTGGTCCCAGCGGCTATCTTAGTAGTTGCTGCTTTTGCGCTGATACTGATCTATAAACCCATGGCTGCAAAAGCTTTACGGTGAACTAATGCAATTAGCGTCTATTTCTAATTTAGTTGAACGTCTTGCTGCCTCGGAATCTAAGGTACCTGAATTAAGGTTTGAGGTACGCAAGAGGGTAGTTTGGTTCAGTGAGCCTGAAGAAAAGACGGAGATATCAGTCATCTATGTCCATGGATTTTCAGCAACCTCACAAGAATTAAGACCCTTTCCAGATGATGTTGCCTCTGGCCTGAAAGCCAACCTTTTTTTTACACGTTTAGCTGGGCACGGGCAGGATAATAAGGCAATGGGCAAGGCTGAGTTGGCTCAATGGAGCGCTGACATTGATGAAGCTATTGATATTGGCTGCACTTTGGGAAACCGTATTGTGGTTATTGCGTGCTCAACTGGGGCACCTTTGGTGTTGTCTGGCTTGAAAAAGCAATCAACTAACGTGGCTGCCTGCGTATTCGTATCTCCAAATTTTGGTCTCGCTCATCCTATACAAAATTTGCTTCTTCAATTACCCAAAGTTCGGATTTGGGGGCCATTTGTGATGGGCCGTAGCCGAGGGTTTGAGCCGCGAAGTTTGGCTCATGAAAAGTATTGGAACCAGAGCTATGGAATTGAAGCTGTTTATACAATGATGGAGGCAGTTCAAGCTGCCGCAAGACTTAGGATAAAAGCTTTCACTACCCCGTTGGCATTAATTTACTGTTCGGAGGATAAGGTTGTTTCACCTAAAAAAATATTATCATTTTTTAAACGTTGGGGTGGCCCCAAGGAAGTCCTTCTGATGGATAAAGGTGATGACCCATCAGGACACTTGCTGATAGGTGACATTATGAACCCAAACCAAACCAAACTTGCGACCCAATTCACTCTTGATTTTTGCCTTAAACACTTGAGATTAAATTAAAGTGTCAGTGAGTAATGGTCTTTTGGATCTCTATATTGCATTTTCAAGCGTATCTTTTTTCTTGGATAAATCTCCCTACTGCAATTAATATACTGAAAACTTAAATGCTTGATAATTATTTAAAATAAAAGATTTCTTCGCCTTGGCATATACCTAAAAACTTGACAAAATAGAGTATGAGCTCTGAGCCAATTGTCTTCCTGCCAGGTATGATGTGTGATGCGAGATTGTTTGCACCACAGATTGATGGATTATCGCACCAGCATGCGGTCATGGTGGCGCCAACGCACCTCGGAGAGCGTGTGGAAGAAATTGCGAGTAGCATATTAGACATGGCCCCGCATAAATTTGCCTTATGTGGTTTGTCTATGGGCGGAATTGTGGCGTTGGAAGTTGTACGCCGTGCACCAAATAGGGTGAAGCGTTTGTGCCTGATGGATACAAATCCGACCTGTGAAACGCCCGAACGTGCCGCCGAACGTGAGCCGCAGATCATCGCCGCGCGTACTGGCCGGCTAGAACAAATTATGCGTGAAGAGATTGCTTTAAATTATTTGACTGAGACACAGCACAAAGAACATATTTTCGAATTATTGATTGATATGGCGGTATCATTGGGCTTTGAGGCGTTTGTACGGCAATCGCGTGCGCTTCAAAAACGGCGGGATCAGCAATCCTTCCTGAGCAAAATAAAATGTCCCACTTTGATACTGTGTGGTGAGAAAGATCAGATATGCCTACCTAAACAGCATGAGTTTATGGCTGAGTTAATTGAAGGTGCAACGCTCGCAGTTATAAAGAATGCTGGCCACTTACCGACTTTAGAACAACCCGACGCCACCAATGAGGCGTTAAGGGCGTGGTTGGAGTCTTGAGGCTTTTTAGCACAAAAGTGTCTAACTTATTTTTGTTTGTACTTTTGTCTGCCACCAAATTGGTCTTTGGTGACATTTTCTTTATTGAGGCGTTTTGCTAAAATTTTTGTATTTTCCTGATCCTCTGCCACCAGCTTTAGCCAACGGTTAACACGGATCGTATCAATTATGCCGCTTGTAATCGAGGCTTGGATGGCACAGCCCGGTTCATGGTCATGGGAACAGTCATTAAATCGGCAATTTTGTTCGAGTTCATGTAAGTCTACAAATGTCTCTTTTATTCCTGTTGCGGCATCTGTTAATTGCAACTCGCGCATACCTGGCGTGTCTATCACGGCGCATCCCTGCGGTATAATGTGGAGTTGGCGACTGGTAGTGGTGTGGCGGCCTTTGTTATCTGCCTCACGGACAGCTTGAGTATCGATCAATGGGTTACCGGCTAACGTATTCGTCAGTGTTGATTTCCCTACCCCGGAAGATCCTAAAAAGGCTACTGTCTGACCCAGCTTGCACCAAGGGGCTAGATGTTCTTTTGTCGATGGATCGCGAGCATCGACGTTCACAACAGCTACCTGCTCAGATATTTTTGATGCCTGCAGAGAAAAATTTGTGTAATCAGAGTTTAAATCAAATTTTGTTAGTACAATTACTGCTGTTATTTCAGCCTCGTGAGTCATCGCGACGTAGCGTTCAAGGCGAGCTAGATTAAAGTCATTATTGCAAGATGAAACAATAAACGTAGTGTCGAGGTTTGCTGCAATTAGTTGCTCCCTCCGGTCATGTCCCGCGGCGCGGCGCTTTAATAGGCTCTTTCGTTTTAAAATTTTACTGTAGCGTGGATCTTTATGATCCAACAGTAACCAATCCCCCACGGCCACGTCGTATAAAGACGGAATTTTTAGATCTATATTGACGCCAACAACATGCAGTTTGTTTCGATGAACTTGCGTAATGCGAACTGGGGGTGTCTCCGATATATCCGTGCTTACAACTTGGTCTTTGAAATATTTATTCCATCCCAAGGTTTTCAATTGAGCATCTACATCCAAGATATTTTGATGGTTACTTTGAGATTTAGGTTTTGGACCATCGCGCAGCATTAATTAAACTTTCTGTCCATCATTATAGAGTTGATGGATTTTTCCGATATGGCAAACCCTGCGCTGGCATTCGTATAAATCAAGTTAATCTCTGGGTCCTTTTGTATTTTTATTAAATTAAATACTGCGAATTATTATATAGAAATGGGTAGCATTTTTACGAGAAACTAAGCTACCTCTGCAAAGACTTGTTTTAAAGACATCTCTAATTTTTCAAACATTTCATCAAGGTTGCTCTCCGTAAAAATAAATGCAGGACATAGCACAATTGCCTGACCTAGTGGTCGGCATATTAATCCGTGATCTGTGCAGGTGTTTGCAATTCGTTCACTGACAGACAGGTTTGCGGAAAACGGAGTTTTAGTAGATTTATCTTGGACAGCTTCCAACGCTCCCATGAAGCCCTTAACACGCGATTCTCCTATATTAGGGTTTTCAAGTAAGCGTTCCATATGAGCCTCAAAGTATGGTGTTAAATTACGCACATTTTCGGCCAAGCCCTCATTCATAATTACATCAATGGCCTTGAGCGCAACGGCTGATCCAACTGGGTGACCTGAGGCTGTGAACCCATGTGGAAATTCTTCGATTGCCTCTGATGCCTTCTGCAGGCGATGGGTAAGTTGTGGCCCGAGGACGACAGCACCCATCGGGAAATAGCCTGCAGTGAGGTTTTTTGAGCTGATAATAGCATCTGGCATAAAGTCATAAGCTTCGCAGCCCCAAGTGTGACCGGTACGACCAAACCCACAAATAACTTCATCAGAAATAAGAGGAATATTATATTTCTGGAGGATTGGCTGTAGGCTCTGGAAGTATCCTACTGAGGGCGGAATGACGCCACCGGCACCCATAACTGGCTCGGCAAAAAAGCCTGCGATGGTCTCTGGGCCTTCAGATAAGATCATATCTTCAAGTTCTTTGGCTAAGCGTGCGGTGAACTGCGCTTCGCTCTCTCCCTCTTGTCCCTCACGCCAGTAGTGAGGGCAGGTTAGGTGAAGAAATTCCGGCAGAGGAAGTCCGAATACAGCGTTGTATGGCTTGCCAGTCATTGAGGCTGAAACAGCAGTTACCCCGTGATATGCATTCTTTCTTGTTATGATTTTTCGACGTGTTGGATTGCCTTCAGATCCATGCAGAAACCAAAGCATTTTTACCATGGTGTCGTTAGCTTCAGAACCGGAATTTGTATAAAATACTTTTCCAGTTTCAAATGGCGACACCTCAATAAGTTTTTCAGATAGAACAACAGTCTGATCTGCCATTCTACCAAAGAACGCATGATAGCCTGGAAATCGGTCATATTGGTCTTTTGCAGCTTGCGCTAAGCCTTTGTGATCAAAACCAGCGACCATATTCCACAATCCAGAATTTGCATCTAAAAACTTTTGACCGTGTACGTCAAAGACATATGGTCCAGTTCCATGGGTCAGTACAGTAGCGCCACGTTTTTCAATAGTAGGTAAGTCAGTGAAACCGTAAAAAGAGTGGGCATCGGCCCGGGCTTCCCAGCTGTTTGGCGATTGGTCTTTCATTCTAGGTTCTCCAACAAATAGTATTCCATCTTAATTTAACGCAAAGTTTCTTTTAAACTTAACACCCAGTTTTTTCATATTCCAAGCCTATCGCGCAGTGAGAACCATGTCATTGCTAAAGTCATCAGTGGGCTACGAAAGGTTTGCCCGCCAGGGAAGGCGGGGTGTGGGAGATCAGATAGTAAGTCAAACTGAGATGCATTTCCTGCTATTGTTTCGGCCAATACGCGACCAGCAAAGCCTGCCAGTGCCACGCCATGGCCTGAATAACCGGCTGCGGTCAATTGGTGTGTACCCACTCTTGCAAAAATTGGTAGCCGCGTCGTGGTTATTCCCAGAGTACCACCCCAGGCATGAGTTAATTTAACATCTGCAAGCTGTGGAAAAATTTCAGTTAACGGGCGGCGTACTTTTTCAAATATATCCTTGGGAAATTTTGTACCATAACTTTCACCACCACCGAAGATTAGTCGGTTGTCGTCACTTAATCTGTAGTAATTCAAAACAAACTGACTGTCGGCAACTGCTATGTTTTTAGTCAGAATTTCTCCTGGATACTCTAGTGGTTCAGTTGCAACTATAAAATTATTGATCGGCATGACGTGTGCCGCTTGATTGCGATTGAGGTTAGTGTGATAGCCGTTTGTTGCATGTATAACATAGTCAGCTTTTACATCGCCTCGAACGGTTCTGACCAAATTTGGACTGCCATTTTTAACCTCTTGAACTAGGCTGGCCTCGTAGAGAACTGCTCCTGCTGCCTCAGCAGCCTTGGCCAAGCCCATGGCATATAACAGAGGGTGTAAGTGACCTGCCCCCCAGTCAATTGCTCCACCCGAGTACGCTTTTGACTTTACTACTTCTTGTAGAGAAGATTTATCTAGGCATTCAATTTCATTATAATTGTAATTTTTGTCCAGATAACTGGCAATTGCGTGACTATTTTTTCTTTCTTTATCGCTGAAGCACGCTTCCGCGACGCCGGCATTGTAGCCTGCGTCTGGTGCAAATTGGTTTACCAAGTCACGTGTCAATGATTTTGCGTCCTGCGTCATTTCCCAAAGACGGTGGGCTGCGTCTTGGCCCAATTTTTTTTCTAATTTCTGTTGGCCTTGGTTCCATCCAGACCCGACTTGACCACCATTACGGCCAGAGGCTCCAAACCCCACGCGGTGGGCATCCAAAACTATTACGTTAAAACCTTTCTGTGCCAGATGCAGAGCAGATGATAAGCCGGTAAACCCAGCACCAATTACACAGACGTCACAACTAAGATCACTTTCAAGTGAGGGACGGAGCTTTAAGTTGGGCGAGGTTTCTGCGTACCAGCTTGGCGGGTATGTAGCGGACGTATCGTTGGCGTATAGAAATTTAGACATTCAACAATAGGTGTTCGCGTTCCCAGGGTGAGATTACCTGAAGAAATTCACTGTATTCGGTGCGCTTCACAATTGAATAAACTCGAGCAAACTCAGGGTCTAAAACTTTATGAAGTTTCTTCGCATTATCAAATAGATCTAGTGCGGTAAAAAGATCATAAGGAATTTCTTCTTCACCATCATAGGCATCACCCCGGTATTGTTTGTCGGGTCGATCCTGATCTTCCAAGCCCAGATAACAGCAAGCCAAAGACGCAGCGATCCCCAGATATGGATTGCAATCCATACCTGCCAAACGATTTTCAATCCGACGGGCTTGGGGGTCAGAGAGAGGGATGCGGATGCCCGTCGTGCGATTGTCCCGGGCCCACTCCAAATTAATAGGCGCCGCGTGATCTTTAACATATCGGCGATAGCTATTCACATAGGGTGCAAGCATTGCGATCGCTGAGGGGAGGTGGTTTTGAAGGCCTGCGATCATATGGTAAAATACATCTGTTTCCCCACCTTGTGGTCCAACAAATATATTCTGCCCATCGGCATCTAGGAATGAGTGATGGATATGCATTGCTGAGCCTGGCTCTTCTGCGATTGGCTTTGCCATGAAGGTGGCAAAGCAGTCGTGTTTGAGTGCTGCCTCTCTTATAAGCCGCTTAAAATAGAAAACCTCATCTGCCAGCTTGACTGGGTCTCCATGCCTGAGGTTAATCTCGACTTGTCCCGCTCCACCCTCCTGGGTGATCCCATCAATTTCAAAACCCTGTGCCTCGGCAAAGTCATAAATATCGTCGATAACTGGTCCATATTCGTCTACCGCTGACATCGAATAAGCCTGCCGGGCTGCGGCTGGCCGACCACTGCGCCCCATCATCGGTGTAATCGGTTGCGCTGGATCAATGTTGCGGGCAACTAAAAAAAACTCCATCTCTGGCGCCACTATGGGTTCCAACCCTTTTTCACGGAAGAGGTTAACCACGCGTTTTAGTACATTTCGTGGTGACGTTGGAATGGGTTCATCATCGCGACCAAAAGCATCATGAATAACTTGGAGAGTTATATCGGCTGTCCATGGTGCGGCAGTTGCTGTGTCCAAGTCTGGTCTCAAGACCATGTCAGGCTCCACCCACCCTTCGTCCCCAGCCGCTTCAGCCCAGCCACCAGTAAGCGTCTGCAGGAAGATTGAGTTAGGTAAATAAAAGTGATTTTGTTTGGCGAACTTAGACGCCGGAACGGCCTTACCTCGGGCCACCCCTGGGAGGTCTGAGATAATACATTCCACTTCGTCGAGTGCCCGACCTTTAATGTAGGCCTGAGCTGCCTCAGGCAAATTGTCTTTCCAGTTCATGTAACTACCTCAGGCTTGAAGATACCCCTAAAAAAGGAAGCAATATCACTTGCAATAACATTGTCATGGGTTGGAGCTTTGGTCAATTTATCGGCACGGGCCATTAGGTGAGGTGGGTAGGTAGTATCGCTGCGTCGAGCAATTATATAATCAGAAATAATTGAATTGTTCATTTCGGGGTGTGGTTGAATCGTATAAGCGCGGCTGCCATAAATTAAGCCAGCATTTTGACAAAAACTATTGCTCGCAATTACGCTTGCACCATCGGGTAGCTCTACAATTTGATCTTGGTGCCAGGCGTTCAGTGATATCTCTCCATGGCCTCCAAAGACATAATCTTGATGCCCAATAGCCCACCCACCATCAAATTTTTCTACTTTGCCACCAAGAGCCTGAGCGATTGCCTGATGGCCAAAGCATACGCCGACCATAGGGCGTGTGCTGGCGTAGATATTGTTTATGAACTCTTTGAGTGGCGCGATGAAGGGGAGATCTTCATAAATGCCATGTTTCGACCCCGTGATTAGCCAGCCTTCTGCATCAGTAGGTGAGGCAGGGAAATCACCATCTACCACATTCCAAGTCTGATACTTAAAGCCATGGCCTTCTAAAAAAGTTGAAAACATAGTATCATAATTGCCGTGATTATCTTTTACATTTTCTGGTGGGTAACCACAATTTAATATACCGATTAGCATAGATTTCTCTTTCAGATTTTGTGTCAATCTAGGCTTGAAAAATGAATTTGAAAAGAGATGATTAAGCAGTATCAATAAGTGCCAGGAGCGTGTCATGATCTGACATCTGGCTAAAAAGTGTAAATTCCTGGGCTTTAGTGGCGGCCAGATTTTGTAAAATTACTTCCGAAAAGAAACCACTTATTGGTGAATGGTTTATCGCCTCAATCGCTTCTGGTAAGTTTTTCAGCAATTCTGAGGAGAGGTTGGGTTTTTTGTAGGCGTTACCGGTTGTGGGCTCAGGTGGTTTTATCTTAGATTTCACTCCCTGCAATGCAGCACTGAAGATGGCCGTAAATAGCAAGTAGGGATTGGCATCGCCTCCAGCCACGCGGTGCTCAATTCTAGTTGAGGCCGTGTTGCCGCCTGGAATGCGAATGGCGACGGTGCGGTTTTCAAAACCCCAAGTTGCAGATGTTGGGGCGTGTGCTCCAGATACAAAGCGGTTGTAGCTGTTTATGTATGGCGCAAAAAATAGAGTACTTGCGGAAAAGCTATTCAAACATCCGGCAACTGCTGACATAAGAACACCTTCATCACAAAATATATTCTCACCCGCATGATTTAATACCGAAAAATGAGTGTGAAGGCCGTTGCCACTTTCAGTTGCAAATGGCTTAGCCATAAAGGTAGCGGCCATGCCGTGGTTGCGTGCTGTTCCTTTAATAAGTTCCTTAAGTAAGATCACATTGTCCGCAATGTGGAGCGCGGGTCCGTGTTTCATTGTTACCTCAAATTGCCCGACACCCGCTTCCGCAGTGACGGCCAAATGGCCAAGCCCCATTACTTTGGCACTATTTGTGATATCGTCAAAAAATGCATCAAAACTATCCAACTCTCTTAGGGAAAGTACTTCAGTACTGGATAGGCGGCGGCCAGTTTTTGGATTTATTGGCGGCGCTAAGTTGCCACCATCTTCGAGTAAAAAAAACTCTAATTCGCATGCGGCAATGACTTGCCAGCCACGTGCCTCAAATTCGCCAAGAACACTGCTAAGTGCGACGCGGGGGTCCCCGGCAAAGGGAGTGCCGTCGTCATGTTGCATAGTCCGAAGGTCCAAATGTGCGTCACCCGAAACCCATGGAAGAGGAATGAGATCTCGGTCGGTAGGGACCATGATCCCATCTTGATCACCACTTTTAAATACGAGTGGTGAACCGTCTATGTCAGAACCAAAAATGTCTACATTCAGAGCTGAGAGGGGCATGCGCATTTCCTTGGCAGCCATAGAAGCTGCAACGCGCTTTCCCCTCAACTGGCCGTTTAAGTCAACTGCAGCAATCCTCAGGGACTTGCTCATCTAATGACCTGTGGTCGATAGCGCAGGCGGGGACGCACATCTTTTGGGAGGTGGCGATTTAGTCGGTTATTGATTATTCCAAATAGCCCAATGATCACGAGTGTAAGAAGTATAAAGTAGAAGGCCAGAATGGGATAAGGTACAAAGGGATTGAAAGTCTTATCGGCAAAATATCTCGCATAGTATAACGCATCACCACGCTGTTGCCACGCTGGGAACCCGGAAAAGAAAACCAGCGTTGTGGCATGAAATAGAAAAATAGCTTCGTTCACATATGCCGGCCATGCCAGTCGCATTGTCGTGGGCCAAATAATTCGAATGAACTTCTTCCAGCCAGCCATGCCATAGGCATCAGCGGCCTCGACCTCACCCTTCGGAATGGAGCGCAGCGCCCCATAAAAAATTTCTGCTGAGTACGCGGCAGTATTGAGAATAAGGACTACTAGTGCGCCTACTTGTGCGGCTGTAAGCCAGGGTAAAATTCCCTTCTGCTTCAGGCGTAAAAAAATAAAATAGGCTAAGAAAAATTGGATAAATAGGGGGGAACCCCTAAACACCAAAATAAACCACTCTGCCGGTTTGCGGATTGTGGGATTGGGACTTGCCTTGGCGAGGGCAACTCCATTGGCAATAAAAAAACCAATGAGAAGTGCCACGGCGCCAAAGTAAATATTCCAGAGCAGGCCTGAGCCAATCAGAGTGAAATGTTGGCACAGCGTAAACTCAATTTTGGGTAATAGCCGGCTACCATAGCCAAGTGACCGAAGCCCATAATCTATAATTGTTTGTGTACAGCTCATGCGTCACTTCCCAAAGTACCCTGCCCATGGGAAAGTCTTTTAGTTAAGCGCTGAAGAATAATTTCAGAGAGTTTCGTGAAGGCTAAGTAGAACACCATTAGAAATAAAAAGTAGTACATGCGCAAATCCCCGTGCGGGTAGGCAGAAAACTTGGCTAATTGGGTTCCGCCAAGTTCGCGCGCCCAATAAACGATATCTTCAATTCCGAGAAGGAAAAGTAGGGGAGTGGCCTTTATCAAAACCATCCAGAGATTTGAGAGACCTGGCAGTGCATAAATCCACATTTGTGGGACTAATATGCGCCAAAAAACTTGTCTTTGGTTCATGCCATAGGACTGGCCAGTTTCTATTTGTGCTTTTGGCACGGCGCGCATTGCGCCGTAGAGGACGTTCGCGGCAAAGGCTCCAAAGACAATGGTAAACGTTAGTACAGCAGTAAAAAATCCGTAAAGATCATGCACATATTGCGGTGCTGTTCCTAGCGGTAGTTTGGCAGATTGGCACACAATGAAATCGCTTCCTTGGCGAATTGGTTCGGACCAATCTGGACAAAAGACTTGGTGGCGCACCCACTCAAACCCCTGGTCTAAAGCAATCACAAAGAAAAGAAAAAATGCAATATCTGGCACACCCCTTACTATGGATATGTAAATTTTCCCCAGCCACCGCAGTAAGAAAAACTTAGACTGTGCGAGTGTCGCCCCACCAAAACCAAATGCAAGAGCTGCAGGCCCAGTAATGGCCAGTAAGCCCAATACTGTTCCAAAAGAATAATAAAATAGAAAGTGTTTGCCTGTGGTTAGGTAGCAGCTAAGCCATGGGAGACTGGCAAGAGTACTTGGATCTGAGCAGAAGCTGAAAATCGTATAAACCCCCGGCACTGGTGCTATTTTATAGCCTGATAAATATTATTGAAAGGTAGCTAAACAGGAGGGGCAAAGATTAACCCTTTGCCCCTCAGTAATAATTTTATTTATGGAAATGGTTGGCCAACTTCCCATTTGACGATCAGAGCGTTAAGCGTTCCGTCTGCCTTCATTGACTTGATCGCAGCACTGAACTTGTCGCGTAAATCATTATCAGATTCACGCACACCCATGCCTACGCCACCACCGATGAATTCCTGCTTTTCTAGCATTACCAGGCCTGCATCCTCTGCGGCTATTGGCGCAACATAATTCAAATCTGCCAAAACTGCATCTGCCTCGCCGTTTCTGACTGCAGAAATGGTTTCTTCTGGTGTCGCAAATTCAACTAAAGTAACCCCAGGTAACGCTGCTGCAAAAGCTGCTTGTATGGTATTTACCTGAGCAGCAATAACGGCGCCAGATAGATTAACATCAGCTGAGAGCGCGACGTAGGCAGACGGTTCTGGTAGCGTATACTCTTCTGTAAAATCAATTACGCTATCACGTTCGGCTGTCACTGACATGCCCGCTATAATGGTATCGTAGTTCCCGGATACTAGATTTGGGATTATGCTATCCCAATCATTAACAACCCAAGCACATGTGAGGGATGCACGTGCGCACAGTTCGTCACCTAATTCGCGCTCAAATCCATCAACTTCACCAGCGTCATTGATGAAATTATACGGTGGGTATGCGCCCTCTGTACCCATGCGGATGGTATCGGCAAAAGACATGCCCGCAGTAATCGCCATTGCGGCGGCAGTTAAGATCAGCTTTTTCATGGTTATCTCCTTAAAATGAGTTGCTGAGTATGTTTAAGCTACAGCAGCAAGAAACTGCTGAAGCCGTTGTGATTTCGGTGCGCCAAATATCGCGCTGGGTGGTCCTTCTTCTTCTATTAAACCTAGATGCAAAAATATAATATGGTCTGCCACATCCCGTGCCAGTGCCATGTCGTGTGTAACAATCAACATTGTCCGGCCTTCAGACGCAAGGTTTTTAATAACACGAACAACTTCCTGTTCAAGTTCGGGGTCAAGTGCAGATGTAGGCTCGTCAAATAACAGAGCTTGTGGCTCCATAGCGAGGGCTCTGGCTATTGCCGCCCGTTGTTGCTGTCCACCGGAGAGTTGCGCCGGATACGCATCACACTTCTCGCTAATCCCCACTTTTTCTAATAGGGCCCGAGCGCGCGCCTCCACGTCCGCCTTGTCTTGCTTTAGAACGGTAACTGGAGCCTCCATCACATTTTGTAAAATTGTCATGTGGGCCCAGAGATTAAATTGTTGAAACACCATGGAAAGGTTAGTGCGTAATCTGGTCACTTGAGATAAGTCAGCCGGCCTTCGGTCGTGACCTGAGCCTCGCCACTTCACTGGCTCACCCTGGAAGTGGATGGAACCCTCTTGGCTAGTTTCCAACATATTGCAGCAGCGAAGTAGGGTGGACTTCCCAGAACCTGACGACCCAATAAGGGCCACGACACTTCCACGTTCGGCGGTGATGTCGATGCCTTTGAGAACCTGCAAATCTCCATAAGATTTATGCAGACCCCTGATGTCTATTACTGGTGAGGTTTCGTTTGGCACTTATATTCCTTAATAAGGTAAGTGATTATTAGTGCACAGAAGCTTTTTACGTACAATCTAAAAGTGGGATTAATTAGCTTTAAGGGGCGACTGGCAGTGGATATTCCATGTAATCTTGCTCTGCAATACTGACCAACCCAAAGATTTGTAAAGTTTCTCGATCTTTTTCATCAATCCGTAGAATCGCTTTTTTTAAATTTTGAAACAAAATTTTTGCGTCGTTTTTTAATGAGGTGATGTAGGGAAGTGAAGGTGTCGGTGGCGTTGTAGTAACTACCTCAAGTTGTGATGCCTTATCCCAATCTCTGCACAAAAACTTCCAAGTAAGAGCATCAATGGCGGTAATATCAGCGACGCCTTCTGTTAAAGCCAGTGCCGATGCTGCGTGTCCTCCGGTACAAAGTTGGGATTTCCCGCTAATCCCAATAGATTGTGGGGCAGCCCAGCCTGATTGAGATTGAGGCTCATTATATGCGAGTACAAAGTCATTTTTTTTGAGGTCAGGTGCTGACCCTTTACGTGCTAATATCACTGAGTGATAAAATCCTGGTGCGCAGTTCTCTATGTTGTTGTCAGGGGTGGCAATTAGCTTGACGTATCCACGTAAGCTTGCCCGAAATGGTAGGCCACATGTCTGAGAAAAAAACAGCTCTGGGTTCAACCAGTCTGACAGAAGGTTGTCACTGTGTCTGGTGAGTGCAGGGGCGCTAGGCATCAAGTCGCGGAATGCCTGCCATAGTCGTTGATGTGCTTGGTAATTTTTTGAGACATCATACATGGGCAGGTGTGCTATCACTTGTTAGGCCTCTTTTCGGGCGATTGCACTGTCTCGATCATTGACACCTAACAGGCTCGCCAACAGGCGCATTAATGCGTCCTCCTCATGGTCACGTTCTCCGTCAGCTAAAACAACTTGCCAGAGGGCACGTACAACTTCAAAGCGATCCTCATAAGGAACTGCGTCTTTGATTGCTCTGGTAAACCTGACTGTATCAGGGGCGTCTGCTTCCAGAGCCTCGGCGTGACTGCGCAACGATGAAGCCTCTGTGGGTGACAAGCCATAAAGGATGCTCAGAATTGCGTCAATTCTTTCACATTCAGCTATCGCGTAATCATCGTCAGATTTTGCAATTCGCACCATCAGCGCGGCCATAGCCTGCTTTGCATCAATCTCGTCATTGCTGCCTAATGGCTTACGCGAAAATAAATTCGAAAACATTTTAACCTCTACGATAAATTAAGTTATTATAGGTTTGAACTGCTAGACTAGCCGGCTCATATCTTTTGCCGCCCTTACAAAGTCACGAAAAAGTGGGTGTGGGTCAAAGGGTTTAGATTTGAGTTCAGGGTGAAACTGAACTCCAATAAACCATGGATGATCTTTTACCTCAACAATTTCTGGCAGTCGTCCGTCTGGAGACATACCAGAGAAGATCAAGCCCTTTTCTTCCAGCTGATTGCGAAACTCTATGTCGACCTCGTAGCGGTGCCTATGGCGTTCTTCAATATCTGTGCCTCCGTAAATATTTGCAACACGCGAACCCGCACTTAAAGATGCATTGTATGCGCCGAGGCGCATCGTTCCGCCTTTGTTGTCGGACTCTTTGCGACGGACTTTATGGCTGCCCTGCACCCACTCTTTTAGGTGATAAACGACTGGCGTAAATCGTTTTTTACCGGCCTCATGATCGAACTCTTCGGAACCTGCATCCTTAACACCAATTAGGTTTCTGGCAGCCTCTATCACGGCCATTTGCATCCCAAGACAAATACCTAAGTAAGGAACCTTGCGTTCTCGCGCAAATTGAGCTGCTTTTATTTTGCCTTCAGTCCCACGTTCACCAAACCCGCCAGGAACTAAGATGGCGTGGAAGCCCTCTAAATGAGGTGCCGCATCTTCATGATCAAATACTTCAGCATCGACCCACTCAACGTTAACTTTCACCCGGTTGGACATTCCACCGTGGGTTAGCGCTTCCTTGATGGATTTATATGCATCTTCCAGTTGGGTGTATTTTCCAACAATTGCCACATTCACTTCGCCCTCTGGATTATTTACGCGGTCTTGTACGTCGACCCATTTCGCCAAATCAGGTTTTGGCGAAGGGGAAATATCAAACGCGTCTAAAACGGCTTGGTCAAGGCCCTGTGCGTGGTAAGCTAAGGGTGCCTCATAAATAGATTTTAGATCGTATGCTGCGACTACGGCATCTTTTCGTACGTTGCAGAATAAGGCAATTTTTGAGCGCTCCTTTTCTGGGATTGGATGTTCGGAGCGACACACTAAAATATCGGGTGCAATCCCAATAGATTGTAATTCTTTGACACTATGTTGTGTTGGCTTAGTCTTGAGTTCACCACTAGCTGCCAGGTAGGGCAGCAGAGTGAGATGCATAAAGATGCAATCGCCCCTAGGTTTGTCGTGTGAAAATTGACGAATTGCTTCAAAAAAGGGTAAGCCCTCAATGTCGCCCACGGTGCCACCAATTTCACATAACATGAAATCAACTTCATCATCGCCCACTTTTAGAAATTTTTTAATTTCGTCTGTTACGTGCGGTACTACCTGAATGGTTTTCCCCAAGTAATCGCCACGCCGCTCCTTTTCTAGCACCGTTGAGTATATCCGTCCGGAAGAAACCGAATCGGACATTCGAGCCGCAACGCCGGTGAAGCGCTCGTAATGACCAAGGTCAAGGTCCGTCTCAGCCCCGTCGTCTGTTACAAAAACCTCTCCGTGTTCAAACGGCGACATAGTGCCTGGATCAACATTTAGGTAGGGATCGAGCTTGCGCAGTCGCACCGAAAACCCTCGTGCCTGTAATAAAGCTCCAAGTGCCGCAGATGCGAGCCCTTTACCAAGCGAGGAAACTACTCCACCTGTTATAAATATATATCGTGCCATTAAAGAAGGGTCCCCGCGCTTCATGTTTTGGCAAGAAAAATCCGAACCATCACGGGATTAAACTAATACAACCTCTGGTATGATTCTACAATGTGTAGACCAACATTGAGGGGCTAAAATTTTTTTAGGCGCAAGATTTAGTATTATCTGATTAATCAGCGACTGGCAGCAGTGGAGTTGCATCTTCTGCAGGTGGTAGCAGGTCATCCGCATTTGGTTTGGTACCCATCTCACTGCTTGGAGACAATTGATCCAAGATAGAACTGCCAGACGATTTTTGGGCCTGAATAATAGTAAGCCCAAGGGAGGTGCAGATGAAGGCAATCGCCAATATCCAAGTAAGCTTTGTCATTGCAGAGGCTGCTGCGCGCCCACTAGTTGCGCCACCACCGCCGCCGCCTATGCCCAGTCCACCGCCTTCGGAACGTTGCAAGAGAACGAGGCCGATCAAGGAGACTGCCAAAAGGAGATGGATGATCAAGACGACGTTTTGCATGCGAGCTTCCTAGGTTGTATTCTTGGCTATCTAAGCAAGGATAATCCGTTTGCCAAGCGCAAACCTGTAGATTGAGCCAGCTAAAAAAAAGAAAATATCGTAAATATGATCTAGTCGAAGTGGATTAGTCCTAATTATAAAAATTTACAAAATAATGATCTGCTTCGGTTTAACTATGTTGCGAAAGAAAATCTTTCAAAAGATTAAGTCATGCCCAGTGTATTAGAATTTTTCAGTTTCCACCGGTTCATATCCCCGTTATACCGTAGACGTTTTAATTGGATCGAAAGTGTACATTTATGGCAAATGTTGTTGTGGTTGGCACGCAGTGGGGTGACGAGGGCAAGGGCAAGATTGTCGATTGGCTTTCTGAGCGTGCTGATGTCATTGCCCGTTTTCAAGGTGGCCATAACGCGGGCCACACCCTCGTAATAGACGATGAGGTATTCAAGCTTCACGCCTTGCCCTCGGGTGTCGTGCGTGGGGGCAAACTTTCAGTGATTGGAAATGGCGTAGTTCTTGATCCGTGGCACTTAATAAAAGAGATTGATGGTATACGCTCCCAGGGAGTAGAAATTACGCCTGATAACTTAATAATTGCTGAAAATACTCCGCTGATTATGCCGTACCATGGCGAACTAGATCGGGCCCGTGAGGGTCAGGTTTCGGTCGCAAAAATAGGTACTACTGGGCGCGGAATTGGTCCATGCTATGAAGATAAAGTTGGCCGCCGTGTTCTGCGTGTTTCAGACTTAGATGATAAGGCTACGCTAGAATTACGAGTGGATCGGGCATTGTTGCATCACAATCCACTCCGAAAAGGTCTTGGGCTTGAGCCAGTAGATCGCAACGTATTGCTAACTAGTTTACAAGAGATTGCTGCAAAAATTTTACCTTATGCTGCACCAGTTTGGAAAGTGCTTAATGAAAAGCGCCGAGCTGGCAAACGTATTCTATTTGAAGGAGCGCAGGGTGCTTTGCTTGATATTGATTTTGGTACTTACCCGTTCGTAACATCATCTAATGTGATAGCGGGTCAAGCTGCTACTGGAACAGGGGTTGGCCCCGGAGTGATCGATTACGTCCTTGGGATAACCAAAGCATATACCACCCGCGTTGGTGAGGGACCTTTCCCAACAGAACTAAATGATGCCGACGGTCAGCGTCTAGGTGAGCAGGGCCATGAGTTTGGGACAACTACTGGCCGAAAACGCCGCTGTGGCTGGTTTGATGCCTGTCTTGTCCGCCAAACGTGTGTAATTTCGGGGGTCAATGGGATTTCTCTCACAAAGTTGGATGTTTTGGATGGATTTGACGAGCTAAAGATCTGTGTGGGTTACGAGCTTGACGGCAATAAATTAGACTATTTACCAACAGCTGCTGATAAGCAGGCCCGTGTGAAACCAATCTATGAAACAGTAGAGGGTTGGTCGGACAGTACTGCTGGCGCACGTTCTTGGGCGGAGTTGCCCGCGCAAGCAATAAAATACGTACGCCGCATAGAGGAGTTAATCGATTGCCCTGTAGCGCTTGTCTCCACCTCACCAGAACGGGAAGATACTATTCTCGTGACAGACCCGTTTGCTGATTGATGGCCCTTAGTTATAAATCTCGCCGTCGATGGTCGCTTTTTATCTTTGTAATTGGTTTGCCTTTGTATGTTGTTATAGCGGTTAACCTAGTGGACCTTTTGCCAATTTTGCCGAAGTTTTTAGAATTTTTTATGTACGTAATTCTTGGAATTGCGTGGGTGTTCCCATTAAAATTTGTTTTTCTGGGAATTGGACAATCTAATCCTGATGATGACCAAGATAAAAAATAGTATCAGTATCTTTCAACTGCAATATTAATTGATTTTAAGCTAATATTTTTGTGAAATTTTGATGTTTTAGGTGATTTTTTAAATATCCACTTAACTTGGCAACGAATAGAGGTGAAAAAGTAATGAACCAAGCTTTTATTCACAAATCTGCTATAACTTTGTTAGTTGGCGCAGGGCCTACTAGTAAAGAGATGATACTGTCTTCGTCCGCGTATGCGTCTTCCGTCGTTGCTGCAGATGGTGGCTTTAATGCGGCCACAGATGCGGGATTAGATGTTGCTCTTGTTGTTGGCGACATGGATTCGCAGTCTAAACCGTTTGGATCACAGAATTTTTTAGAAATGAAAGAGCAAGACACAACGGATTTTGAAAAATGCCTGCAGGTTTGTGATGCGGAAGTATTTTTGGGCGTTGGTTTTTTAGGTGGGAGGCTCGATCATCAAATGGCTGCCTTTTCGGCACTTTTGAGGGATAAGAGAGCTATAATTTTAATCGACACCTACCAATTAGTGTTTATTGTTCCGCCAGAATTTCATATAAATTTAGAGCATGGAACAGAGGTTGCATTTTACCCGCTGGTTGGACTGCGGGCTGATGCCGTAGGGTTGCAGTGGCCACTTGATGATGTTGAAATGGCACCTGGTGGACTGATATCTACATCCAACAAAGTTGATGGCACCTTTCTCAAATTAAAAGTGAATCGACATGGGTTGCTTGCAATTTTACCAGTGGGCTGCCTTGAGCCTGTGTTAAAAGAACTGCGAACTGGAAGTTTTGCTGAGGAAAGCTAAAATTAGCATGCAGCAATAGTTACCAAAACCCCAATGGTGGGAATGCCATTTGGAAAGTCTTTAAAAATAAGCCATCCATAAAGTGTGGCAAAAGTAATTTGGAGATAATGCAATGTTGGGATATGGAGAGCCTATGGGTTAGGCCCAATGAGCATTGTCATGGTAGATGTCACTTTTTTGTGAAACTATTTTAGCAATTTGGTAGGTTAACCGCGAGACCACCCTGCGATGTCTCTTTGTATTTTTCATGCATGTCTTTTCCAGTTTGCCGCATTGTTTCGATGCAGGCGTCTAGAGGCACTAGGTGCGTGCCATCTCCACGCATTGCGAGGCTTGCAGCGGAAACCGCCTTTATACAACCAAGGCCATTACGCTCGATGCACGGCACCTGCACCAAACCTTTTATTGGGTCGCAAGTCATACCAAGGTGATGTTCCAGAGCAATCTCTGCAGCATTTTCAACCTGCGCAGGCGAACCGCCCAAAACTGCACAGAGCCCTGCGGCTGCCATGGCGGCGGCGCTACCTACTTCAGCTTGGCAGCCACATTCTGCACCTGAAATACTTGCATTGAACTTTATTATGCCACCGATTGCAGCAGCTGTTAGCAAAAAGTCGGAAACTTTTTGGTTATTGGCGCCTGGGACATGATCTAGCCAATAGCGAATTGTGGCTGGGATTACACCGGCTGCTCCATTGGTGGGTGCTGTAACCACCTGACCTCCAGCCGCATTTTCTTCATTTACGGCCATTGCGTAGACACTCATCCAATCATTGATTGTATGTGGTGCCGAAAGATTGACGCCGCGTTCTGATACTAGTGAGTCGTGAATGCCTTTAGCGCGGCGCTTCACATTTAAACCTCCTGGCAAAATACCATCTGTGATCAACCCGCGGTCAATGCAGGAACTCATAACATCCCAGATTTCAGCAAGACCTCGGTCTAGTTCGAACGCACTCCGACGGCTCAGTTCGTTTTCTCGCTTAATTTCTGTTATTGATTTTCCTGTTTTGACACATATTTCCAATAGTGCAGAAGCAGTTTCAAATTCATGAGGATAGTGAGCCAGGTCACCGACAGCACGCCCACTCGTCATCTCTTCTTCAGTGACAACAAAGCCGCCACCGACTGAATAATAGGTCTGCTGCATCAGAACGTCACCTTGCTGATCTGTTGCAATCAAGATCAATCCATTTGCGTGACCTGGAAGTGCAGGGCCATAATCAAAGAGAATATCACTGGCTGGATCAATTTTCATTTGTGGCAAGCCGTCTGGGTTTACTACTTTATCGTTTTTGATCAGACTGAGCGCTTTTTCGCCTTCGCTAGCGTTGAACGTCGCAGGTCGAAATCCAGCTAAACCTAATAAAATCGCTCGATCTGTTGCGTGTCCAATACCAGTAAAGGCTAATGAGCCATGGAGTTGGGCGCGGAGGCCGGTAGGTTCAAAAAGACTTTCTCGGAGAAGATCAAGAAACATGCCCGCAGCTAGCATCGGTCCCATGGTGTGTGATGAACTGGGGCCTATCCCAACCTTGAACATGTCAAATACAGATAAAAACATTTTTGACCCCAAACACCTTACCTGCCGCGTTGACCACGTTTGGCTTAAATACGCCGGTGAAAATGCGACCTATTTAGTGAATTACGCGCCGATAGTAAGGAAAGCTTTTTAAATCATAACTCATCTTGTATGTGGTTCTGTGTATCAGAAAAAAATTAAGGATTCGTGTGCTATGCCCTCTGATTTATCTTTGAGTGATAAAGCAAAACTTGTGGCGGCCAAAAGAGCTTGTGAATTTGTACACGATGGAATGAAATTGGGTCTCGGTACTGGTTCTACCGCGGCCTGGATGGTGCGGTGCCTTGCTGAGCGCGTAAATAAAGAGGGCCTTAAGGTAAAAGGGGTACCGACATCTATCCAAACTGCTGATTTGGCTGAAGAGCTTGGAATTGAAGTTATAACTTTAGACTCGGCTGGCCAGTTGGATTTGACCATAGATGGCACAGATGAGTTTGATGGTGATCTGAATTTAATCAAAGGTGGTGGGGGAGCATTACTAAGAGAAAAAATAGTTGCCACTGCAAGTGACAAAATAATTGTGATAGCAGATAATGGTAAACATGTTGAGCGGTTGGGTAGGTTTCCGTTGCCGGTTGAGGTGCTCAGTTTTGGTTTGAAATCTTCGCAATTTTTGATACGGTCCTTATTGGAATCTCAAAATGTGGATAGCCGAATAATCAAAACTAGAATGCTGGATAACGTACCTTTTGTGACTGATGAGGGTAATTATATTCTTGATCTTTATCTGGGTCAGATTGGTGACGTAGCTGCCTTAAACTTAGCCCTAAACCAGATACCTGGCGTGGTTGAGAATGGATTATTTGTAGGACTTTGTGATATGGTAATTGTGGGTTCGCCGGATGGTACGGTGACGGAAAAAACTAAAGGTCCAAATTTGAAATTGTAGGGGCAGATTATCAAGTATGTTATTATTAATTATATTGGGTGTCGCTGATGTCCTTTGATTTTGATCTTTTCGTCATTGGTGGCGGTTCGGGTGGCGTCCGCGCAGCACGAGTTGCAGCGTCGGATGCTGGAGCTAAAGTGGGGCTGGCTGAGGAAAGCCGCTATGGGGGAACCTGTGTTATTCGCGGCTGTGTTCCAAAGAAATTAATGGTCTTTGCGTCGACCTATTCTCTCGCCATGGATCAGGCGATGGCTTACGGATGGGATATTAAAACTGGTGGATTTCATTGGTCAGCTTTCCGTTCTAAATTAGAAGGAGAGTTAGATCGTTTGGAAGGCGTCTATCGCAACCTACTGAAAAAGTCTGGCGTAAAAACCTATGATTTTCGTGCCACTGTGGTGGGACCGAACACGGTCCGCTTGGCAGACGGCCGTGAATTTACTGCTAAAATAATCCTACTGGCTACTGGGGGCTGGCCATCCCTCCCAAATATTCCGGGTACTGAGCATGCAATTACCTCTAATGAAATATTCCATCTTGATGCCCTACCCAAACGCATCTTGATCGTTGGGGGTGGGTACATTGCCTGTGAGTTTGCCGGAATTCTAAATGGCCTCGGTGTCGACACCCATCTTTGGTATAGGGGGACGCAAGTGCTGCGTGGATTTGACGTTGAGGCATGTGATGTTATCGCTAAAGGCATGCAAGAGCGTGGAATTTCAATCCTTACCGAAACAAATCTCGCAAAAATTGAAAAAAGTTCTGACAGTTTTAAGGTTACTGATACGCATGCGCGGGAAGCAAGTTTTGATCTAGTGATGTGTGCAACTGGGCGTACACCTAATAGTGGCGGTCTTGGGCTGGAAAAACTGGGGATTACTCTGGACCGTGCCGGGGCCGTTAAAGTGGATGCTTATTCCAAGACTTCCTTGCCTTCAGTCTACGCGATTGGTGATGTGACTAACCGAATAAACCTCACGCCCGTGGCTATTCGCGAGGGGATGGCCTTCGTTGAGACAGCTTTCAAAGACAATCCCACTCCGCCAGACCATAGTTTGATACCATCGGCAGTTTTTACTCAGCCGGAATATGGAACAATTGGATTGAGTGAAGAGGATGCCCGCAATCAAGAGCCTATTGAAGTTTACGCCACGACCTTTAAACCCATGAACACTGCATTTATTGCGGATCCACAAATTGTGTTGATGAAACTTGTTGTAAGCCAAGCGACGCGCAAAATTTTGGGTTGTCATATTGTTGCGGATGGAGCAGGCGAAATGATTCAAATGGCGGGTATTGCTGTAAAGATGGGTGCCACAAAAGAAGATTTCGATAGGGTTTGCGCTGTCCACCCAACAATGTCAGAAGAGTTAGTAACAATGAAATCTCCAGTGCGTAAGGGTTGAAAACTTTAAAGTTAAGCACAGGTATGATAAACACGCACACAGATGGTAAAGGGAATTTGCTGAATGGCAGACAATAATGGTGGACCTTGGGGCGGCGGCGGTAGCGGCGGTGATAAGGGTAATAAGAATGGTGGCGGTAATGGGCGCAAGCCAGATACCCCACAAATCCCTGAAATTGATGAACTGATGCGTAAGGGCCAAGAGCAATTGCGTGTGCTGATGGGCGGCAAAGGCAGAGGAGGCGGTGGTGCCTCGGGTGATGGTGGAGCAGGTCTGCCCCGTGGGACATTTTTGTTTGCAGGGCTAGCAGCTGTGGTTCTGTGGTTGTTTGCTTCCTTCTACACCGTAAAGCCTGAAGAACAGTCTGTTGAATTGTTTTTGGGTGAATTTAACCAAATTGGCACCAACGGCCTGAATTTCGCGCCTTGGCCGCTTGTAACTTATGAAAAATTTAATGTCACAACAAACCGGACAGAGTCTCTGGGTATTAATGGTAGTCGTGATAGTGGCTTAGGTTTAATGCTGACCACTGATGAAAATATCGTAGATATCGATTTTCAAGTGGTATGGAATATCAAAAATGCGCGTGACTTCCTGTTTAGTCTAAAAGAGCCTGAACTTTCCGTGCGTGCCATTTCAGAGGCCGCAATGCGTGAGGTGATTGCACAGTCGGAGTTAGCCCCAATTTTGAACCGAGACCGTGCGGCCATCGAGGCAAATGTACGCCAGCTAATTCAGAAAACGCTTGACCAGCGTAAGACCGGTATTTCGGTCCTTCGTGTTAACTTTAACAAAGTTGACCCTCCAAGCCGACAAGTAATTGTAACAGCTGTTGATGGATCGCAGAAACGAGTTTCTGTGATTGATGCTTTCCGCGATGTTCAAGCAGCAGAGCAGGAACGGGATCAACGTGAAAGACAAGCAGATGCGTACGCCAACCAACGCTTGGCCCAGGCTCGTGGTGCTGGCGCGGAAATTTTGGAAGCGGCTGAAGGCTATCGCGCTAAGGTTGTTAACGCTGCCTTGGGTGAAGCCAGCCGTTTTTCGGCGGTATTAAAAGAATATAAAGTGGCGCCAGAGGTAACACGCCGCCGCCTCTACATTGAAACTTTAGAAAAGGTTTTGGCAAACGTAGATAAAATTATAATGGACAATGGTGAGGGAGGGTCTGGTGTTGTGCCATATTTACCTCTCAACGAATTGCGGAAAAACTCACAAGGAGGATCGAACTGATGTCAATGAAATTTCGTATAGCAGTTATATCTGCCGTTGTAATTGTGGTCGTGGGTTTGATGTCTTTGTTTATTGTGGATGAGCGCGAGAAGGCGCTGGTACTACGATTTGGTCAGATCAAACAAGTCAAGACAGAGCCTGGCTTGGGCTTTAAGTTTCCGTGGTTGGATCAAGTAGTTCGATTTGAGGATCGAATTCTGCAACTTGAAACTCCACTTATTGAGGTAACACCGGCCGATGATCGGCGCCTTGAGGTGGATGCCTTTGTTATGTACCGGATAGTTGATATTGTGCAATTCAGGCAGGCCATGGGTGCGGGTGGTGAGCGCGAGGCCAGTATTCAGCTGAACGACATTTTAGATGGCCAAATCCGGGCAGTTCTGGGTGCGGATGGTGTTACTTCCAACGCAATTCTTTCGCCAGAAAGAGCGTCCCTGATGGAAAGCATTCGGGTGGCCGCACAAGTTCGTGCTAAAGACCTCGGACTAGACGTGGTTGACGTAAGACTGCGCCAAACAAACCTTCCTGAACAAAACTTTGACGCGACATTGCAACGAATGATTGCTGAAAGGGAGCGTGAGGCAACTGATGAGCGCGCGCGTGGCCGCGAAGCAGCTCAACGCGTCACCGCCGTCGCTGATCGTACTTATGAAGAGTTACTTTCAGAGGCGCGTAAGGATGGATTGATTATCGAGGGTGAGGCCGATGCCGAGCGGACGAGAATTTTGGCAGAAGCTTTTGGAGCTGATCCAGAGTTTTTTGATTTTTATAGATCTTTAAGGGCCTATGAAACTTCAATAAAGGCTGAAAATTCAACTTTAATCATACCACCCGATCATGAGTTTTTGAATTACCTTCAGTCCTCTTCGCCGCGAAAAGATAAGTGATTGAAAAATTAGTATTTGGCCTTGGTGCTGTATTAATTGTAGAGGGGCTGGTATATTTACTGGCCCCTAACGTTGTTAAAGATGTTCTTAAAGCGCTAGATTTGTTGTCTATAATGGATCGAAGAAAAATTGGGGCTCTATTGGTAGTTGCCGGTTTTGTTTTAGTAGCATTGGTTACCTAAATTTTTATTTTTATTTTTCCCTTAAGTGCGCAACGCGACAGTATATACCATTGAGTTAATCTTTTTTTGTACTACCTCTATCCTGATCTAAAAGTTGGGTCGTCTATCCGCTTAAGTAAGTTGTTTATAAAGAGGAGATACTGATGAAATCTGCGGCCATACCAGCGACTAATTCCTCCTATCAAAATCGAACCATCTGGCTTTCTTTTTTGATTTTTTTATTATTTTTCTTTCAGGCGACCCTGTCTTTCGCACAAATGATGCCTAATAGTTTTGCTGATTTAGCAGAAAAAATTAGTCCGTCAGTAGTAAATATCACAACAACTACCGTGACTGCAGGCAAGGCAAATCAGGCTCCACGAGGTATCGTGCCCGAAGGCTCGCCATTTGAAGAATTTTTTAAAGAATTTGATGACCGTCGCCGCGGTGGAAATCTAAGGCCACGCCGGTCTTCTGCGTTAGGTTCAGGCTTTGTAATTTCACCCAGTGGCTTCATTGTAACAAATAATCACGTAATCGATGGAGCTGATGAAATTCAGATAGAGTTTTTTTCCGGCAAAGTGCTGCCAGCAAAAGTAATTGGTACAGATAAAAATACTGACATCGCTGTGTTAAAGGTTGAGCCAGATCTGCCTCTAGAGTTTGTAGGTTTTGGCGATAGTGACATCGCGCGGGTTGGTGATTGGGTGGTGGCAATGGGTAATCCAATGGGGCAAGGTTTTTCTGTGTCGGCAGGAATAGTGTCAGCGCGAAATAGAGCTTTAGCTGGTATTTATGACGATTACATACAGACTGACGCCGCTATAAACAGAGGAAACTCTGGTGGCCCATTGTTCAATTTGGAGGGGGATGTGGTAGGCGTAAATACAGCTATCTTATCGCCTAATGGAGGCTCGATTGGAATAGGGTTCTCCATGGCCTCTAATGTGGTTAGCCGAGTCACAGATCAACTGATTAAGTTTGGTGAGATCCGGAGAGGCTGGTTGGGTGTGCGTATCCAGGATTTGGACGAAGACCTCGTTGAAAGTATTGATGGCGTCGATCAGGTGGGTGGAGCGTTGGTCTCAGGCGTACCTGATGGGCCTGCTAAAGATGCGGGAATGAAGCAAAACGACGTGATCATGGTGTTTGATGGGCGCGAGGTTGAGGGTGTAAGAGATCTAGTACAGACCGTAGGCAACACCGAAGTTGGTAAGGCCGTGGATGTTATCGTGGTACGAAATGGTAAGGAGGTCACTCTAAGTGTTACGCTAGGCCTACGTGACGATGAGAAACTTGCCTCATCCGAAGATGTTCCTAAAAAAGAAACGGTACCCGAACCTCAGAAAAATTTTAAAGATCTAGGTATTACCTTGTCTAATCTGACAGACGAAATTCGTTCGGGTCTTGGATTAAAGGATGAGTTGGAGGGTGTGGTTGTTATGGATGTTATTGAAACATCTGAAGCTTATGAAAAAGGATTGCGCTCTGGTGATGTGATAGTTGAGGCAGGGCAAAGCAAAATTACTGCTATTTCTGAATTTGAAGATCAGGTAACTGCGACAAAAGAAGGTGGCCGTAAAACTATGTTACTTTTAGTGCGGCGAAATAGTGACCCAAGGTTTTTAGCCCTCACAATTCAAAAATAAAAGAATGATTTAGTTTTTAATATCCTACGACATCGAACTTAACTGTGTGCATCTGTGTCGCCTTCTTGGCTTCGTAGTAATTCGTCTAACATAGAGGAAATATCCTCTATGTTTTTAGCAATTATGTGGCACACATCGCCATCTCGCTGAATGTGTCCGGTTATGCGAAGCATACGTCCTGAAATGATTGCGCGTCGGTAAGGTTCATAAAGTTTACGCCAAACAATAACGTTACAAATACCTGTCTCATCTTCAAGTGTTATAAAGATGACGCCATTAGCCGTTCCAGGTCTTTGCCTGACTAACACTAAACCAGCAACAACAACTTGTGCGCCATTGGGTGGTAAATCTAGCATTGAGTTAGGCAATGCAGCTGGTGGCTGGGGCCATTTATTTGGAGATGAAAAGTTCATAGAACAAAAGTAGAACAAATATAGTAAAGCACAAGTAAATTTCTGAATATTTTAGCCGCAGAGTAAATTAGCGCTATGGTATAAAAGCTATGAAATAGACAGTATTCATAATTATTTTTTATTATCTTCAGTTCTATCTTGATTTGGGTGCTGAGATTTCAGAATAAAAGAAAAAAAATGGACTAGAAATTTTGAAATTAAGTGATACCTGATAGATACGAATTTACGTGGGATGAACTAATGGCAAAAATTACCTATATAGAACATGGTGGCACAGAGCATGTTGTAGAGGTCGCTAACGGCCTGACTGTCATGGAGGGCGCCCGTGATAATAATGTTCCAGGTATTGAAGCGGATTGTGGTGGTGCGTGTGCCTGTTCTACTTGTCACGTCTATGTTGATACCGCCTGGATGGATAAGGTACCTGCAATGGACGGAATGGAAGAGGATATGCTTGATTTTGCCTTTGAGCCAAAGCCTGGTCAGTCACGTTTGACATGCCAATTACGAGTTTCTGATGATTTGGATGGCTTGATTGTACGGATGCCGGAACGCCAAATTTAATATTATTGAGGCCTGCTTATTTAAAGGTACAGCTAAAGTGCTCGCCACCCTATGTCGCCACGGAAGAAGCCGTCAGGCCAATCAACTTCAACTACCATTTTATAGGCTTGGTTGCGGGCTTCTAACAATGTATCAGCGCGTGCTGTAACATTTAAAACCCGACCACCATTGGCCATAATCAGATCATCAGATTGGTTAGTACCAGCGTGAAAGCACATCGCTTTGGATGAGGTAGACAAATTATGCAAATTTCTGATTATACTACCTTTGCCATAAGCGCCTGGATAGCCTTTTGTGGCCATGACAACAGTCAAAGCATGGTCTTTAGCCCAATTTACAGTGATATTAGAAAGGTGGCCTTCGGCACAAGCCAGCATCAAGTCAAGTGCCTGGGCGCCAAGCCGCATCATCAAGACCTGACATTCCGGGTCACCAAAGCGTACATTATATTCAACTAGCCTGGGGTTTTCGTCTTTTATCATTAGACCGGCGTAGAGTACGCCTCTATATGGTGTTCCGCGCCGTACTAATTCCGCAAGTGTAGGTTTAATTATGTTTGACATAGCACTTTCTGCTACTTTTTTATTTAAAATTGGCGCTGGACTATAGGCACCCATGCCCCCAGTATTTTCTCCTGTGTCGCCATCGCCCACGCGTTTGTGATCTTGTGCAGTACCTATCTCTAAAACTTCATTGCCATCACATAAAACAAAATAGGAGGCTTCCTCACCTTCCATAAATTCTTCAATAATTACTTCGCAGTCAGTATTATCAAGTTTACTTTCAAAAACATCATCAAGAGCATTTAATGCGTCTTGCAAAGTCATTGCCACTGTAACCCCTTTGCCTCCAGCTAATCCGTCCGCCTTTATGACGATAGGTGCGCCTACCAGTTGCACATAGTCTTTGGCATTTTGTATTTCTGTGAAGTACCGATAATCTGCTGTCGGAATATTAGCTGTATCACAAATTGATTTGGTGAAAAACTTGGAGGCCTCAAGTTGTGCTGCCTTTTGGCTTGGACCAAAACACGATACGTTTGCAACTTGAAGTACATCTGCTACGCCAGCAACAAGTGGGGCTTCAGGCCCAATAATAACAAAATCAATAGAGTTTGCCCTAACAAATTTTAATACGGCGGCACCATCTAAAATGTTAAGAGTTACACATTGAGCAATTTTGGCTGTTCCGGGATTTCCTGGAGCAACAAACAGCTGGTCACATTTTGGATTTTGCGCTACAGCCCAAGCCAAAGAATGTTCGCGACCGCCTCCACCCAAGATTAGGATGTTCAAAGCTTATACTCCTCTTGGCCTTTGTTCACTGTCGTTCTAGGCTGCATTAAATATAGTCACAAGGTATCACAATGTCTGATCTTATTGATGACCCGCGTGAGGGTGAAAATGCGCATGAGTTTACTGTTTCTGAGATCTCTGCTGCTGTTAAACGTTCACTTGAAGCTGAGTTTGGCCGTATTCGGGTCAAGGGTGAAGTTGGGCGAGTCGTGCTAGCCCGTTCTGGCCACATGTATTTTGACGTCAAGGATGATAGAAATTCATTGGCCTGTACAACTTGGAAGGGCCAGGTTCAAAAACTATCAGTATTACCAGAAGAGGGTCTAGAGGTTGTCGTAACAGGTAAAATGACAGCCTTTGGAGGACAGTCAAAATATAACCTCAACGTTGATGATGTCACAGTTGCAGGTGTTGGCGCACTCATGGCTATGCTGGAAAAACGGAAAATTGCTCTGGAAGCAGAGGGTTTATTTGATCGAACTAGAAAATATTCTCTGCCTTTTTTACCGGAAGTTATTGGGGTGGTTACCTCCCCAGCGGGCGCTGTAATTCGAGATATTTTGCACCGATTACGTGATCGTTTTCCTCGAAAGGTTCTGGTGTGGCCTGTGGCTGTTCAGGGAAGTAACTGCGCCTTTGAAGTTGCTCGTGCGATAGAGGGATTTAATGCCTTAAAAACAGAAGGAGTACCGCCAAGGCCTGACTTGATTATTGTGGCGCGTGGTGGAGGCTCAATTGAAGATCTTTGGGGCTTTAACGAAGAAATCGTTGCGCGTGCAGCTTCGGCGTCGACAATACCATTAATATCGGCAATAGGGCATGAAACAGATACTACCCTAATTGATTTTGTATCCGACATGCGTGCACCAACGCCCACAGCTGCAGCGGAGTTGGCAGTACCGGTGCGCCTTGAGCTACTCGCAGAAATAAACTCGATGAATGCACGGGCCGCGCAGGCCTTGGTCAATATAATGGCCCGCCATAGGCAACGATTAGTTGATGTAGCTCGGGCACTGCCGCGACCGGAAAATTTAATAACGCAACCCCAACAGCGGCTAGATATTTGGGAAGGTAGACTACCACTGGCTTTGCGTAACTTGATGCAACGTCAACAGCTTAGATTGAGAGAAGCTGCAGCACAAATTAAACCTATTTCGGTGTCACAGCTGCTTAAAAGTGAAAATCGACAAATGGAAATAATGGGAAACCGCTTACAACCAGCCCTGGTTCGCCAGATTGCCTCAGCCCACCAAACATTAAACATCGCGGTTGCCAGTCTGAAGGCTACGCCTCTGGTTGATCATACAAAAAGATTACGAAGAGACCTCAATGATAGTGGTTTAGATTTAAGAAAAAACTTTAACCGTTTGATAATGGAACTTCGAAGTTTATTGGGTGCTGCAGATCGCTTACGTGAAACTCTTGGTTACCGTGAAACTTTGAGGCGAGGATATGCAGTTGTGCGATCAGATGCGTCGTTAATAACTGGGGTCGCTGACGCAAAACTTGCTAAGACCCTTGAAATTGAATTTATTGATGGTCACCTCCCAGTATATCCCACCTCTATTTTGGGCGGTAATAAAGCTAAGAAATTAAAGCCACCAGAGCAAGGCCAGCTATTGTGAGTACTTGGAATATCTAAATGTCTTTTTTTAAAAAATTAAAAGCTAAGCTTTTTAAATCGTCGGCGAAGCTGGAAGCTGGCTTGGATGCTATCGTTGATGAAAAGCCAGAATCTGAAACTCAGGTAGTCCTGAATAGTAAAAAAACGAGTAGTGGTGATTTAAATCAGAATATTGATGTTGCAGGCCAAGAAAATATTTCCAACTCTGATGCGCCACCGCTGCCTTTTGAGGAAATAGAAGAGGTTGAGAATCTTATACCTAGCAGCCCAGGGGTGCCAGTAAGTGAAGAGCCTAATGAGCCGCTTAAAGTTGACACAAAGTCTCTTAATCCCTTGCCTGAAAAAACTGGTATATTTGCGCGCACCCCACGTCGACTTTTGGATGATGACATGCTGGAGCAGTTAGAGGAATTACTAATATCTTCAGATATGGGGGTAGATACCGCTGTTCAGATTACCGCCAACTTAGCGGAAGGACGTTTTGGAAAAAAGCTTTCAACGGCAGATATCAAAATGGCATTATCTCAAGAAATTGTCCGCGTCATGGAACCTGTTTCTCGGCCATTGCCTATCTATGAAAAGACCCCCCAAGTGATACTTGTGGTCGGCGTGAATGGCTCTGGTAAAACGACAACCATTGGAAAATTAGCCAGCCAGTTCAAAAAAGCTGGTAAGTCGGTTGTTATAGCTGCTGGGGATACGTTTCGTGCGGCCGCGGTTGAACAACTTAAAGTTTGGGGAGACCGGGCTGGAGTTCCAGTTTTGACCGCGCCTCAGGGCTCTGACCCTGCCAGCTTAGCGTTTGAGGCCATGACGCAGGCCGAAACTGACGGCGTGGATTTACTGATGATTGATACGGCGGGTCGTCTACAAAACCGAACGGATTTGATGGAAGAATTAGCTAAAATTGTACGAGTAATAAAAAAGAAAGACCCAACTGCACCCCACAACACACTTTTAGTTCTGGATGCAACGACCGGTCAAAACACACTGAACCAAGTTGAGGTATTTCAAAAACTGGCGGATGTGTCGGGCCTCATTATGACTAAATTGGACGGCACAGCGAAGGGTGGTGTACTGGTATCATTAGCTGATAAATTTGCCCTACCAATCCACGCTATTGGTGTTGGTGAGCAGATTGATGATTTGGACGCATTTGACCCGCAAGATTTTGCCAACGCCCTGACGGGATCATAGCTTAGAATATGCAAGACGGAATGGAATCTCGTTCAAGGGTCAGGGCCTTGTGTGCAGGGGCCCGACAAGTGGCTTTCTGGCAGTTGTTTCATTTGGATTAATACTACTAACCACAAGGCTGAATAAGGTCAGTGAGGCAGTAATTTTACATGAGACCTCAATTATATTTGCCGCACTAATTGGCTAACTTTTCCAAAAGACCGGGTGGCACTAAATAGATTGATAATGATGGCTTTGATTGCACTAGGCGCTGTGATAGTTGAATTTCTAGATTAAAAAAAGGACTACACACCATGTCTGATGATAAATTGCCTAAATGGGTTAAGCCGTCGCTGGAGTTTGGTCCAATTGTGGCATTCTTTATTGCCTATATGAAAATGAAAGATAGCTTCTACAGTATTGGGGGAAATGACTATCAGGGTTTCATCATTGTCACCCTATTTTTTATTCCGTTACTTTTGATTTCAACTGTTGTTTTATGGTGGCTCACTGGAAAAATATCACCAATGCAAATTATTACTGCAGTTTTAGTGACAGTTTTTGGCGGATTAACGGTTTGGTTCAATGATGACCGTTTCATTAAAATGAAACCTACTATTATTTACCTTTTATTTGGTGGAATTTTGGGTTTTGGACTTATAAGAGGACAATCTTATCTACGGTTAGTCATGCAAGAAATGCTACCGCTGCGAGACGAAGGCTGGATGTTGCTCACCCGCCGATTTGCACTTTTTTTCTTTGGATTGGCATTATTAAATGAGGCGATATGGAGGTCTTTTTCAACGGAGATTTGGGTGTATTTCAAGACCTTTGGTCTCACGGCAGCACTGTTTGCATTTCTTCTTATGCAGGGACGACTACTAAGTAAATTTGCAAGCGATAAAAAAGAGTAATATTAATGTAAATTTTTCAAGTTTAGTTTTAACTAAAAGCCTAGTGCAGTGAAAACACCCTTGGCGCCAATTTTTAAGCCATGCATTTTTCTGTTTTTTTGTACATTTGATCTAGCCTCTGTCTTTTAAATCAGGTTGTATGTAGCACTTAGGGATAAATAATTTTGATTAGGTTCTTGAATTCCTTATAGGCGAACTAAATATTTAAAAAGTCGTTGAACTCTATACTACCAATCTCCATAATATCGGAGAAGGCCCGCACCTAATAGAAGGGGAAATTGCCGTGAATATTCATTCAAAAGATGTGGATGCTTCGCTGACTAGAGCCGATGCAGAAAGAGCACTTACTATTCTGCGACGCTGGGCTAGTACAGCAACTAAAAAAGAGCTGCATGAGATTGATACTTTGAGAGAGAGCCCTCTGCCTGGGCATTTATTGAATGTTTACCCCGATTTGAAGCGATCTTATCCAAAAGATTTTGTAGCTGATCAAGGTTATAAAGATAGCTTGCCTGACCTGCAAAATGGCTCCTCCTCTTTGATACGGGGGGCAAAGCAGCATATCCAACATGTAGGAATTTCAAATTTTCGGTTGCCAATCAATTTTCAGACGCGAGATGGCAGTTCGCTGCAACTGGAGACCTCAGTGACTGGTACGGTTTCGCTTGATGCAGATAAAAAAGGGATAAACATGTCACGCATCATGCGTACATTTTATCGGCAAGCTGAAAAGACTTTCAGCTTTGATGTTATCGAGCGAGCATTAGATGATTATAAGACTGACCTTGAAAGTTTTGACGCCCGAATTCAAATGCGCTTTTCGTTTCCACTGAAAGTAAGAAGTTTGCGCAGTGAGTTGAGCGGCTACCAGTATTATGAATTAGCGCTGGAACTAGTTGAAATTGATGGGCAGCGCCAAAAAATTGTTCACTTAGATTATGTATATTCGTCCACCTGCCCATGCTCACTTGAGTTATCTGAACACGCTCGCTCTGAGCGTGGTCAGCTAGCAACTCCGCATTCTCAACGCTCCGTTGCCAGAATATCGGTCGTAGTTAATCTGGAGACTGACTGCCTATGGTTTGAGGATTTAATTGATCTTTGTCGCAAGGCAGTTCCAACTGAAACTCAGGTTATGGTCAAACGTGAGGATGAACAGGCATTTGCAGAACTCAACGCTGCTAATCCAATTTTTGTGGAAGATGCCGCACGCTTATTTTACGAGCAGCTTCAGCAGGATCCAAGGGTTGGTGACTTTCGGGTAATTGCCAGCCACCAGGAAAGTTTACACAGTCACGACGCTATTTCCGTGTTGACGCAAGGTACAACTTTCGCGCAAAACAGCTTAGATCCACGCACCTTTGACAGCTTATTTCATGTTGGCTGATTGCTTGACTTAATCCCAATTCAGCGCCAACGCTGGCGCCATGTTTGATGTACGTCCTGTTTTTAATGTAATCGGAATGTTGGTGAGTTTCCTCGGCCTCACCATGCTTTTTCCGTTACTATTAGACTTTTCGCGCGGTAATGGGCATTCGGGTGCATTCTTTGAATCATTTTTAATCACCGTACTCATGGGTGGTATGGTGTATTTGGCTACCCGACGTCAAAAAGCTAGTGGCCTTTCCCTTCAACAAACTTTCTTACTTACAACAGGGGTTTGGGTGGCCTTACCAATTTTTGGTGCCTTGCCTTTTGTTTTAGGTGCTACCGATGCCAGCTACACAGATGCATTTTTTGAAGCGATGTCAGGACTTACTACTACAGGGGCCACCGTCTTTACTGGCTTAGATTATTTGCCAGATGGTCTACTTTTATGGCGCTCTATTTTGCAGTGGATAGGTGGTATTGGGATAATTGTGGTTGCGATGGTATTCCTACCAGAGTTGCGAGTTGGTGGCATGCAAATCTTTCGATCAGAGGGCTTTGATACTTCTGGAAAAATTTTACCGCGCGCTACAGAAATTGCCGCTCAGATTGCTTGGCTTTATATTGGACTGACGGGTGCGTGTGCGTTTGTTTACTTGGCGTCTGGAATGCGCACTTTTGATGCTGTTTTACACTCTATGACAACAATCGCTACTGGTGGATTTTCCTCCTATGACGCATCTTTTGTAAGGTTTGGAGCAACGACAGAGTACGCAGGCACTGTTTTTATGTGTTTAGCCGCTTTACCATTTGTACGCTATGTCCAGCTTATAAATGGGCAACCCTTGTCTGTTTTTAAAGATACACAGGTGCGCATGTTCTTTATAATACTAATATTTTTAGTAGCCTTTCTGACTTTGGTTTTATGGCAAGATAGCTCTTTAACTGGTGAACTTGGATTTCGTAAAGCGCTGTTTAATGTGGTCTCAATTGTGACTGGTACTGGCTACGTGAGTGCAGATTATGGCACCTGGGGGTCGGCCGCTATAGTAGTCTTTTTTTATGCTGGCCTAGTTGGAGGTTGTGCTGGCTCTACTTCTTGCTCAGTAAAAGTCTTCCGTTATCAACTATTGTTTTCAGCAATTCGGATGCAACTGCGTAAAATTAACAGTCCAAACGGCGTGTTTAACTTGCGATATCAGGGGCGTCTTGTTGGATTGGATATTGTAAATTCTGTCATTTCATTTTTTGTGATTTTTTTTGTGACACTAGGGGTCTCGGCTATGGCCTTGGTATTCACTGGTCTGGATACATTGACAGCGCTCTCTGGGGCCGCAGCCGCTTTGGGAAATATCGGACCTGGTTTGGGTGAAATAATAGGGCCAACGGGAAATTATAGTAGTATAAGTGGAGCTGCTAAATGGATCTTAGCAATAACTATGCTGCTTGGGCGGCTCGAATTGCTCGCGGTTTATGCTCTATTTACAATTAGATTTTGGAGAAATTGATGCCTGATAAAAAATCGCTAGGCGCTCAAATTTCGTATAACTTGAGGGCACGAGGCGTAGATGTAATTTTTGGCATTCCTGGTGTTCATAATCAGGAGATGTACCGAGGTATTGAGGAAGCTGGAATTCGACATATTTTAGCTCGTCATGAGCAGGGTGCTGGATTCATGGCAGACGGTTACGCAAGGGCATGTGGTAAACCGGGGGTTGCATACGTTATTACTGGCCCAGGCCTCTGTAATATTATGACGCCAATGGGCCAAGCCTATTCTGATTCTATCCCTGTCCTGGTTTTATCAAGCTGCTTGGATGAGACGGCTATGCGTCGAGGGCAATTACATCAGATGTTGGACCAAGAAACAGCCGCTGGCTGTGTTTGTGATTGGTCTTATCAGGCAAATAATGCTCAGGCTGCTTATGGATTGATCGAACGCGCGTTTATGGAATTCAAAGCTCAACGCCCACGCAGCAAGCATATCCAAATACCGATAAACCTTTTAGAAGAAAAAACTAGCAGCCCTCCCAAACAAATATGTACGGTAGTTCAGGATTCTGATGTGGCGCATCCGAATATTAAATTACTAGCCAAAGTACTAGCTGAGGCTAGAAACCCACTTTTTATAATTGGTGGTGGAGCTGCTCAGGCACAGACTGAATTAGCTCAGGTGTTAAGTACCTGTGGCGCTGCGTGCTTTGAAACCTATGCTGGTCGAGGTGTCGTTCCTTGGGACTATCCATTGAATTATGGGGCAGCCTTAGCAAGGCCTAGCTCGCGACAAATTATGTCACAAGCAGACTGCATTGTTGCCATTGGTACGGAACTGGCTGAGGTAGATCTGTGGCGCAATGAATTGGGACACTCCTGTCCTCTTTATCGCATTGATATCGACCCTGAGTGCTTGAGTGATGAGCATCGTGCGGATGTGGTAATTAAGGCGCGTGCAAATATTGCTATGATTGGCTTGCTTAAAGCTATGTCAATTTCTGTTTCTGATTGGGCCGCCGCAAGCGTGGAGAGCCAGAAACTTTTATGGCGTTCTGAAACTGAGGCAGAGCGTTCAGGGATCATCGCCATTGTGGATGCTTTACGGGCGGTAGTGCCAGAGGATACCATGATCTACTCTGATATGACTCAACTAGCATATGTTGCTAAGGAAGTTTGGCCAATGACCCGACCTGGGCATTGGCATCATCCGTCTGGTTTCGGTACTTTAGGATATGCGTTGCCAGCGGCCATTGGAGGCGCAGTAGCGCGGCCTAATCACCCCACAATGGCAATTGCTGGGGACTATGGCTTTCAGTACACAGTTCAGGAACTGGGGACCGCTGTTGAATTAAAACAGCCATTACCAATTATTGTGTGGGACAATGGCAAACTTAAAGAAATTGAAGATAGCATGCGAAGGGCGCAAATAGCTCCAAATGCAGTGACTGCTAAAAACCCTGATTTTGTTCAATTAGCTCTCGCGTACGGTGCATACGCTGCTGCACCCAAAACTCTGGACGAAATGCAAAGAGTAGTGCTTGACGCGTTTTCGTCAGATAGGCCAATGTTAATCCATATTACACCAGAGATCTTATCTTAATATTAGAAGCAGTGCATTAATATCAGAAGACTTGGATAATTGATAATTTGCCAAATTTGAATTCCTCTATTCCCAACACGTTATAAGTGCGATCGTATTTTTGGCCGCATCTGATAGGCTAATGAGGTCTGGATGGGGTTTGTCCTCTGTTAAAGAAATTGATATATTTGCCTCATTAAGAAGAGAAGAAATCAAATTCCAATTTGCAGAAAAATTAACATTATTTGGCAATTGTCTTTCGGTTTCTGCACTTTTTGGAAGTAAAATACCTATAACGTTCCCGCCGCTGTCATAGATTGGACCACCGGCGTCACCCGGCAATGTGTCTATTTGTAGGCGAGAAATTTTGTCATTACCGCTAAGGTCTCCTAATTCTTGCAAGAGGCCGCGTGTCAGTGTTGGAGCCCCTAATGAGCCACCAAAAGAATAGCCTCCGGCTGTAATCCGACGCGGCGCTTTTAGTGGTCCTAATTGGAAGGACGTAATTCCTGGGGGTGAAATTTTTTCCATAGGAGTGAGTACTGCGAGATGTGAGTTGAAAGCCTTCACCTTAGCTTGAGTTCCAAACCCCAACTCTATGGAACCACAAAGTTCTAAATCTCGATTGGCTGTTAAGACCACGCCTTCTGCATTTAAGAAGACGCCAGAGCGCGCAAAAATAGGCTGACGAATTTTTAGTCCAGATATTAAATCTTTTGGTAGAAGTCCGGTCTCGAAGAATTCGGCTTCGGGGAGGACGCCTCCAAGGCTACCAAAGCTATCGAATATTTGTGCTTTTAGTCGGAGCCTCCGTGCTTCGTCTTCAGAGGGCCAAACTAAAATTGCACCCTTTATCTTACCATCGATCAATTTTGCAAAACCAGTTGTGAAAAGTTCGTTGTTCGATGTCTCGATACTAAAGCCTGCCTCACCTAAGTTCAGTATTCCTCCCTTTGGAACTATGTCTAAAGTTTGGATCACCTCAAATAAAGCTTTCAAGCGCGTGGCATCACCCGCTTGGCTTATCAATATAATTTGAGTGTTACTATTATCAGTGGCCTCAAAGCGGACAAAAGGCGCTTCGTATTTTGCTGGTCCCAAAATTCCCCTTGGGACCAAAAGCGTAATGCCAGCTCTCAAATTAGATATTTGTACCAAATTGAGTTTGCTAATTACTGAAGTATATTTATTAAGGAGTAAACTGCGTTCAGCCGGAGCCATAAAACCGGTGTGT
This sequence comes from uncultured Planktomarina sp., assembly GCA_913047725.1. Lineage (GTDB taxonomy): Bacteria > Pseudomonadota > Alphaproteobacteria > Rhodobacterales > Rhodobacteraceae > Planktomarina. Next base: position 40,431 of record CAJWTH010000002.1, read on the forward strand.
GGGTACCTATTTTTAATTTGCCAGTCTAGCATTGCCTGTCGGGTTTCAGGCCCGTAAAGCCCATCAATTGCGCCCTGATAATGGTTGGCCCACGCTAGTGCTCTCTGCAGATATTTTTTTTCATCAAAGGTAAGAGCGTTCTCGGAGATTTTTGTAATTTCTAATTTTTCTGCGTCACTTAACTCTAACTCTGTAGCAGTTTCTGTGGCAATCGCTATTTCTGTAACAACTTGAGTAGTGGTCTCTATCTCTGCCTGATTTAATGATTGCTCAGCTATTAATTGTGGGCTGCTAGTTCGGGGCGTATAAAATTGGCTACCATAGGTAACTCTACGAGCAACAAAGCTATCAGGCGGAATTAACCCTTTTTCCTTAAATTCTGCTAATAAGGCATCAGCAATATGTGATTTGTATGGCCCAAGGGTAATCCCAAACCATCCACCTTCAATTTCAAATCCAACAACGTTCGAAATTTTCGTTCTATATACTTTGATACGGTTCATTGCAGATTTGAGATCAGGTCGAGCCTCGACTTGAATCCAAACATATTGATCAGGGGCGAGTTGCCCTATCGCTGAGTGTCCCCAAACAAGAAAAATAAAAATAGCTAAATGGTGGATGGCCCGTTGCATTTATTTGCCCTTGCAAGAATTTGTACTGTTATTTGTCTGTTTGAGTGTCAAATCAAGGTGACTTTGTAAACTTTTCTGAGATGGGTAGATTTAGCACTGGCGGATTGATTGACGCTGACATGCGCAAAGCCTATTCAGGCATTATGCCACCAGCCGAGGATTACATGAGCACCCCTAAATCATTTCAAGAAATTATGTTGCGCCTTCAAAATTACTGGGCTGAACAGGGATGCGCGATATTGCAACCTTATGATATGGAAGTGGGTGCTGGGACCTTTCACCCAGCTACTGCATTGCGCGCCTTAGGCTCAAAGTCATGGGCAGTTGCCTATGTGCAACCTTCAAGACGGCCAACAGATGGACGCTACGGAGAGAACCCGAACCGGCTACAGCATTATTACCAATATCAAGTATTGATCAAACCAAGCCCGCATAATCTACAAGAGTTGTATCTGGGAAGTCTGGAATCCATTGGTATCGATATGGCATTGCATGACATCCGTTTTGTGGAAGATGACTGGGAAAGTCCCACTTTGGGAGCATGGGGTCTAGGTTGGGAGGTTTGGTGCGATGGCATGGAAGTATCTCAATTTACCTATTTCCAGCAGGTTGGTGGCCATGATTGTCTACCAGTATCGGGAGAGTTGACTTATGGTTTGGAACGCCTGGCGATGTATGTATTAGGTGTGGATCATGTAATGGATATGCCGTTCAATGACCCCTCATCTATGATCCCGATGACTTACCGTGATATCTTTAAACAAACTGAGGAAGAATACGCCCGTTGGAATTTTGATGTAGCCAATACAGAGGTCCTACTTAAGCAATTTGAAGAAGCGGAAGTGGAATGCGAAAATATTTTGGCCCAAGACTACTTAGATCCAAAAACGGGGATCGATATCATCATGGCGCATCCAGCCTACGATCAATGCATCAAAGCTAGTCACATATTCAACCTTCTGGATGCCCGAGGCGTTATCTCTGTAACAGAGCGGCAGGCATTTATTGGCCGTGTGAGGGCCTTAGCGACTAAATGTGCTGATGCATTTGTGAAAACTTCTGCAGCAGGCGCCATCTGATGCCTGTAAGTGGGAAAGTCGTAAGTGGTGGTATATTAGGAATTACAGCAGCCTTTGGGATAGGCGTTTATTATGCGCAGATTTATGGATATTATGAATCTTTTTCAGAGGGAAGTGTCTCGCTAACCTCAATTGCGACTGGCAAGCCTGAGATTATACCTGTTTCAGATTTTTCTGGAATCGATGCCAATAGTAGCCCGATCCGATACCGGGCTTGTTTCAACACAAGGCTAAGTACTGAAGTGCTAAATGAGACTTTTACTACTGTTGAAAACCCTGAACCTCGCAACGCACCAAATTGGTTTGAATGCTTTGACGCAAACGAAATAGGTAAAAATTTGAAATCGGGCACTGCCACCGCCTATATGGGTGAGGCAAACTTAGAATTTGGGATCGACCGCATCGTTGCGCTATATGATGATGGCCGTGGTTTTATATGGCATCAAATCAATGAATGTGGTGACAAACTTTATGACGGTTCACAGGCTTCTGAAAATTGCCCAGAAAGGGATCAATAATGCCTGATCTTTTAATAGAACTTTTTTCAGAAGAAATTCCAGCAAGATTGCAAGCCCAAGCAGCTGATAGTCTTAAAAAACTGGTTACTACTGGTATGGTTAATGCTGGGCTCACCTATACTAATGCGGCAGCCTTTCACACACCACGGCGTTTAACCTTGGCTGTGGCGGGCCTTAGTGAGGCTAGTCCCACAGTTCAAGAAGAGCGCAAGGGCCCTAAGGTTGGTGCGCCGGAACAGGCGATCCAGGGATTTTTGCGCGGTTCTGGTTTGAAGATGGAAGATCTTGAAATTAGAGATGACAAGAAAGGCCAAGCTTTTTTTGCTACAATTATTAGACCTAGCCGTCTTGCAACTGAGATTATAGCGGAGGTTTTGGAGGCTACAATTCGAAATTTTCCTTGGCCAAAGTCCATGCGCTGGGGAAATGGTAGTTTGCGTTGGGTGCGACCTCTGCAGTCGATTTTATGCCTTTTGTCCGGTGAAGCTGAAACTCAGATAGTCCCAGTTGAAGTTGATGGCATATTGGCGGGCAATACTACACGAGGTCACCGCTTTATGGCCCCTGATGCTTTTATGGTTAACGGGTTTGATGATTATGAGGCCAAATTAAAACGCGCTAAAGTAATCTTGCGGGCTGATGAGCGAAGCGCCGTAATCTGGCAGGAGGCGACCAATCAAGCCTTTGCCTTGGGTCAGGATGTAGTTGAAGATGTAGATCTTTTGGCTGAAGTTTCAGGTCTTGTTGAATGGCCAGTGGTTCTGCAGGGTCAGATTGATAATGATTTTTTAGACCTCCCACCGGAGGTGCTGAAAACCTCCATGAAGGAACATCAGAAGTTTTTCTCAGTATCCAATACTAAGACTGGCAGAATTGAACGCTTTGTAACTGTAGCAAATATAGAAACTCCTGATCAGGGCGCTACGATCCTTAAGGGCAATCAAAAGGTACTTGCAGCGCGTTTGGCCGATGCGAAGTTTTTTTGGGAAAATGATCTGCGTGAGGCTAAAGCTGGTATGGGGAAATGGCAGAATTCTTTAGAAAACGTAACTTTTCATAATAAATTAGGAAGTCAGTCTGATCGAATTAAGCGTATTGCCGCTTTAGCACGAGAATTGGCACCTTTTGTTAAGGCTGACGCGGATATTGCAGAAAAAGCAGCTCTTGTAGCCAAGTTAGATCTAAGTTCTGAGATGGTGTATGAGTTCCCCGAGCTTCAGGGGTTGATGGGCCGCTATTATGCATTGGAGGCAGGCATGGGGGCTGATATCGCCCAAGCCTGCGAAGCTCATTACTCGCCGCTTGGTCCCTCAGACGACGTGCCGGAGGCGCCTGTGTCGGTGGCTGTAGCCTTAGCAGATAAGTTCGACATGCTTATGGGGTTTTGGTCGATTAATGAAAAGCCAACAGGATCTAAAGATCCCTTCGCTCTCCGCCGTGCAGCGCTTGGGGTGATCCGGTTGATTATGGTAAATGAGTTAACACTGCCTCTTACTGTAATTGTAAAATCCACAGGAGTAAGCTCAGGCGCCAATGATTTAATTGAATTTTTTCAAGAACGGTTGAAAGGCTTCTTGCGGGAGGAGGGCATTCGTCATGACGTGATTGATGCTTGCATTGCGATGCCCAGTAGCGATGACCTTTCCTTGCTGGCTAAACGTGCAAGGGCTTTGCAGACTATGCTGACTACAGATGACGGTGAAAGCCTAGTCCAAGGCTTCAAGCGGGCTAATAATATTTTGAGTCAGGCTGAAAAAAAAGATGGGGTTGAGTATAGCTATGGAGCAGACATAAAATTTGCAGAGAGTGACGCCGAAAAAATGCTGTTTGCTGCGTTAGATAAGGTTGATGCTCAAATAAAAACTTCGATTGACTCAGAAGATTTTTTAAGTGCAATGACAGCTATTGCGACATTGCGCGGCCCAATTGATCAATTCTTTGAGGCAGTAAAAATCAATGCAGACAGCGCTATGATCCGGCGCAACCGCCTAAACTTACTCAGCCGTATAAGAACCACTTGCCTGTCTGTCGCAGATCTCTCCAAACTGGAAGGCTAATCACAGCCTTCTTGTACTAAAATAACAAGTGCCTATGCTATATTCTGAAAGGGATGCCGCCGTGGAAAGTGATCAGATATACGCACCGGTTGTGCTAATTTCAAACACTACTCCTATGACGTCAGCCGCCTACGGTGGACGCGCAAAGTGCGCACAACGCTTGATACGGCTTGAGATGCCAATACCAACAACCGTAGCGCTCTCATTCCTAGCGGTCCACGATATCGCGACGGGGAATGCAATTGACCCGAACTTAGTTCTTCCCCACTTTGATCAGAGCCCACTGCTATCAGTTCGGCCATCGTCTGGCAGTCCAGATTGGGGTGGTCCTGGCGCCATTCTAAACATTGGAATGAATGACAAGAAATTTAGTGACTTATGTGAAACCTTAGGTGAAACACCAGCATCAATACTCTATCTCCGGTTTATCAATTCATATGCGACACACGTGGCGCGACTTGACTCAGACGCGTTTGAAGATCCTGAATCGCCCACCACTGAGGATGTGGAGAGTGCTTTAGGGGTATATGAGGATGAGGCCGCTGAACCTTTCCCTCAGGATGTGGATGAACAGTTGGTAAACGTTTTGCGCTCAATGGCGCGCGCATGGGAGGGGACAAGTGCGCGGCTTTTACGTCAAGCTAAAGGTGCACCTGGAGACGCAGGACTTGGATTGGTTGTGCAAGCTATGGCCATTGGTGTGGGACGTGGTGAATGTGGCTCAGGTGTAATTCAATTTGCATCTTCTGATACTGGACGACCAGAAATTCATGGCCGCTATTTGAGGCAATCGCAGGGTAGGGAGTCTTTAGATCGTCAGCTTGGTTCACTTTACCTGGGCAAAGATCCACGCGGGCCATCTCTTGAAGAAACCTGTCCTGAGGTATTTGGACAGCTTCTGGCACACTCGCTTTTGGCGCGGCAACGCTTGCGTGAAGAGATGCAAATTGAATTCACGGTAGAGAACGGTGAACTTAGAATATTAGATGCGGTACGAATTGTTCGGTCGTCTCGCGCCGCTGTACATATTGCTGTTGATTTGGCCAATGATGGAGTAATTTCGCGTGAAGAGGCACTCATGCGTGTGGATCCAAAAGCATTGTCTGAGCTACTCCATAGGCAAGTAGCTCCTAATGCGCCACGTACTGTATTGGCGAAAGGCATATCTGCAAGTCCTGGTGCGGCAACTGGAAAAATTGTGTTTACCGCTTCTGCAGCCCAAGCCTGTGCTGCTCGCGACGAAGCCGCTGTTTTAGTCCGTCGTGAAACTGGTCCTGAAGATATCCGAGGAATGCACGCAGCAGTGGCAGTTATGACGGAGCGGGGTGGCGTAACCAGTCATGCGGCAGTTATTGGACGTGGTCTTGGACTGCCCTGTGTTGTTGGTGCATCAGACATGAGTATTGACGGGCAGAACTGCACCGTAATTGGACGTGGTAACCAAATTTTCCGTGAAGGAGATATAATCACGGTGGATGGAACATCAGGTGAAGTTCTCGTCGGACATGTTGAAACTGTAGAGGCAGGGTTGGATGATGCGGTAACAGTGCTTTTGACTTGGGCTGATGAATTGCGTGATATTGGCATCCGTGCAAACGCAGACACACCGCGAGACGCGCAAACAGCAAAAAACTTCCATGCTGATGGTATTGGACTTTGTCGCAGTGAGCATATGTTCTTTGAGGCAGATCGTCTCTCAGTTATGAGAGAAATGATTTTTTCAGAAAATGAAGCAGATCGTGCGACTTCACTTGAGCGTCTTTTGCCAATGCAACGTGCCGATTTTACTGAACTTTTTCAGATTATGGAGGGAAAACCAGTTTGTATCCGCTTACTAGATCCTCCGCTACATGAGTTTCTACCAGCCGATCGTATAGGATTACGTGATTTGGCTGAAACTTTGAATTTGCCATTATCAAAAGTTACAGAACGGGTGGCGCAGATGTCTGAATACAACCCTATGTTGGGGCTTCGTGGGGTAAGATTAGGGATCACAGTCCCAGAAATTTATGATATGCAAGCTCGTGCAATTTTTGAGGCTGCAATTGATAGCGGTGTTGAAGTAGAGCCAGAAATTATGATCCCACTCGTATCTGCCTGTCGTGAAGTTGAATTGGTAAAAACACGTATAGACGCTACCGCTGCGGCGGTGCGGGTAGAGCGCGGAAGAAGTTTCAACTACTCTCTTGGTGTCATGGTTGAGACACCACGAGCTGCCTTGCGTGCTGGAGAAATAGCGAACTACTCTCAATTTCTAAGCTTTGGTACAAATGACCTCACGCAAATGACTTATGGGCTGTCGCGTGATGATGCTGGACGATTTATGTCCTCATATGTTCAGCAAGGCGTTTATGAGGAGGACCCGTTTCATCGTATAGATACGGATGGAGTTGGTGAACTGCTTACACTGGGTGCGGAGCGTGGTCGTGCAGCGCGGCCAGAAATTATTTTATCAATTTGTGGCGAGCATGGTGGTGACCCTGAAGCAATATCTTTCTTTCGAAAATGTGGATTTACATATGTATCCTGCTCACCATTTAGGGTGCCTGTAGCACGCCTTGCGGCTGCACAATGTGCAATATTTGATAAAAATAAATAGTAATGTGACTTCTTAATTTAATCAAAAAAATGGTAAATATTAGTATAGACTAGAAATAGCCTGCGTGTTTTAGATTAATAAATTTGTACACTAGATTAGTTAATGATGAAAGTAGGCGAACCGTGTTTTAAAAGATTGGATGTCATATTAGGGCCGGTTCCCCAGCTTAAATTCTGATACTCATAACTAATAGTTTTTATTTGTAATTCACTAAATTTAATTTTCGCCTAACTCCTAATTTTATAAAGATGGGGAAAGAAACAATATGACAGACGATATTGAAACTGCATTTGGAAATCTGCTGTCTCGAGCTCAAACTTCTAGTCCAGAGCCTTATGACCGAATTTCGGTGCGTGACCATATCATAGAGGTCGAAATAGGTGCTTTTCAGACCGAGAGGGGTAATACTCAACGTATTAGGTTCAATGTTGTTGTCGAGGTTCAGTCTGTAAACTCTAGGATTGAAGATGATGTCGACCGGATATTATCTTATGACCGTGTGACGGAGGCAATTGAAGGCGAGCTTTCTGAAGAACGGCTAAATTTACTTGAAACTTTAGCGGACCGAGTGGCTAATCGAATATTGATTGAGCCCCAAGCTTTACGCGTCTTTGTTCGAATTGAAAAAATAGACCGTGGCCCAGGGAATTTAGGCGTAGAGATTGTGCGATCTAAATCTGGAGACGAGGGGCTACGCACATTGGCAGATACCCCGCACCCAATTGTACTTTTCTTATCAAATTCAGCTATTAATAGTCCGCGACTTTTAGACTGGCTTTCTGCAGCTGAGGCTAATGATCGTCCTGTTGTTATTTGTGTTGGCGCTCCGAGCGTATTATCGCCCAAGGTCAAGCGACACAAAATGGTACAACGTCGGATCGACCTTCTTGCTATTGAGCAAAATGCGTGGGTTTTGGCCAGTTTCGATGATAGATGTGTGGTTGTAGGAACTAAGACTGAACTTGATTGGGGCATGCGGCATGATCAGATTAGCGTCTGGGCACCATCAAAGATTGTGTTGGATGCTGTTGATGGCCCACCGCTGGAAACTAAAGATCTTGCTGTTTTAGTTGAGTGGTTTGCTCAAGAAATTCAAGCTGTGCAGGTTGTGTTCGTTGGTGAAACTCCTACTGGTGATTTGAAAATTTCACGAGAGGCTGCCGTAGATGTGGCAGACTTATGAAGAAATACATCAGACCTTTAGTCGAAGAATATGGCGATTATTTATTAGCAGGTGGCTGGTGCCGATTTACCAAAGTTGAAGTTTTGCAGCGTGGGAAACCACCTAGTATTTGCCCTGCTACAGATTTATCAAAAGCCCTTTTGCATCAATTGATTGAACCACGAGGAAACGTTGGCTTGCCTCAAATGCATCGGCCCCAGGTTATGGGTATTCTGAATACAACACCAGATAGCTTTTCTGATGGTGGGAAATATGATACTGTTTTAGCTGCTGAAAAACACCTAATTATGATGTTTGATCATGGTGCTGACATTATAGATATCGGTGGTGAAAGCACTCGTCCTGGAGCAGAGTTTGTTGAAGCTGCTGAAGAAATCAGTCGAACTTATCCAGTAATTCAAGCTTTGCGGAAGGTATCATCTTTGCCTGTCTCAATAGACACACGCAAAGCAGAAGTGGCAGACTTGGCGATACAAGCTGGTGGAAATTGGATCAATGATGTTTCAGCGCTTTCATTTGATAGTGATATGGTTAATCTTGTGGTGAAAGAGGATGTACCACTTTGTATTATGCATTCGCCCGTGGATCTAAAAACCATGCAGAAAAATGCTAATTATGATGATGTGTTGCTTGATGTGTACGATTATTTGGAAGCACGTCTTGAATTTGCAGTTTCCCAGGGTGTGCCACGTACCAAAATCATTATTGATCCAGGTATTGGGTTTGGTAAAACACAAGATCATAATTTGGCTCTTTTAAGAGGTTTGGGATTATTCCACAGCTTGGGATGTCTGATATTAGTGGGGGCCTCCCGGAAGCGCTTTATTGGTACAATCTCGGGGGCCGAAGACGCTAATAAGCGTATGCCTGGATCTCTTGCTGTCGCGTTGGCGGCTGTTGCACAAGGTGCTCAGTTTGTGCGGGTGCACGATGTTTTGGAAACTGTGCAGGCCCTTAAACTTTGGGGTGCCGTGCGTTGCTAAAAATTGATTGAAAAATATTTTTCTGAGTTATAGCCAACCCTAGAAGAATAAGCCCAAGCGCTACAAATAGTGTCACGGGTAAAATTTCTCCAAGGAATATACTGCCAAAAATGACTGACCAAACTGGCACCTGATAGTTGGTAAGTGTCATAAAGGATGGGCCTGCGCTTCGGGTGACTGCAACTTTTATAATGAAAGCTAATGCCGTAGGTATGAGACCCAAATAGAGAATGGCCAATATTCCTGTGAAGCTTGGTATTTTTGGCAGTCCATCAAACAATAAAGCAACGGGAGTTAGGATTAGGGCTGCCAGGATAAGGGATCCAGTGGACAGGGCAAGCTCATTGACTGGTGGGCACTGTCGCGTTGCTATAGAACCACACGCATAACAGAAAGCTGCTGTGATGCACGCAACTCGCGCCAGTGTTTCAATTTTCCCCTCTGCAACCCCTAAGTTGCTGGTGCCAATTAACAAAATTGCTCCTAAAAACCCAACGGAAAAACCTATTACCTTTCTTAAGTAGATCTGTTCTCCTGGCACAAAAAAATGGGCAAGGGGTAAGACAAAAATTGGTAGAGCTGCCATGGTCATACCCGCAAATGCTGATGGGACGTGTTGCTGACCCCAACTAAGCAATGCAAACGGCATTGAGCTGGATAAAAGGGCAACTAATAAGATGAAGCGCCATAACCGGGCATCTTTGAAGCTGGGTAATGATAACCCGCGCAAGCGCATTAATGCGTAAAGTGAAATTGCTCCAATTAAAATTCGACCAGCTGCTAAAGTAAGGGGTGGGAAATCACTTAAGGCAATGCGCACGAACATAAAAGCGCCGCCCCATATTATTGCGATAAAGCTAATGCGAAACCAATTGAGCAGTCCTGGAGACGTCATTTTTTAAATCCGATACTCTTATAATAAGGGGGGCCAATCACCTGACTGGCCCCCCATTTTTGCTATTGTTTAATAGAAATCGTTGCAAGCTTAATTCTTAGTTTTATCAACCATCTTACCTGCAGAAATCCAAGGCATCATGCCTCGTAGTTTTTCGCCAGTAGCTTCGATTTGGTGCTCGTCGTTGATCCTGCGTGTTGCTTTGAACGACGGCTGGCCGACTGCATTTTCTAACATGAAGTCACGTACAAATTTTCCATTTTGGATATCAGCAAGTACAGCTTTCATCTTAGCTTTCGTTTCATCATATGGTAAAATTCGTGGCCCTGAGACATATTCGCCATATTCTGCTGTGTTGGATATTGAGTAATTCATGTTTGCGATGCCGCCTTCATAGATCAAGTCAACAATCAATTTCACCTCGTGCAAACATTCAAAGTACGCCATTTCAGGGGCGTAGCCTGCTTCTACTAATGTTTCGAATCCCATACGTATTAATTCTACTAAGCCACCACATAGAACGGCTTGCTCACCAAATAAATCAGTTTCACATTCCTCTCGGAAATTTGTTTCAATAATACCGGAGCGTCCACCGCCGATAGCTGAACAATAAGAAAGACCAATTTCTAATGCTTTGCCTGATGCATCATTATCAACAGCAACAAGACATGGAACGCCTCCCCCTTTGGAGTATTCTCCACGTACCGTGTGTCCAGGACCTTTTGGTGCCATCATTATCACGTCGACCCCAGCTTTTGGCTCAATGAGTCCAAAGTGGACGTTTAAACCATGAGCAAATGCTATTGCCGCGCCTTCACGAATATTGTCATGAACATATTTTTTGTATGTTTCAGCCTGCAATTCGTCTGGCATAGTAAACATGATCACGTCACACCAAGCTGCAGCTTCAGAAATTTCCATAACTTTAAGGCCTTCACCTTCCGCCTTAGCGGTGGATGCGGAACCTGGGCGTAGAGCGACCACTAAATTTTTAGCGCCACTATCGCGTAAATTTAGCGCGTGGGCATGGCCTTGACTGCCGTAACCCAAGATCGCAACTTTTTTGTTTTTAATCATATTTACATCGCAGTCGCGATCATAATAAACACGCATGTTAGTATCCTCTCATTAGTTTTATACAACTTATAGGTTATTAATTAATATCAAATTTATTTAGTTATATTAGTATTTTTTACTATATATTTGTATTAAAAATATTTATTTGTATTCTTTATTAATGCATTATATGAAAAATTCATGCTTGATACTCTTGATCGACGTATTCTACGCTGTTTGCAATCTGATCCGGTTGCACCGATGTCAGACGTTGCTGAGAGATGTCAATCGCAGGTGGCTACAGTGGCCCGTCGGTTGGCCCGCCTGAAAAAAAATAAAGTTTTGCGTGGCCAGTATGCTGTGATTGATTGGGCAGCACTTGGTTATGAGGTAGAAGTAAGTCTCCGCTTCACGCTCGATAAAACCAATCCCAAAGCTTTTGATGATTTTCTAAGTGCTGCCCGCAAAGTCCGACAGGTGATAGCTATACAGACATTCTTGGGGCGGGTTGATGTGCGTCTGTCTGTGGTTGCCAGAGACATGTCAGACTATCGGCAATTATACCGAAACGAAATATTAAATTTACCACATATATCTGAATTGGAAGCTTTGATGCATGTGGCGACATTGAAAACCTCTGAAGAATTGCCGTTGTGAGTGTCTGGGACAATATAGATTATGAAATCTTGCGTGAACTTACTATAGATGCAAGTAAATCAGCTGGTGCGTTAGGACGTCAAGTTGGGTTAAGTCAACCTGCCACATGGCGGCGTATCAAGCTTCTTAAGAAAGCAGGGGTCTTAGTTGGACGACGAATTGATCTTGATGCAGAGGCGTTGGGCTTTGGTGTGACGGTATTTTTGGGCATAAAACTTGCTACAAAAGGCCGGGTTTCTTTGGAGGATTTCGAACGGGCTGTTACTGCGATACCTGAAGTTCAGACTGTACAGCATGTGTTAGGCTTATACGATTATCGTTTACGTGTTGTTGCCCGTGACATCTCAGATTTTGAGAGGGTATTGCGGCGGCGCATTATGGCCCTTCCGGGAGTTGGTGACGTCGAAGCCAACGTTTTATTGAGCGAAGAGAGGCTCGCTGGGCCAATTTGAATTATACAACCTTTATAAAAAACATAAACTTTGAGAAATTTATAAAATGGAAATAATATGGGTAAAAACTTAAGTGTGCTTTTCTTAAGTCAACGCAAACCAATTCCGAGTTGCATTAAGACATGGCGAAGAGGTTTAATTTTGTGGATCGCGTTTAATCCCATTGCACGTGCATGAGTGGCCATGGTTCCCTCAACTTTAGACGCGCGATTGAGTAATCCAACGCCAATTACTCTAGATTGAGCAATTGGGCGACGAATTTGATGATATTTTTTTAACACTTTAAGGCTGCCAATATCATTGGCTGATGAATCGGTCAGCTGTAGAAGCGCTTCAATATCACCTATACTTAGGTTTAAGCCTTGGGCCCCAATAGGTGGGACCACATGCGCAGTTTCTGCGATAAAGGCAGTACGTTCTGCATAAAAGTAATCTGTGAGTTGGCTGACAATTGGCCATTTGTTGCAGTAGGTTATGGAAGTTAATTTACCCAACACTCCCCCTGATCGCTCTGTAATTAAATTATCAAATACAGTGTTAGGCAAGCTCTTTAGCTGATCCATATTTTCAGAGTTATCCATCCATACGATTGCAGAGCAAGGTTTCCCCTCAAAGTCAGGCAAAGGTACTAGAGTAAAAGGTCCACCAGTTTTGTGTACTTCTGTTGAGATGTTATTATGTGGAACCTCATGGGTCACTGAGAAGCTTAAAGCTGATTGGTCAAAGTCAGTATACTTTACAGCAACACCGGCTTGCGTACGAATAGAGCTATCACGTCCATCTGCAGCTATTAATAGGCTACAGTCAACTATATGTCCGTTACTTAGGGATACTCTGGCCATACCACTGCGTGTAGTAGTTGATAGTGTTGAGAGCCCCATTTCAAATTTTACATTTGGAAGGGTTTTAATTTTAGCCAGTAGCCCTGCTCGCATATCTGAGTTTCTAACATTCCAACCAAATGGTGTGCCTGAAATATCAGATGAATTAAAATCTTTTACTGTCAGTTTCTTACCCGCGGCATCAATAATTCGCATTGTTTTAAGTGGGGCTGAACTACCATCGACAAGCTGCCACACCCCAATCTTTTGTAGAAATATCTGACTGGGCTGCAAATATGCCGTGGTCCTCATATCTAAATTTTCTTGTTGGCTTTTATTTTTTGATTTTTTGGGATCGATGCAGAGTACTTTATAACCAGAATTACCAAAGGCAGCTGCAGCAATAAGCCCAGCTAGACCTCCTCCAGAGATAACGATTTCTTTTCTCTCTATCATGTTTCTTCATTTGTTGTTTTTAGGCGCTCTGGAAAGCAGGTTGTGACAATTTGTGACAAGAGTAATTCTAGATCTGGATGAGCGATATCAACATAGTTTGGTATTTCGAGCTCTGATGATACAAATACTGTTTTCATACCCAGCCGAGCTGGAACTTCAAGATTGCGGTGATCATCTTCAAACATAGCCGAATTATTAGGAGTAACATTAGCTAGATTGAATACTTTTTTAAAAGCTTTGGCTAATGGTTTGGGATGATAATTAGCATGTTCAATACCAAATACTGCCTCAAATTCATTTTCAAGTTCTCGAGCTTGCAAAACTTTACGTGCGTAAGGCTCTGTTCCATTTGTATAGACAATTTTGCGACCGGGTAGTGCTGCCAGCAATTTTGCAATTGATGGTGATGGGGGCACAACTGAAAAATCTATGTCATGTACAACCTTTAGAAAACTCTCTGGTGGCATCGAATGTATATCCATCATGCCAGCCAATGTCGTACCATGACTTTGCCAATATCTAGCCCGAAGAGTATCGGCTTCAGCAAGGCTTACATCAAGAAAATTGGCGACAAATGTTCGCATCTTCTCTTCTATTTGATCAAACAGACAAACTTCTGGCGGATACAAAGTGTTATCAAGATCAAAAACCCAAGTTTTTATGTGAAAAAATTTCTCAAATTTCATAGTAGTCTCTTCACAAATACAGCAGTATTTTTATAATAGGTCATGCTGATTTGGCGGATTCAATTGCACTTGCAAATTTCTCAAAAAGATAAAAACTATCCTGAGGTCCGGGGCTTGCTTCTGGGTGATACTGAACTGAAAATACTGCTCGGTCTTTCAACCTAATTCCACAATTAGAGCCATCAAATAGTGATATATGCGTTTCTATTACATTAGAAGGCAAGCTATTCCCATCAACCGCAAAACCATGGTTCATAGAAGTGATTTCAACCTTGTTATTTTCTAAATCTTTAACCGGATGATTTGCACCGTGGTGGCCGTGGTTCATTTTTATGGTTTTCCCTCCTAGGGCAAGCGCTAGCATTTGGTGGCCCAAACAAATGCCAAAAACTGGAAGAGATGTCTGAGTTAATAAGGATTTGATTATTGGAACAGCATAAGCGCCTGTTGCCGCTGGGTCGCCTGGTCCATTTGACAGAAAGATACCATCTGGCTTTAGCGCCAAAATAGACTTTATGGAGGCGTTTGATGGTACAACTGTAACGTCACATCCGACTGACGCTAGACAACGAAGTATATTATGTTTGGCACCGTAATCAATTGCCACAACTTTGTACTTTGGTGCAGCTTCATTGCTGTAGCCTTCCGGCCAATTCCATTTTTTTTCAGACCACGTGTAAGATTTTTTACAACTTACTTCTGTTGCTAAATCTGTGCCTTCCAGACCTTTGAATGCACGAGCTTTTTTTAGAAGATCTTCAACATTAAAAATACCTTTGGGATCGTGGCAAATTGCAACATGAGGGGCACCATTTTTACGAATTATTCGAGTTAGGCGTCGAGTATCAATTCCACCAATTGCAATACGATTGTGTGATTCTAGCCATAAAGAAAGGTGGCTTTGAGCGCGCCAGTTTGATGGATTAGTTGGATCCCATTTAACAACCATACCCGAAGCGTGTGGGCTGAGTGCTTCGTTATCATGAGTTGTTATGCCAGTGTTTCCTATATGGGGAAATGTAAAGGTTATGATTTGATTTACATAAGAGGGATCAGTCATTATTTCCTGATAGCCTGTGATTGATGTGTTGAAGCAAAGCTCGGCAACTTCTATGCCTGTAGCCCCAAAACCATGGCCATAAAAAACTGACCCGTCAGCAAGCACAAGGCAGGCAGTCAGTTTTTTTTTCGATGACATGGTCATTAAAATAGTCCTAATCGATTAGGCCGTTCGTAAAGTCTGAAGTTGAAGAGATCAAGTACTCCCAAAATCTGCCATTCTTGTAAAAAAAGTGGACTAGCACTATAGATTCGTCCTGACTAATATGAGGATAAGCATAGAATGAGTTTGCGGGATCGATTGAGCGCGTCGCTGAAAGAAGCGATGAGGGCCAAAGATGCAACACGATTGATGACATTACGGCTTATTAATGCGGCAATAAAAGATCGTGATATTGACGCGCGATCAGACGGCAATGGGTCAGGTGTTCCAGACGAAGCTTTATTGGCCATACTTAGTAAAATGGTGAAACAACGTCAGGAAAGTGCACGTGCCTATGAGGAGGGTGGACGGCTAGAGCTGGCCGAGCAGGAACTGTTTGAGATAACTATCGTTGAGGAGTTTCTACCACGTCAATTAAGTTATGATGAGACCGAGAAGGCTATTGCTTCAGCGATATCTGAATGTGGCGCCAGCTCAATTCGGGACATGGGCAAGGTTATGGGTGTACTAAAAGAAAAGTATACTGGCCAGTTAGATTTCAGCAAAGTTGGTGGTGAGGTTAAGTCGCAGCTTAGTTAAATCCTTTAAGCCTTTCCTATGG
Source organism: uncultured Planktomarina sp. (assembly GCA_913047725.1). GTDB lineage: Bacteria > Pseudomonadota > Alphaproteobacteria > Rhodobacterales > Rhodobacteraceae > Planktomarina. The sequence continues at coordinate 56,328 of CAJWTH010000002.1, forward strand.
CAGCATTGAGGACAACACGTAGCTCGTTAGCTAGTATTGGGCGCTCATCTTCTGATAAAAATGCACCTAACTCTACTGTTCGGCCGCTCCCGCGCAGTGTTAAGTAGTTTGGTACCGGGCCGGCTTTTTCTATTATACTTATCTCCGTCCAGTACGGGTTAGCCTCCCATTCTTGTATACTACCGTTAGGGTTGGTTCTTTTAAGTCTGACATGATCAGTCCAGATCTCCAATACTTCAGAAACTTTGCCCCGACGCCAACTAGCCTTCAAAGCTGTCCAAACGGCTAGTAAGGTTAACCCTAAAGTTCCGGCTATTATCCATAAAAACGTATGCCCTAGAAAAGCAAAAATAGGGATGAGCATCATAACGGCGGTGATTGAAATAAATTTAACAAAGCCGGACGGTGTAAGAGAGTTGTGGGAACTTAAATAAAGGCAAAGACCAACATTTCCAATTTCTTTAGCAACAAAGTCAGCAGAGGATGGTAACTTGGACCAATGATAAGGCATAAAGTTATAGTATTCTTTTGAACGAGGTTTTTCTCTGCGCCAAAGTGTCTTAATTAGATTTATTTTAATTTCCAAAAAAAGAGACCTTAGAAATTTCTAAGGCCTCCAAATTTTATGCCACAACTAATAATTTAGTGGGAGGGACTTTTATCCCAATCTTCTTGCTTAGGTAAGATTTCAAATGTGTGCTCTGGGGGAGGTGATGGGATTGTCCACTCCAGAGTGTCAGCCCATTCATTCCATGGATTATTAGCGTTTACCCGGCGTCCCGCGAAGACAGCCCAGAATATGAGACCAATAAACAAAATGAATGAAGCAAAGGATAGAAAAGCGCCCCAGCTTGACCAGTAGTTCCAATATGCAAATGCCTCAGGATAATCGATATAACGGCGTGGCATTCCCTGTCGACCTAAGAAATGCTGAGGAAAAAAGGTTATATTTGTACCTATGAAAAACATCCAAAAGTGAATTTTTCCTAATGTTTCGTTATACCAACGGCCAGACATTTTGGGCAAATAGAAGTAAACACCAGCAAAAATACCGAACGCAGCTGCAATCGCCATCACGTAATGAAAATGCGCCACCACGTAGTATGTATCGTGATAGGCCCTGTCCACTGCTGCTTGTGACAGTACAATGCCTGTGACACCACCAACTGTAAACATAAACACAAATCCCACTGCGAATAGCATGGGTGTTTTGAACTCAATAGATCCGCCCCACATTGTCGCAATCCATGAAAAGATTTTGACGCCTGTGGGAACAGCAATAACCATTGTTGCTAACATGAAGTATGATTGTTGAGTGAGTGACATACCAACAGTGTACATGTGATGTGCCCATACGACAAAACCCAGAGCGCCAATTGCGATCAAAGCCCAAACCATTGGAAGATAGCCAAAAACTGGTTTCTTTGAGAATGTAGCTATTACATGCGAAACAATTCCGAATGCTGGAAGTATTACAATATAAACCTCTGGGTGACCGAAAAACCATAGTATGTGTTGATAAAGGATAGGATCACCACCACCAGCTGGATCAAAAAAAGCTGTACCAAAATTACGGTCGGTCAACAGCATCGTGATTGCACCGGCTAGAACTGGTAAGGATAACAATATAAGCCAAGACGTCACAAAGATTGACCATGAGAATAAGGGAACTTTAAACAAGGTCATACCGGGTGTTCTCATGTTCAAAAAAGTAGTTATCATATTTATTGCGCCTAAGATCGAGGAGGCACCTGACAGGTGAACAGCAAAGATTGCAAAGTCCATAGACATGCCCCCTTCATTTACGGATAGCGGTGGATATAATACCCAGCCAACACCAGAACCAGCTTGCCCATTTCCACCTGGCATCACCACCGACAGCACTGCCATCGTCGTACCCGCAACATACATCCAGTAGGAAAGATTGTTCATTCGGGGAAAAGCCATGTCTGGCGCGCCAATTTGTAGTGGCATGAAGTAGTTTCCAAAACCACCAAACAAGGCTGGAATGACCACGAAGAACATCATTAAAATACCATGTCCTGTAATTAAAACATTCCACAGGTGACCGTTTGGAGTACAGTCACCAACCGCCGCTGCAGTCATTCGGGCCCCCTCGAGGCACATGTATTGTACACCTGGTTCCATCAACTCCAGCCGCATATAGACCGTAAATGCCACTGAAATAAATCCTGCAAGACCCCCTGTTAGTAGGTAAAGAATACCAATATCTTTATGGTTTGTGGACATAAACCAACGTGTAAAAAACCCACGGTTATCTTCGTGCTCTTGTCCGTGTACAGCTGCGTCGGCCATCAGGCTCTCCCGTTTAATTTCGATAGCTATAGCTGCGTCGCCACTATCTTCGTTCTTATCATAGTCTCTAACGCTCTAAGTGTTTTAGCGCAACGTACCAGGGGTTGTTTTTAATGGGTTAAAATGGCGCAGGCAAAGTGGGTTAAATCCAGTACAGTTTTCAAAACCAATAAAACTACAAACAAGACTAGATACTTATTAATTTTTAGCTTGAGCAGCTACAAATTAAAATGTGTTTGAAAGCTTTAGAAGAGGTTTCTAAAATGTTTGGTTAAATGTTTTGCGCAAAACTAAGTCGAGATCTTTAAATGAGGTTTGTTGGCCCAAATCAGCAAATGACGTAATTCCAAAGCCATCGATCCCACATGGCACAATTCCAGAAAAATGGTTTAGATTTGGGTTTAGGTTTATAGAGATGCCGTGGTAACTTACCCACTTGCGTAGTCGAATTCCAATCGCTGCGATTTTTTGTTCGACTACAGTTCCTTGGGAGCTGAACGGCAGATCTGGGCGTTGTACCCAAACACCAACGCGTCCTTCGCGGACCTCACCTGCTACGTTGAATTCAGCGAGAGTATGAATAATCCAATCCTCAAGGTCCTTGATAAATTTTCTTATATCATGACCGCGTTTTGCTACATCTAGCATTACATAGATAATTCTTTGGCCTGGCCCGTGATATGTATATTGCCCGCCACGTTGTGTTTTGAAAACTGGAAATCGATCTGGTTCGATAAGATCTTTTACGTCAGAGCTTGTGCCAGCTGTGTACATGGGCGGGTGTTCAAGAAGCCACACTACCTCTGGGGCGCTCCCCGATATGATCTGCGCTATGCGGGTATCCATCCATTCAACAGCACTCTCATAGGCTACAGGTTGCGCAGATACTTTCCATTCCACTTCGCCAGAAGTTCTATCTTGCAGCATCATTTTCAAATACAGCCCTTGAGTCCATTTAACCGTTTCTATATGCGCCCTTAACAATGCCTATGGCAAGCGGTCGTGGCGGAATTGGTAGACGCGCAGCGTTGAGGTCGCTGTGAGGTAACACTCGTGCGGGTTCGAGTCCCGCCGACCGCACCACAACTTCAAGATAACTTATTGAAATTCCTTCGAGATTAACCATCGAGGGGGACCGTCGTGTCACACATTCAGTACACATTATGTAGATCAGGCAGATATTATTATAATCGTCGTGTGCCTAAACACGCAGTTCATTCATATGGATCCTTTATAAGATTAGCACTGTCTAAAGATCCTGTTGAGGCTGCAGCTT
>CAJWTH010000003.1 GCA_913047725.1 uncultured Planktomarina sp.
TACAACGATTGGTTCATCAAAGTCTGGATGTGGATTTTCTGTCCTGTTGCAAAAGCGGCAAGCCGCATCACTTTTGTTGTAAATAAATTTTGGGTTACACATTATCTTTTGTTTTCCTGCCACTTAAAGCCTTTGCCATTAATCACTCTTTTCCATTACTTCAGATGTAGGGCAATAGCGTGTATATCAAAATTTAATTTATGATTAGACCTAAATAATTTATCAGATCTGTCGTTTTTATTTTTATGACGGATAATGAAATTATTTACACAATTTGGGGAACAGGCCCACTTAGGAAGCAGTTTGATGTCGCGCCCTACTCGCTAAAGCCCGATGAACTGAAAACCCTACACCGTTTGGACAATTTCAAGTCACCTGTGAATACTAATAGGTTAGTCACCTCAAGTATTGAATGACGCTAATAGGTAGCAGGGAATGCGGAACCAGCAGTGCGGCATTTTCTAATCTAAAAATAGCCATCCAATTTTCTTTAATGTCTTCATAATTCTGCTACCCTTCGATATGAGGTAATTGAACCGCATTTAGGAGAGATAACCATGAGAAAATATGTCTATGATATGTGGTGCGTTGTCATGGATCATGACAAAAACCCATTAAGAAATATTCCAAACACAGCGACACGACATATGATTATGCAAATACTTGCATGGATGTGGTGCATCGCTTTTGGGCTAATTGTTGGCAGTTGGTATGCTGTTGGCGTAAGCCTGATAGGCCATTTTTTATTACTAGGGGCTGTTGCAATTACCGTAGCGACATTTGAGACGGCCAAACGCAAACCACAAATCTTTATGAATGGACTACGTGGTAAAGGTGGAGAACATGAATAAAAGTGGGATAATTTTTTTCAGTTGATTATTTGAACACTAACATAAATCTGCAGGGTGAGTTGGATCAATTGGCTTGCCCTCTAAATTTATTTATTCCCAATCCACCCGGTACATTGTTTCATTTCTTCTTAAGAAGAAGGGTGTAAATGGGCCACTGTAAATGGCTTGAATGGGACTTCCATTGATAGAAAGCCCATCTTTGAGCAATGCTTTTTCCAAAACATTGGCGTATTTTTTATTTCTTTTATTAGTTGATTTCCCAGAGTATTTGATAACTGCATAATGCCCACCTTTTACAGTAACCAGTTTTACATTATCGGCCTTCGGAATTGGAGTATTCAGTTTAGAATAACTTTTGGGTAAGAAAAAATGCATCGTTAAACCGCTACCGTCATCTGATTTTAGGACAGGGACGGTCATTGCAATCTTTGACGCAGTTTTGTTTTCGCCAGAAATGTATCTAAATAATCGCCTAAATGCCCCATCTTCTCCTGAAACCTGTAGAGTTTGAACAGCTAGCCTATCCTCGTAGTATCTTATTTCATATACTTTGGTAGTTTTGAGTAGTCTGTAGGTTGGTTCTTCATATGCCATGGCTGCACCAATATGATTGAAATAAAAAAGAATAAAAAAAGTTATAAATTTCAACATATTTTTGTTTTTCATTCTATGCACTTTGTCCCACCATGTAGTGTACAACATTCATCTTGAGGCTGTCACTATATCGCATGAATAAACTGAACTTGGTTAAAAAAACTAAAAGTGCATTGCTGTTTTTGTGGGTTGAGGTGAGGATTTCATAAGACACTACTTTTAAAAATTAAGCATCCAAGAACTGGAAATTTCTAATCGAATTAAGGATTAGCTGTTGTTAACTACAATTCTAACGAGAATTTAGATGTAGATTAAATTGGTAAAGAAAAAAGGCTAGACTCGAAAGCCTAGCCATGAAGTTTAACATCACAGGGAGACTGCTTACTTGCAAAAAGTGTGCCACAATCTCACAAAAGACCAAGTTGTAGTTTAACCTAGTCTTTTTGGTGGTGCCTTACATTGTAGTGAACCTGCGATATGTCTGCGAACCTTTTTCTAAGATTTGGAAAAAGCGCGTGGTTGCATTAATTGCGGTTCTGAGGGTAGCCTTGTGAAATGGATAATCATTTAAACCCTCTCAATCAATACAGGCAGAGATGTCCAAGGTGTCAGTCACCTTTGAAAACTGTCGTGGTGCATGGACATGAGCAGTGCCTAATCTGTAAGTCCAATATATTTGAGTGCTGCTCAGGCGATACCTGCGACACTGATCATGACTTGACTGTTGGGTACAAGAGGGCGTGAGTTTAAGAAGAATGAAGTTGTCTATGCGTGTCATTGCCGTTTTTATTGAAAATGTAAGGCTACTGCGTACTGAACTAGAATATCTTACGATATTAGTTATGTGGCATCTAACAATGGCCAGCCTAAGTCCTTTGAGAATCTACGATAACTGAATGGTAAAATATATAGATAATGTAAATGCTCGTGCTCACTTAAGGTTTATGGAATGGCAAGCTGTATTGCGGTTGACGCACCACCGTGACCACACAGAAATGGCGCAAGCTTTTCCTGAGTACATAGAAGTGTGTAATCAATGGCACGAAAAATATAAAACTTACATCAAGCGGAACCCAAGGAGGCCCAGGGCGGTTGCCCTTAATTCAATTTATTTAAGTTTGCTGAATAACAAAATTGAAAATTTAGAAGAGTTTTACATAAGATTAAGCACAGAAGTTACAAATCTCAGGACGAGTAAGTCTCGTATACGGAAGGTTGTGCTTGATGACGAAAATTATGTAACTGAGTTCAGATTTGGAACAAAAATAGACAGTTTCGGAAATAATAACAGGATTGTTAATTTGGTTCTCAAGGAGGCTGTAGAACTTGTTCATGCTGATTATACGAAAAATGAGTTAAATAGCGCTTTTAATGACTTGGCTCTGGAATATGTAGAAGCCCAGATAAATAAAGAGGAGTTAGTGGCTCTAAGGGATTTATTTTTTAAAAAGGTTTATGCCATGGAAAAATCTATAACACGCGCAGAGGCACTCATTTTAAGAAACTCTGATAAAAAATTGGCGAAAGATGCGTATCACCTGTACGGAATTTTTAAACTGCGTTGTGAGGTTGGTGATGCTTGGACGTTATCTCAAACGGAACTTGCCAGAGAAAAGTTAGGTGTTGGAAAGCCGGCAGCTCTGAAAGCGGTAGATTTACTCATTAAATTAAAATTAATTGAAATATTTGAGCAAGTGACTTTGGTTAGTGCTGAAGCACAGGCGACTGTTTACAGGCGTATAGGCTGACATATTGTTTGCTCTATGAAAACATTGATACGCCGTACAAAATTATGTGACATGGAAAATATAAAAAATATCTTGAAGTTTACGCCGATAATATAAAATATTATTGGCAGACCATTTAAACCTAAAAATAGTAAATTTTAAAATAAAAATAATTACAAATGTTGGCTATAACTCGGCTATCAGCATTGGAAAAAACTAATGCTTGAAAATGAAAAATTTAGATAAGAAAACCAAATGCAACTTCTCGCTTATGGACATGAAGGGGGTAACAAAAATAAGGTTTGGTCAGTGATGGACGTTCCGTCTTTGGAGCACATGGCTGGAATGATGAATAAACCAGAAATCATTAAAATGAGAGAAAAGGCTGGGGCAATTACCAAAACTCAAAAAATGATTAAGCTTGTAGAATAAAGTCACTTTGGTTGGATATAAAGTGATTTTAGAGTTATAACAGCAGCCCACTTTATGATCGTATTTAATGACAGCATAGGGTGTGCCACTCTGAAAAAACCTTAAATAAATTAATAAGTTTGGCAGTAGTAGTCAAACCAACGTAACGCATTTTTTTGATTCATTGTCCCAAGTCATTCCTGGTAAGCAGAACTGGGATGGGTCAGATCCCCCATTGGGGCAGCTGGGTGCTTCTTGAGCTATCGCTGTTGTTGAGTGAAAAAATATGATTATAAAAGTCAGAACTTTTTTCATTATCTATTTTCCTTTAAAAACTGGATAGAACTAGGTCTCTTTTCTCTTTTCATATTAAGTAAGTACCACCCTACCTTTACTGGCTGATAATAATTTAGGGTTGCTGGTCAGGGTGTCGGTTTATGTCAGCATGTAGCTTTCTAATTTATTATCTTGTGTGTTAGTATACAATGTCAGCCTTGAACAATTGTTTAAAGGTTTTTAGATAGAAAAATATGGATTGAAGTGTGACACAAAGAAAATATCCCCTCACTTTGAGAGATGTATCTGAAGTCTCTGGCGTTTCTGAGATGACTGTAAGTCGAGTTCTGCGCAATAAGGGTGATGTTTCAGCGACGACCCGTTCTAAAGTTTTAGATGCGACCAAGTCTTTGGGTTATGTTCCGAATAAAATTGCGGGTGCTCTCGCCTCGCAACGGGTTAACCTAGTTGCTGTAATTATCCCCTCCATGTCTAACATGGTGTTTCCAGAAGTGATGACTGGAATATCACAGGCGTTGGATGAAACTGACTTGCAACCTGTCGTTGGAATCACCAATTATCTCCCTGAACGAGAGGAAAAAGTATTATATGAGATGTTATCTTGGCGTCCTTCGGGCATAATTATTGCGGGTCTTGAGCAATCTGAAGCTTCGCGCGTAATGTTAGCAAACTCAGGCATTCCAGTTGTACAAATCATGGACATAGATGGAGATCCCATTGATGCGATGGTTGGCATTTCCCATCGCCGTGCTGGTCGAAAAATGGCAGAAGCTATTCTGAAATCTGGCTATCAAAATATTGGTTTTATGGGAACCCAAACACCACTTGATCACCGCGCTAGAAAACGATTTGAAGGTTTCACGCAGGCCTTGGCAAAGCAGGGAGTAGAAATTGTTGACCGTGAATTTTACACAGGTGGCTCTGCGCTTGCGAAGGGCCGTGAGATGACAGAATCTATTCTGACTAGGTCTCCTGATTTAGATTTCATATATTATTCAAATGATATGATTGGCGCGGGTGGTTTGTTGCATTTGTGGGACAAAAAAATTGATATTCCTAGTCAGGTAGGCCTGGCAGGTTTTAATCAGGTTGAGCTTATTGATGGCCTTCCACTTCGGTTAGCCACAATGGACAGTTGTCGGTTTGAAATAGGTCAAACAGCCGCTCAGATTATTGCAGTACGTAATGGCTTGCTAGACTTGCCTTTAGAGAACATTGTTGAACTTTCACCAAAAATAGAATTTGGTGATACCCTACTTAGAAAATGACTACCCCACTCTTGAAAATAAAACTGGTGTGCTTTCTTCTATCCAGAAATCGTATTTTTTCATAATATTTATGAAAAGATCTGTTTGTAAAAAATGATCAAGCCATCGGTGCACGTTTGGCAAATCCTGTGCATAAAACCAGTTTTTATCAATATTTGAAAACTGTCTAATAAAGGGTAGGACAGCCATGTCAGCTAACGAGCAGCCTTCGCCAAACATCCAATTAGACTTTCCAATTTGTACGTTTAAGTCTGTCAAAAACTTGAGAGCCTTTGCTTGCTCCAACTTTGCATCTAACTCTGGAAATCTAACAAAATATTTTGTGTGATCTAAAGCATCTTTAAAAGGACCATCATTTTTTAAGATCCATTCATACCCCTCGTTTGGCATATCTAGCCAGTGTTCTGGATCTCCCCGTTTCAGAGACCAAATCATTATATCAAAACTTTCTTCAATTATCTCGTTACTAGTAATTAAAACAGGTACGGTTCCCTTAGGTGAGGCTGACAGCAATTCTGGGGCCTTATCGCGTAACAAGATTTCTCTCAGCTGTACCTGAATACCTGAAACGTAGATTGCTAGTCGTGCACGCATGGCGTATGGGCATCGTCTGAAGCTGTATAAAATTGGCTTAGCATCACTCAAGCGGCCTGTCCCTGCAGTTGTTTGGAAGAGGCGGAAGTAATCTTGGTTTCTATAATTTTACCTTCTGGTTGAGCGTCAGAAAAAACTACCTCTGCAAACTGTGGCGTACGACCCATATGTTGGCTTTCCATCAAAACAGCATGTGGTTGGCCAACTTGGGCATTGAGGTGTTTCTCAACCTGTAATTCCCCTAACGCTCGGAGCCGAGCTGCTCGGACTTTGATTTCACGGCCATCAACTTGGGGCATACGTGCTGCAGGAGTGCGTGAACGCACTGAATAAGGGAAGACATGCAGCCATGTAAGATTACACTCTTTGACTAGGGATAACGATCTCTCGAAATGTTCTTCGGTTTCTGTTGGAAAACCTGCAATAATATCTGCACCAAACGTCATTTCTGGACGAAGATGGAGGACTTCTTCTGTGAACTGTATGGCATCATTTCGCAGATGGCGACGCTTCATTCGTTTAAGAATTAAGTCATCTCCGTGTTGTAGCGATAGGTGAAGATGTGGCATCAACCTTTGCTCGCATGCAATAGCCTGCAGCAGGGCGGGGTCAACTTCAATTGAATCAATTGAACTTATCCTTAACCTTGGCAAGTCAGGCACCAGTCTTAAGATTCTTAGAACCAACTCGCCCAGTTTTGGAGTTGCTGGAAGGTCTGCACCCCAGCTAGTCATATCTACTCCGGTCAAAACAATTTCAGCATAACCTTTGTCAACTAGTCGTTTAATTTGATCTACGACTACCCCTGCTGGAACTGAACGAGAATTGCCTCGCCCAAATGGGATTATACAGAAGGTGCATCTGTGATCACATCCGTTTTGAACTTGCACATAAGCACGGCTGCGGGTGCCAAAACCATCAATTAAATGTCCAGCGGTTTCAGTAACCGACATAATATCGTCCACTTGAATTGGCTCGGTGCCAAAGCCATCTACCAGACGGCTCCACGTGGACGCTTTCATCTTTTCTGTATTACCAATCACTAGGTCAACTTCTGACATTTCGGAAAATGTTTTGGGCTCAACCTGTGCAGCACATCCAGTTACAATAAGCTTTGAATTTGGATGTTTTCGACGGAGTTTGCGAATATCTTGTTTTGCTTTCCGGACAGCCTCCGCTGTTACCGCACAGGTATTGACAACGACAGTATTACTTAGATTTGCTTTGTCTGCTAAGTCCCTCATGGCCTCAGTCTCATACATATTCAATCGACAACCGTGATTAGAAAAAACGGGTTTATTCATGTTAAGCTCTTTAAAAATTGGGTAGTGAGTGTTCCATTAAATACGTGTGAAGTTTCGCCTGACATCCAAACACCATCTTCACGCCAATCAACATAAATAGTACCACCGTCTAGATCAATTTGAACTTTACGCGCAGTCAATCCAAGTCTTGCCGATGCTACAGCAGCGGCACAAGATGAGGAACCTGACGCTAAAGTAACCCCAACGCCACGCTCCCACACACGCATACGCAAATGATCTTTTGAAACTTTATGAACAAATTGCACATTAGTTCGTTGGGGAAATAGGGGATCGTTTTCAATATCTGGTGCAACAGCCTCTAATTCGACTTGATCGACATTTTTGACAAAAAAAGTACAGTGTGGGTTACCCATGCCCGTGGCGGTTGGACTTCCATTCATCGGCAAATGTAATGTATCCATCTCGCGCGCTAGGGGAACCTCGTTCCAAGTTAATAAAGGATGTCCCATATTAACGCTTACAGTATTATTTTTATAAAGAGCAAAAAGAATACCTCGTTCTGTTATTAAGGTTAGCCTATCTATACCTAGGCGCTCCATTTCATAACATGCCACACAGCGAGTTGCATTTCCGCAAGTTTCAGAGCTCGAGCCGTCTTTATTAAAAAATGTCAGGGCAACATCAGCATCTGGAGAATCACTAATTACAGCGAGTTGGTCAAATCCAATGCCTCGGTGACGATCTCCTAGGGCGCGAACTAATTTAGGAGAAATTTTTTGTATACCATTACGAGAATCGATAACAACAAAGTCATTACCAAGCCCATGCATCTTCATAAAAGGTATCTGATGGTCCATTTGTGCCGTATATCGATCAAATTAAAAGGAATCTAGTATAAGCTCAGATAAGCTCTTGACCCTGACCGTTACCCTTCCTAAAACCTCGTTCAGTGGGCCCTTAGCTCAGTTGGTAGAGCAACTGACTTTTAATCAGTGGGTCACAGGTTCAAATCCTGTAGGGCTCACCACTTAATTAATAACTTTTCTGATAACCGAATGTTTTCTTCTTTGCGAAGGGAAACAATTTATTGTGTTATTTTCATAGAACATGGCGATTAAAAGTTATTGCCTAGCTTACGTGATATGCCCTGCTCACACACTTTTTATTGGCAGGGTGACGTTGAGGCGGGTTTGAAAAAAAAATGTAATTTTAATTGTCCATAAAAATTGAGGTTATGGCTAAAAGCATTATTTTTATTTCGCCAATTTAGCTGCCAAATCTTGATTTAGAAGTCCATCAAAAGCAATTTTCATTTGGGGGTTTGAGGCTAATAGCTTTGTGAGGCTAGAGGTTTTCCAACTTATCCCAACCACTTTTTCAGTTAGTTTAACTGTGGCAGTTGCTGGCTTCTTTATGAGATATGCTAGTTCTCCGATAAATACATTTGGCCCAACAAGAAACTTTTTATCATCACGAGTGATGAGTGCTTCGCCATCAATTATAAAATAAAGGCATTTTGGGATTTCACCTTCAGTAGTAATTTGTTCTTCGCTGGAACCATCAAACCAATCTGCTATTTTCAATAATTTTTTAAATTCTCCCGGTGAAAGGGTAGTAAAAACCTGATATAGTTTTTTTTCTCTTTCGGTCATTACGAATGAAGCTCGATCGGAATAGATTACAACAATCATTATCAAATTTATAACTACGAAGCTTGAGTTCCACAGCAACGCACTCCAGAGAGGAGTTTCCATAAAAAAATAATAAATTATGTAAAAAATAGTGCCTAAAATTATCAAGCCACGAAGTAATATTTGGTCTCGAACCAAATATGCAAGGAGAAATAAAAACGCACCAACGTGAACCAGAATATCTAATGAAAACATTTCTAACCCTAACTTAACTTTTCTTATGTAATAACTGTGAAAATCTCTAATCTGTATCAAGCCGCGTCTTAATTTAGATCACCTTATTTAGGTGGCCGTCTGGGCATTAGAAAACTAAGTCTTTGAGTTAGGTTTTTAGCCAAATTTCTTGAACAGCTGGGTCCCAACCAACTGTCAACTTATTGCCAAATTTTAATACGGGTCGCTTCATTAGCGTAGGATGGGCCAGCAATTGAGCATCGGCTTCAGACTCTCGTAACCACATTGATAAACCGCGATAGGTAGTTGATTTTTTGTTGACGAGAGCAGATCCAAATTCAGTTAAAAACTCAGCCCACTCTATTTCCGAAAGAGGCTCCGCTCTTATATCCCGAACTATGACTTCATATCCTGCATCTTTTAGCGCCTTTTGCGCTTTCTTACATGTATCACATGTGGGTATTCCATAAAGTATCATATGGTTGCTCCGCAGTTAAAATTATTATTGGGCGTGTACCTAAAGTTTTTTACTATTTTAATCTCAAACTAAGAATTACAGTATCGGCTCACTAGCAAGAGATCGACTGACCTCTTACTTTATATAACTATGAATTTTACCTAACTTAAAGTTCTAACCCAAGTTGAATAATGTCTTGGGAAAATTGCTGCGTGCTAGACGGCATTTCGCCATCTTGGATCCTTGCTTGTTCAAACAACACCCTACAGAGAGCTTTTTGTAGGTCTAAACTTAATTTAGGTAACTTTTGTATTAAGCCGTGACCAACATTAACCTCTAGAACTTTTTTACTAGTTTCAAATTCGGGGTTTTGAGCTTTCAAAATACGCTCGAGGTTAAAATCTAGCCCACCTTCGCCTGCAACCAGACGAACTGGACTGTCGATAAGTGTAGTTGAGGCAATTGCATTCTCCACTTTATCTTCGAGGCAATCCTTTATGAGCGCAATGCATACATCAGCGTTCTTTGGTTCACTTTTTTTGCGTTTAGTCTTGGATGTTCCAACCTTATCAATGTCATATTTATCTCTTGAAATGGACACAAATGACTTTTCTTGGAAGGCATTCATTTGAGAGATCCAGAATGCATCAATAGGGTCTACCATTAGCAGAACATCAATGCCTTTTGCTTTAAAACCTTCTAGGTGAGGACTACTCTTTGCCTGAGCTAAGGTATCACCGGTAAAGTAGAAGATTTGATCCTGACCATCTGCAAAATTATCAATGTAGTTTTGTAGAGAAATCAATTTCTCGTCTTTGTTTGAGTAAACTCTGATTATCTCTGCAATCTTATCTCTATTTTCAAAATCTTCGTAAAGACCTTCCTTAATCACTTTTCCAAATTGAGACCAAAATGCGTCATAAGCGCCAGGATCTTTCTTCTGCTTTTTCTTTAGCTCTGATAAGACGCGCTTGGTTAATGACTTGGAAATCTTTTTTAGAATTGGACTACTTTGAACCATTTCACGGCTGACGTTAAGGTCTAGGCTGGAGGTGTCTAGAACACCCTTCAAGAACCTTAGCCAAGATGGAATAATCTCTTGTAGGTCATTTGTTATAAATACCCGATTTATGTAGAGATTAATTTTTGATTTTCGCTCGGGTTCATGAAGATCAAAGGGTGCATTTGTTGGTACGAACAATAAATTTGTAAATTCAACTGTTCCCTCTGATTTATTGTGTATGGTTATAAACGGGTCATCAAAGGCGCCAAAGCTTGAATTATAAAATTCTTTATACTCCTCTTTGGATATTTTTGTTGGTGATTGCGTCCATAAAGCCTGCGCGCTATTAACTTGCTCAACTTCACCTTCTTTTTCGCTAATCTTGATTGGTATCTGAATGTGGTCTGAATATTTCTTTACTAGGTTCCGAATACGGGAGCCTTCACAGTACTCTTTAGCATCTTTTTTCAGAAATAACTTTACACATGTCCCGGCTGGTTGATCCATATCCGACTGACTAATGTCATACCCAGTTTGGCCATCACTGGCCCAAGTGTATGCCTTATCAGTACCAGCTTTTCGGGTTGTGACTTCCACTGTATCCGCAACCATGAATGCTGAATAAAACCCTACACCAAATTTACCAATTAAACTTTGAGCCGCACTTTTTGCGTCTTTATTATCTTCAATTTCTTGCAAAAAACCGGCGGTCCCTGACTTCGCAATTGTTCCAAGGGTCTCAGACAACTCTTCGTCGTTGAGGCCGATGCCATTATCTCTAATCTCAACATATTTTTTCTTTGCATTTATGATTATTTCGATTTGGTCATCTTCAGAATTAAGAATGGAAGGCGTAGTTTGCCCCTGGAAGCGACGTTTTTGAATTGCGTCTGAAGCATTAGACAGCAACTCCCTTAAGAAAATGTCCCGATCGGAATAAAGTGAGTTAATTACAATATTTAAGATTTTGCTGGTGTCAGCCTCAAAACTCTTAGCAAATTTATCCATAGTGTCCTCCATAGGTTGATGCTCACTTATCAATGATATTTATCAATTCAAGGAGTTTTATTGTAATTTTAACCATTATTTTTAGTTTGCTGAAAAAGCAGTTTTAAAAAAACCTTTAATAGCCTTAGTTATAACAAAAAATAATAAAAATTATTTGCTTAACTGGTACACAATTATCAGTTATCTTTATTTTTTTTAGTTAAATTCTTTCTATTGGCCATTGTGACTGCTCTTCATTTAGGTGTGCTATCACAGTTTCACCGGCAACTGCAGTTTGACCCAAGCCAACGGATGGCTCAACTCCCTCAGGTAGAAATATATCTAATCGACTTCCAAAGCGTATTAGGCCAAATCGCTCTCCCACGTTCAACATCCCCTGATTTTTTGTAAAACAAACTATCCGCCTAGCAACTAATCCAGCAATTTGAATTACGCCAATTCGAATACCGTTAGTGGTTTCAATAGTTATTGCATTTCGCTCATTGTGTTCGCTGGCTTTATCGAGAGATGCGTTCAAAAATTTACCATGGTGGTAATTTATCGCAATTACCTCACCAGAAATTGGAGCTCTATTTATGTGACAGTTGAACACATTCATAAACACTGACACCCTAATCATGGGCGTATCACCTAGCAGCATCTCTGCTGGTGGTGTAGTTTTTGTAATTAAGGAAACAATTCCATCTGCAGGTGACAGGACAAGCCCAGGGCCTTGAGGGACAGAGCGGACTGGGTCGCGGAAGAAATAGTAACACCATATGGTAGCTAACACTCCTAGCCAAAAAAGTGGCTGCCACACAAGCCAGAATACCAAGCTAATTATGGCAAAAATAATCACAAATTTTCGGCCCTCTGGATGCATTGGCACAGCCACGACCTTCACCATGTTCATTAATTTATATCCAATTAAAAGTAGTTAAGATCACAAAGGCAGCGAAGATACCATTTGCGCAAAGCATACATAAAACTGCAAGTGAGCCCAAGTCTTTTGCGTGTTTTGCTGGGAGTGACCATTCTGGCGATACCATATCGGCTATTTCTTCAATTGCAGTATTAAGTGCTTCAATGGCAAAAGTTATCAATATTAGTAATATTGCTAAGATAACAAAACTTTTCTCTGCCTGAATTAGTATAAAGATAACTACAATCAAAAAGGCTGCTAGGGTTTCGTGGCGAAAAGCCGTTTCACCCCAAAGTCTTTTTGCCCCTGCCCAAGAATATGAGGCAGCAGCAAAAATATGAGCGATACCGTGGATTTTTTCAGGTGGGTTAGTCTTTTTTGACATCAGCTTTATTTCCGCAACGATTAAAAATATCTAGGATAGGTTTATATTCCACGGTTTCGACCCCTGTCATGCCTAAGAGGCTATGAAAAAAGTTTGCATGGCTATATTTTTGAGTTGAAACTGTCCTTAAACACTCAGACGTAATACTTGTTAAGTTTTTATATGCATCTGACAACCACACGATCATTGGAACTTTTGTTTGCTCTCTTGGTGCCATAAAATAGGGAGCACCATGAAGAAATAATCCATTTTCACCTAAAGATTCACCATGATCAGAAATATATATCATTGAAGTGGTTACACGGCTCTGTTTTTTGAGTAAAGCGATCAAATCGGCATTTACTTTATCTGTGTACGCGATTGAATTGTCATACGCATTAACAATTTCTTCTTTAGTGCATTCAAAGAAGTTGGATGTTCGGCAAGCTGGTTTGAATTTTTCGAGCGCCCTTGGGTATCGCAAATAATAAGACGGACCATGACTGCCAATTTGATGTAAAACCAATACAGTGTTTTTTTGTATTTCTGGCAATCTTTTAGCTACTTCGTCGACTAGTATGCCATCTAAGCATTCACCCTCGCCACAAAATTTTATATTTTTTGCGTAGGTGACTTGAGTATATTTGGCTCGTGCTGCCAGCCCCTTATCACCAGTATTGTTATCAATCCACTCAACCTGGTAACCGGCACGTTGAATTATATCCAAGACGTTTTCCTGAGAAGTTCCTTTTTCGTAAGAGTAGTTTGCCCGTTCAAAGTTAGAAAACATGCAGGGAAGAGAAACAGCAGTAGAAGTGCCACAGCTGGAAACATTATCGTAATAAGCAATGTCTTCATTTTTGAGCTTTGGATTTGTGGAGCGGTTGTAACTTCCCAGGCTAAAACTTTGTGAACGGGCTGTTTCGCCAATAACCACAACTATTAAATTAGGCTTTCCCTGATTTCTAAAGTTTGAATTTAGAGTTGCGTCAGTTCCAATTTCTTTAAATTCCAAAGTAGCAGACCGGGTGATCATAGCTAAGTAAAGAAATGATTCAGTAATTGGGGCTAGTGGCTGAAAGCTTGATTTCAAATCAATCCGTAGTCTTAAAACTGAAGAATTACCCTTGATATCTGTTGCAACCAATATGACGGTTCCCAGAACGCAAAACACTAAAAAAAGTATATTTTGCAAAACTGAATGGAAAAACTTTGGATGATCAACTTTAACGTAAAAGACTATTACAGCTGGCACTATACCTGACACCCCAACCCATATTAGAAAAGACCTGGTTACAAGGTGCTTCCCCTCCATAAGCGTTGTTGTAACTACATTTTGTATCATCTCTCGATCAATTATGACCCCTAATTGGTCCATATAATATGATGTCACTGAAGATAGTATGAACAAAAAAGCAATAAATGGTTGAAGGATGCGTTTCATTGCAAAGATTGACACAAGACCGCAGCATAATAGTAGCAAAGCTAATGCAAAAACTACTCCACGGATTTTTGCACCGGCAAAGACATCATCCCAAATTGTCCAAAAAGTTGTGTTATGAAGAACAAAAATAACTGCAACCGAAATGGTAACAAGAATGAGGGGATGAACACTTCGTGTCCGCCATTTAATGTAGTAATTGAGTGGCGGCATAAATTATTTTTCCAATTTAGAAGCAGACCTGCGAATAAATACAAAGACTGGGAGTGTCAGTAAATACACGACATTGCCTATTAGCAAAGTTTCCCAAGGGAAAACAATTAGGCACACCAAAATTGCTAGGATAGTTAGAATAATGGGCAGATTCATCGAAGTAGGGAAATTAGCGTCTTTTAACGAAATTGTTGGAAATGTGCCCACAGCGAGCGCACCACAAATCACCAGGAATATCATGGTAGCTATTGTATAATGCTCAGAGACATCAATTCCCATCATAACCAAAAATAATGGTGATAAGCCAAGGCAGGCCAAAGCCGGTGCTGGTACGCCAATAAAGTCGTTTGTCTTTAATTTCTGGCCTATCGCTTCTTCTTCATTTTGATTTACGTTAAATCGTGCAAGGCGAAGTGCACAACAAACTGCAAAAACCATGACTGATATCCAGCCAAAACTGGATATGGAGGAATTTGCAAAAATTGTGAAATAAATAATAAGTGGTGTTGCTATGCCAAAATTAAAAAAATCAGCGAGAGTGTCCAATTCAGCACCAATTTTGCTTTCGCTTTGTAAGGCTCGTGCAAGTCCACCGTCGATCACGTCTAAAATCATGGCAAAAATTAAAAGGTAAAGTGCCAAATTTACATTTCCCTGAAGAGCCATTTTAACAGCAGTCAGTCCAACACAAATCCCAAAAATTGTTACAATATTTGGCAAAGACTTTGATAATGGTTCACGAGGTGGTTCGGTGATCATTTTATCCAACTCCGAAATTTGTGGCCTAAACGAGTACGAAATTCTAAAAATTTAGTAGAAAAGAGTGCGGCTACTAAAAGACCAGTAGCCGCTCCGGCGATAGTGGCCGAGATTGTGTGTCTATCAAGCATCACGCGAGCGTACATTGTGCACAATAAAACAGGAATAACTATCATTGCGAACCACCAGCTATACCGTCGCATCACAAAGTAAGCGGTGGCGCCTGCCAGCGCTGAGTGGCCAGATGGTGTGTTGTGTTTACTTGTTGACGAAAATGGTCTTTGTCCAAGTCTTGTACCCATAATTTTGACATTATTTAGAAGTCTTTTAGGGCCATGAGATGCAATAATTCCTGAAACAGCGATAACTAAAATTTGCTTGAATCCGGCTTTGTCCCTACTAATAATTGCTAAGGCAAATGGCATAAGTGTGTTAATATGACGACCGTATTTTTCTGTTGAAACAACAAATGGCATGTCTTCCCCACCTCTGGATGCAGAGTAATCGTTTTTTAAATCGCTAGGGTATAGTGCGGATATAAGGATTATTGTGACAAGAAGCACAATAGGAACAGTGTATGTATGAAATACTTTAATAGGTTGTCTGAGTATTTCAACGAAGGTCATTTCAAGAGCCTCCACTGCGTGTGTTGAAAATATCAAAATGTGGTTTGTAAATATCGCTTCGCATTTGGAACGCACCCATCACGCTGTGAAAAGGATAATCGTGCGGAAGAGTTATATCTGTTAGAATGCTAGCGTTAGTTAAGTTTCGGGATTTTTTAAAACTATCTGACATCCAAACCATAAAGGGAACGCGTCTCTGCTCAGGAGGCGCAATAGCAATTGGTGCTCCGTGAAGATAGTAACCGTTCTCGCCCAAAGATTGTCCATGGTCCGAAACATAGATCATGGTGGCGTTGGTTTGTTCCAGACTTTTAAGTTGGCTTATCAGATTTGCGATCACTTGGTCTGTAAAACGAATCGTATTATCATAAGCATTAATTAGCTCTTGCCTGGTACATTTTGCGATTTGAACAGTTTTGCATACAGGCGAAAAATGTTCGTACTCTGGTGGGTACTTTTTATAGTAAGCTGGTCCATGGCTTCCGGTAAGGTGTAAAGTTACAAAAACTCGATCGGCATTTGCCTCTTTTAATAGTTTGTCTAGGTTCCAAATTAGGGTGTCATCGTAGGCGCCAGATGGACAGTTTGTATCAATACAACTGTCTGAGATGTCTTTGGTAGTCTGATAAATGTTCACAGTCATTGGTGGTGGGCCAGAATTATTTGTTCGATAAATTGTCTTAATGCCATGACGCGTCAAATAACTCGGCAGTGGCTCAAACTTTGTACGTGAGGGTGCCTGCTGACCCTCATGAGTAAAAATACATGCGGCCGATGATATCGTATTAGTAGAACACGACAGTCCAATTGGAAATATTGCTAATTGGTGATCTTTTGTAAAAGGGTTGGTATTTTTTTTGTAACCTAGCAATGAAAAGTTATCCGCACGAGCTGCCTCTCCTAAGACAAGAACTACCACTTCTCTTTTAGCAGGTTTTTCAGAAAGGAAATATCCGTCTGGAAGAAGTGTTTGCTCACGGTTATCCAAGGCTGAGCGATTAAAGTGCCTGGCAGTATTTACGATGTAAGACCAAGGAAGAATTTTCCCACCCATTCGTGAAGCATGGTTGTCGTACCACAGCATCGTAAACGATGTCATCGTTATCCAAATAGCTAAAATCAAAATTGACCCTATTCCATACCCAAATCTCCAAACCCGTTTTGGGACATCTAAATTGATGGATAAAACAAAGAGTGCAGGTACCAAACCTAAAAAGAATGTAGGCACAATGACTGAAATATGTAGAAGTTCTGTGGCCTCTCGGGAGTCTGTATTTAATACATTTGCTATCATGGATCGGTCAATTTCGATCCCATAGCTAATCATAAAATACAGCCCAAAGGCATTACAAATAAATAAAACCGTAACCACCCACCGCATCAGTGAAACTGATAAGCCAGATAAAAGAAACAAGCTTGCAGCTAGCAGGCAAATTTGGAGGATTTGGAGAGAAATTATCTGAATTATACCGCCAGAGCTTCTTAAATCACTGACTGTTAAAGCATAATCGAGAAGAGGACTTTGGAACGCAATTAAATTAAATATGCAAACTATCATCACAAAGGATACCAAGCTTATTCTTAGCGCCCCTAGCCATTTTAGAAAATTTTGCAAAGCAATAAGTTCCCTCGTTTAATTGTCAAATATCAGAAGACACATCTACGTCAACTCGTTGAGTTTTGATCATATGGGATGTCTTGAGCCAAGTGATGACATAAGCCAAAAAAATTGCCTTTTATAATTAATTTTTGTTAATTTACGCCATAAAGTTTGTTTAATATGCTTAATTTTTAATATCGATTTTGGTGGATAAGTTTTCTTGTTAGAATTCTATGATAGTATAACTAAATACTTTATAAAGTAGCTGCTAGAGATCTGCCATAGTTTTTCTAATCGTGTACTGTTAGGTTTAGTTTCCTGAATTAAATTTTAATTTGGTACCAATCCAAATACTGAGATTAATTGGTTTATTGTGAGAGAGGCGAAAATATGCTGAAACCCGCAAGTTCTGAGTTTAAAACATATTTAGAAACGATATTACCACCCGCTGTGTTTCCAGAAATTAGTGAGAAATACCTTACGGAGCCACGGGGACGATACCAAGGTATGGCTGGTATTTTAGTTGCCCCTGACGGTACAGACCAAGTGTCAAAAATCATCTCTGCTGCGGCGCAGGCCACTGTAGGTGTTATACCTTATGGTGGTGGTACAGGCCTTGTAGGTGGGCAGCTTTTACCTACCTCCACAGGAGAGGTGCCGGCGCCAATAATAATTAGCTTATCGCGGATGCGTAAGATTAGAAGTTATCATTCTGAAGAAAATGTTTTGGTGGTGGAGGCTGGTGTTACCTTGGCTGAGGCTAAGGCTGAAGCCCTTAACGTAAACCGACTTTTCCCGCTATCACTCACTTCTGAGGGTACGGCTCAAATTGGAGGAATTTTGGCAACAAACGCTGGTGGGGTAAACGTATTGAGATATGGAATGGCACGTGATCAAGTTCTTGGAATTGAGGCAGTAATGGCAGATGGTCAAATTTTAAAAGGCCTAAAACGTTTGCGTAAAGATAATACTGGTTATGATTTACGCCATTTGCTTATTGGTTCTGAGGGGACGCTTGGTATTATTACGGCCGCGAGTCTTAAACTTGCTGCACGGCCTAGCAATGAAGGGACAGCATTTTTGGCGGTTGAGAGCCCAACATCAGCACTTGAACTTTTGCGCCGGGCACAGGAGTTGGTGGGTGATAGTATTTCCGCATTTGAATTAATTTCAGCGCAAGCATTAGAGTTTATATCAGAAAAATTTCCACAAATGCGTCAGCCTTGGCCAAACCCACCTGAATGGTCCGTTTTGTTGCATCTAGGGCTGTCAGATAGTCAACGCTCAGAAAAAGCGTTTGATGTTTTATTTGAAAGAGCATCTGATTTGATAATTGACGGTATTATTGCTCAGTCGCAACAGCAATCTAACGATTTTTGGAGCTTACGTGAAGCTATACCACTAGCAAACAGAGCTATTGGAGCTATCTGCTCTTTCGATATTGCAGTACCACTTTCTGAAATCCCTAACTTTATTCGTAGAGCAGAGTTGCGCACCAAAAGATTTGGTAAGTTGCGGACCAACTGTTTTGGTCACCTTGGTGATGGTAATTTACACTATAACATTTTTCCACCAGTGGGAGCATCTGCCAAAGACTATATAGAGACTAGGGATGATTTGGAAAATGAACTCCACTCTCTTGTATATGAGATGGGTGGGTCAATATCAGCGGAGCATGGCGTGGGGCGCCTCAAAGTAAATGACCTGGAACGCTTCTGTGACCCAGTCAAAATGGCGCTTATGCGAACTGTGAAAAATGCTCTAGACCCTTTGGGAATTTTGAACCCTGGCGCAGTTTTACGGGATTGATATTAGGTAATCTGATATGGCAAATTACATTTCTTAATTCAAGTTGGTTTCTGGAAGGCTTATCGCATTGCATTTGACAGACTATTCTCCGCCAATTGACCCGTTGGATATTGTGTACCTTGATCATGAGCTGCTGGCTGTGAACAAACCGTCAGGGCTACTATCGGTGCCGGGTCGAGGTCCACTGTTAGCAGATTGCTTAATCGCTCGAATACAGGCAGATTATCCTAGCGCACTGTTGGTCCACCGCCTTGACCGAGATACCTCAGGCGTAATGGTCTTTGCATTATCGGCCCACGCACAACGGCATTTAGGACTTCAGTTTGAAAAGCGCCAATCTCAGAAAACCTATGTTGCCCGGGTTATGGGCCAGGTTGAAGGTGATGAAGGAATTATTGACCTGCCTATAATAGTAGATTGGCCCAATCGTCCAAAACAGAAAATTTGTCATGATACTGGTCGTTCGGCAGTTACCCAATGGCATGTAATTAATAGGGACATTAAGGAAACTCGGCTAAAATTGAAGCCTCAGACTGGTCGCTCTCATCAGCTGCGCATCCACATGATGGAATTTGGACACCCTATTTTAGGGGATCCCTTCTATGGAACTCCTGAGAGCCAAACCGTTTCCCGTTTGATGCTCCACTCTCATCGCCTTCGACTTCGCCACCCTGATGGAGGTGAACAGATAGAGTTTCGTGCGAAGTTACCTTTTTGATACTGTTAATTTTTTTATATAACTACCTGGCTATAGTTTGTTCCGCTATATAAAATTTCAACTTGCAACATGCTAAATAAAGAATAAATGTTCATTTGAATTGTAAATTTTTAGGTGTTTTTTTTGGGAGTGTAACGATGGATAAATTAGATTTCTACATTAATGGCAGGTGGGTTAAGCCGTCAAAGCCGGAAACACTTGACGTAATCAACCCGGCTAATGAAGGTAAAGTTGCAACCATATCGTTAGGAAGTAGTGCCGATGTGGATCTAGCTGTTTCTGCGGCTCGAGCAGCATTTCCTTCCTATTCTGAAACGCCAGTGAATCAGCGTGTGGAGTTGCTGACAACTATCCGGGAGATCTATAAGCGTAGGCTTGATGATGTTGCTGACGCGATACAAACAGAAATGGGTGCCCCAACCTATCTTGCTAAGGGAGCACAGGCCATGGTTGGCTTAGGTCACCTGAAAGCTGCGATCCGTTCGTTGAGCAACCATGATTTTGAATACATGCACGGTGAGTTTATAATACGTCACGAGCCAATCGGTGTTTGTGGACTTATAACTCCTTGGAACTGGCCAGTAAACCAAGTGGTCTCCAAGCTTGCGCCATGCATTGCGTCTGGCTGTACCGCAATATTGAAGCCTTCGGAAATTGCGCCCCTATCATCGATGGTGATTGCTGAAATTCTTCACGAGGCGGGAGTGCCTGCTGGTGTCTTCAACCTGGTTAATGGAATGGGACCCGTCGTAGGCGAGGCCATGTCTGCTCATCCAGACATAGATATGATGTCATTTACTGGCTCAACGCGCGGTGGTGTTGCGGTGGCAAAAGCATCTGCTGATAGCGTCAAACGGGTAAGCCAAGAATTGGGTGGAAAATCAGCAAATATTATTCTTGATGACGAAAGTTTTGAGAAATCCATCAGCGCTGGTGTGAGCCTTTGTATGGATAATACAGGTCAGTCCTGTAACGCTCCAACTAGGATGTTAGTACCAGCCAGTCGGAAAGAACAGGCATTTGCCGTTGCTGCTAAGGAAGCAGAAAAAACAATCGTTGGAGATCCAAAATCAGATGGTACAATAATCGGCCCACTTGTTAGCGATGTGCAATACGAAAAGGTTCAAAATCTAATCAAAAAAGGTATTAAAGATGGCGCAACATTAGTGGCCGGAGGGCTTGGCAAGCCAGAGGGCCTAGATCAGGGTTACTATGTTAAGCCAACTGTTTTTGGAGATGTAAAAAATGACATGACAATTGCCAAGGAAGAAATTTTTGGACCAGTTCTGTCAATCATCTCCTATGATGATGTAGATCATGCAGTTACTATAGCTAATGATACTGAATTTGGACTAGCTGCATATGTATCAGGTGAGAATAAGGAAGAGTTAACAGCCATTGCACGGCGTTTGCGCGCTGGTCAGGTACATATAAATTACGGCTCTGGAGGTGCTAATGCACCATTTGGAGGCTTTAAGCAGTCTGGAAATGGCAGAGAGAAAGCTGAGTGGGGACTCGAGGAGTTCCTAGAAGTTAAGGCAATTTTTGGTGGATAATTTAAACTAGGTATTAATTAATCTATTTTTTAAAAAGGCCCCAACTAGTTGGGGCCTTTTTAGTATTATAGCTTAAAGCTTTTAGGACTCAGTTTCTTCTGGAGCCATTTCTTCACCAGTTTCCTGATTAACCATTTTCATCGCCAAGCGAACTTTACCGCGATCATCGAAACCTAGTAGCTTGACCCATACTTCTTGACCCTCTTTCAGGACGTCCGACGGGTGATTTATTCTGCGGTTTTCAATTTGACTTACGTGCACTAAGCCATCTTTTTTCCCAAAGAAATTTACAAAAGCGCCAAAATCTACGACTTTTACAACTGTGCCCTTATAGATAGCGTTAGCTTCAGGCTCGGCGACAATAGCGTGGATCATGTCATACGCTTTTTTGATACTATCGCCATTTGGACTGGCAATCTTTATCACACCCTCGTCGTTGATATCCACTTTTGCGCCAGATAATTCAACAATCTCTCGAATTACCTTACCACCAGATCCTATAACTTCGCGGATTTTATCAGTTGGAACGTTCATGGTCTCAATTCGTGGTGCGTGGATACTAAACTCTTGCGCACCTGTAATTGACTTGGACATTTCGCCTAGAATATGAAGCCGCCCAGCTTTGGCTTGTGCCAAAGCCTTTTTCATTATGTCTTGCGTGATACCAGCCACTTTGATGTCCATTTGCAGAGACGTGATTCCAGCTTCTGTACCAGCCACTTTGAAATCCATATCGCCCAAGTGATCTTCATCACCCAAGATATCGGTCAAAATGGCATAATCTCCGTCTTCTTCAAGGACTAGACCCATGGCCACACCTGCAACAGGTGCCTTCAAAGGCACCCCGGCATCCATCATAGATAAGGATCCACCGCAGACTGAAGCCATAGATGACGAACCATTTGATTCTGTTATTTCTGAAACTAGGCGAATGGTGTAAGGGAAATCTGTCGCAGCTGGCAGGACCGCCTGAAGCGCACGCCATGCCAATTTACCATGTCCAATTTCTCGACGACCCGGAGGCCCAAAACGGCCCACCTCTCCAACAGAGTAGGGTGGAAAGTTATAGTGTAGTAGAAAATTAGATTTATACATCCCGTTAAGAGCGTCAATCATTTGCTCATCGTCACCGGTTCCTAAAGTCGTGACAACCAGGCCTTGAGTTTCACCGCGAGTGAATAAAGCTGAGCCATGTGTTCGAGGTAGTAGACCTGTCTCACAATTGATCTCTCGGACTGTATCCAGGGCTCGCCCGTCGATACGCTTCCCATTTTTTACAACATCACCACGCAGGACTTGTGATTCCAATTTCTTCATAGCGGAACCTAAGTTTTCATCACTAAGCTGTTCCTCAGCTAAACTACCCTTGATGGTTTCTTTTGCTTCAGAAACTGCTGTAGTTCGCTCTTGCTTATCTGTGATTGCATAAGCCGCCTGCATTGAATCTTTTCCAGCAGCAGAAACCGCAGTAAACAGGTCGCTGTAATCTGGTGCTTGAAAATTAAATGGTTCTTTTGCGCAATCTTCTGCCAAGTCAACGATAAGGTCGATTACGGGCTGGATTTGTTCATGTGCAAAAGCTACGGCACCGAGCATTTCATCTTCTGTGAGCTCATAGGCTTCTGATTCTACCATCATCACGGCGTCTTTAGTGCCAGCGACAACTAGATCTAGTCGTTGCTCCGGATCTAGGCGGAGATTGTGCATTTCGTCAATCGTTGGGTTTAGGATATAGGCTCCATCCACAAAACCAACACGTGCGGCCGCTATTGGGCCCATAAAGGGTGCGCCCGAAATTGTTAATGCCGCTGATGCTGCAATCATTGCAACCATATCTGGATCATTTACTAAATCATGAGAAAGAACAGTGCATATTACTAAAACTTCGTTTTTGAAGCCTGGAACAAACAATGGCCTTATTGGGCGATCGATCAAACGTGAAGTTAATGTTTCTTTCTCAGTTGGACGCGCCTCGCGCTTAAAAAAACCGCCTGGAATTTTACCAGCAGCATAATATTTCTCGTTATAATGTACAGTCAGGGGAAAGAAATCCTGACCTGGCTTTTGGTGTTTAGCAAAAGTTACGTTTGCCATTACTGAGGTTTCGCCCAGAGTGGCGATTACAGTGCCGTCTGCCTGACGCGCAACTTTACCTGTTTCCAGCGAGAGAGTTTCTTCACCCCACTGCATGGATTTTTTTGTTTCTATAAACATTTATGATTTCCTATATGGCCCATTGGCCAGTAACATTGCGGCCCCATTGCCGCCGACCCCTGTATCCTATTTCCGGGCGCTGGGATCTTGACGCCACGTCTCAGATAACAGGCCTCTACAGCAAGAAGGTGAGTAGGGAAAGGGCTGGTATTTGCAACCTAATGCTCCAGCACCTCAACCAGGCCTGGTCAATTTTGTTTTTTTAGAAATGAAAATCTATGTTTTGATCAAAGTGGCGATTGAACCAGCCTTGGAGGAAGCTTCCTGTAAGCTGGAGATCCAAAATGCCTTGTTGGCCGGTATCGCTGACTACGGTGATACTGTATCAATTTCTGGTTACAAAAAAACCGCACCTGTTTGGATGCGGTTTTGTAGTCTTTAATGTATAAAAATTTAGCGACGCAGTCCCAAACGTTTGATTAAATCTTGATATCGAGCTTCATCTTTAGCTCTGGCATAATCAAGTAATTTCCGGCGCGTTGCCACCATTTTCAATAACCCTCGACGACCATGGTTGTCTTTTTTATGAGTTTTAAAGTGTTCGGTTAATGTTGCAATACGGGACGAAAGAACTGCTACTTGTACCTCTGGGGAGCCAGTGTCACCCTCTTTGGTGGCAAATTCTTTCATCACACGTGCTTTTTCTTCAGCTGTAATCGACATCGGGATCTCCTTTATATGTTAAGGGTTATGGCGCAGGCCGGGATGTCGTCCAGCAAGGCCCATGGAGTTGTTAAACAGAATCTAGTTGAGCTAGGCGTATAAGTAACTTCCATTCAAAAGGAAAGACTATTACTTAGAGTTTCTGTTCCCAGAATACTTTCGCTTTTCAGGCAAAGATGAAATCGCACGATGGTGACCAGCTTTAGGTTCTTAACCCTTTAATTATTCCCATTTTTCCGGTTTTTGTGAATAGGCGATGTAAAGGGGATGCTTGGGGTGTCCCCCTTTAGATATGCCTAGATGAAAAACTGGTTTGTTAGACTTTCGTAAGGTTTTCTCTACCATAGATCCACGGTTTAAATGGGCACCATGGGTTCCCCATGCTGCAATTATTTGATCTCCCCACTGGCAGGACTCTAGTATAGTATGATCATTTTCTGGACCAATTGGATCTTTGGCTGCACGCATTTTTTTGGGATCAGTGTTGCGCCAGGCAAAAATATTAACCACCTGAAAACCGCCAAATCCCAGAGTTCGTGCCCGTCGTTCACAACGCTCCACGGTTGGATCATTTTGAACTTCGGTTGCAGTGGATGGGTTTAACATCACAAATACCACTCGAGATGCCTCTAATTTCCAAACCCTAGTCAGTGCATAGCGATATTGTTCACAATCAGAATATCTGGCTATGCTGTGGGCATCTCCTTTGGTATGAGATCTTATAATCATTTAGTCAGTTTGTGGGATCAGAGGAATTAATTCAAGCGTTGGCTGAGGGTAGATTTTTTATTATCAGGCCACTCATTTTGTCTTAATGATTTGCAGGAAAATATTTCTAGCCTTTCAAACACGACCGATTTCATGAAAATCAATTTACTGAACAATTACGCGGTTGGGATGGATTTCACCTGATCTGAATTGGCCAATAGCTAGAGCCTTTCCTTCATAACTCACCCAGATTTCATCACCAAATTCCGCATCAGTAAAGCAAATGGCTGGATTTCCATTTTGGAGCTTGGTGGCCCCCTCTGAATTTGTGGTACCTTTTGGCAAATCAGCTAGGCCGTCCTCTAGAGGCCGCAAATATTTATCAATGTCTAGGGTTTTGGCGAATGGCTCTATTGTTTCAAGAGTAACGGAATGCTCCAATTCAAATGGGCCAGACCATATGCGTCGAAGTTTGGTGACATGAGCATAACATCCCAAAGCTTGTCCGAGATCGCGCGCGACAGCACGAACATAACCACCTTTGCCACAGGTCATTTTTAATACAGCAGTATTAACAGAAGGCCGGTCTATCAAAGTTAATTCTGACACAAAAAGTGGACGAGCAGAAATTTTTACTTCTTCACCTGCCCTAGCTAAATTATAGGCGCGTTCCCCATTTATTTTGACGGCAGAAAATTTAGGGGGAACTTGCATGGTCTCGCCAATAAAAGCCTCCAACTTATTAATTATTTCGGCGTTGGTGGGGCGTTTTGGACAGGTTGCGACGACCTCACCTTCCGCATCATCTGTATTTGTTGCGATACCCAACTCTATGCTAAATTCATAAGCTTTTTCCGCGTCTGTGATGTACGGTATGGTTTTAGTAGCTTCACCTAAAGCGATTGCCAGTAGGCCAGTAGCCTCAGGATCCAACGTACCTGCGTGACCAGCTTTTTTTGCATTAAAAGCCCAACGTACCTTGTTTACAACGGCGCTACTTGTCATGCCGTTAGGTTTATCAATAATTATCCAGCCTGAAATATTACGGCCTTTGCGAGTACGTCCCATGGGTTCCTCTTATGTTAAAGAAAGGTGTCAAAACTCAGCATATAAAATTTCAATCTATGACCGTTCTGGAGCCAAATTTTAAGCTGATAAGGGCTCAATCGTCTAAGTCGCGCCGTACATCATCTCGTTCAAATAGTTGGCGGGTATTTTCTATTCGGTCAAATGTCTCATCGAGCCGAAAGCGCAAATCTGGTGCGTACTTCAATCCGGCCTTGCGCCCAACTATGCTTCTTATTTGACCTTTGTTTTTAGCTAAGGCTGCGATCGTCTCTGTGTTTTGACTGCCACCCAGAGGCATAACGTACACAGTCGCTATTTGTAGGTCAGGGGATGTAGTAACTTCACAAATAGTTATTGAAATACGGTTGAGTTCCGGGTCATGTATTTCACCACGTGCCAATACCTCAGATAGAGTTCGCCGAATAACTTCGCCAACTTTTAACTGCCTTTGCGACGGACCTGCGCCTTGGTATGCTCTTGTCTTTGCCATAAGTGGGACATAGGCCCTGTGCCATTAGGTTTGCAAGTGGCAAAACTTTGGGCCAAATACAAAGTAGAGGAGAACGGCATGATGAAAAACCCTGGAATAACGATTACTGGTGCGTCTGGCCGCATGGGGCAAATGCTCGTCAAAGAGGTTCTCGAAAGTAATAGTGCGCGGCTCGTTGGAGCTGTAGAACGAGTTGGCCATGCCTGGGTAGGTTTGGATTTGGGGGAAGCGATGGGTGGCAGTGCCAATGGCATAATTGTTACTGATGACCCATTGAAAGCTTTTGCACTTTCTCAAGCGATAATAGATTTTACCGCTCCAAATGCTTCAATTGAATTTGCTGCCTTAGCTGCTCAGGCAAGGGCTGTACATGTCATTGGAACAACAGGAATGAACGATCAAGAGATTGCTGCACTCGAACCGGCAAGTCGTCATGCGGTAATAGTGCGTGCTGGTAATATGTCTTTAGGTGTTAACATCTTGACTAAATTAGTTGAAAAAGTTTCTGCGGCACTGGATGACGATTTTGACATTGAAATTATTGAATCTCACCATCGGCATAAGGTTGACGCACCGTCTGGTACAGCATTGATGTTGGGTGAAGCTGCAGCCGCTGGGCGCGGTGTTAAGTTAGCAGATATTCGTGACGGTTTACGAGATGGTGTAGTAGGTGCACGGACGACAGGTAATATTGGATTTGTGTCAATCCGTGGAGGTGATATTGTCGGTGAACATGATGTACTTTTTGCTGCTGCTGGTGAACAAATTACACTTCGCCATTTGGCAACAGATAGAAGAATATTTGCTCGTGGAGCGCTGAAGGCTGCGCTTTGGGGGCAAACCCAAAAACCAGGTCACTACGACATGATGGACGTACTGGGACTTTGATCTAGATCAAAATTCGGTGTTAAAATTGACAGCAAAGTCTTAGGTTTAAAAATGCGCATTTTTTATCTTTCTTTTTTATTGAGCTTGATGGTTGTGTCGGCGCAGGCTGGTGAACGTATTTTTGATCGTTCAACACTTCTTGATGTGGTCTCTGAGAAAGTATTAATTCTCCGCCTTTTTGGCATTAAGCTAAAAATTATGGAAGATGGAAGAATTGAGGGCAAGGCAATGGGTCGGGATGTTGTTGGTGACTGGGAATGGCAAGATGGTTTTTTTTGTCGCTCTATGTTTTGGGGTGAGCGTGATATTGGCTATAATTGTCAGGAAGTTTCCATCAATAACAAAAAAATAAAATTCATAAGTGACCGTGGATTGGGTGCTAGTGCCAAGTTTTTGATAAAACCAAATGCTGGCTCGAACTAAAGTTAGAAGTCTACGGCAATGCCTTTGCGCTCCCAATCGCCAAACCTTACGGGCTCAGGACCATCTCTGCCCCCAAGTTCAGCAGGCAATTCTTTTTCTTCAACCAAGTCTTTGCGGGTTTTTGCTTCAGCCAAAGCACGTTCTGCGGCAGCTGTCAGTTTGCTTTTCTTGTTTTCTCTCATAGTGCTGATATATGCCGGTTTGATGAAATCGCAAGGATAGTAAATGCAGCAACCCCAGCAAAAACCGGGTCGACCTGGAACTTCTTTAGCTGGCAAGACAGCAAAACGAGTAATTTTAAATATAGAACGTTTGGAAGCAGTTCGAATTTTAAATGCGGTGATGATAGAGCAAAAGCAACTTTCTGAGCTAACACAATCAACTGAGTTTCAGGCATTACAGCCTCAAGAACGTGCTCGTGCACAACGTCTTGCGACGCATACTTTAAGACATGTAGGTCGAGCGGACCGGGCCTTACGTCCACATTTGGCAAAGTTGCCTGCAGTGGAGGTTTTAAATGTGATGCGTTTAGGTGTGGTTGAAATAGTTGGCCTTGGTGCTCCAGCGCATGCTGTTGTTAATGATTTGGTTTCAATTTGTTCTGCGAATGGTAAAACCCGTGCTTTTAAGGGTCTCATTAATGCGGTTTTGCGCAAAGCTGTCGCTGATGTTTCCGGAAAATGGGACAAGTCGCCTGTCCAAATGCTGCCAAAATGGCTTCGGAACCCCCTAAAGGAAGCCTACGGAAACGGCACCGTTATGGCTCTGGAGACTGCTCACATGCGTGGTGCTCCTGTCGATTTGACTGTCACTAGTGAACCAACAGTGTGGGCTAAAAAATTAAATGGTATTGTTTTACCTAATGGGTCAGTTCGGTTAAATGAAATGGGACAAATTTCATCCCTTGAGGGCTTTAGGGATGGCAATTGGTGGGTTCAGGACGCGTCAGCTTCTTGGCCGGCGATGTGGTTAGGCCTTCAATACGGTGAAACAGTTTTAGATGTTTGTGCCGCACCGGGTGGCAAAACCATGCAAATGGCAGCAATGGGAACCAAAGTGACCTCCCTTGATATCTCGCCACAGCGAATGAAACGAGTTACTGAAAATCTAAACCGGACAAAATTAAAGGCTGAAACAATTATCGCTAATATCATGGATTGGGAAGATCCACGCAGCTTTGATGCTGTTTTGTTGGATGCGCCATGCTCTGCCACGGGGACAATTCGCCGGCACCCAGACTTGCCGTTTGCTAAAGATGGCACCGGTATTTCAGAGTTAATTAGCCTGCAAGCGGATATGCTATCTGCGGCGGCAAAACGAGTAAAGCTTGGTGGACGCTTGGTGTTTTGCACTTGTTCCCTGATCCCTGACGAAGGTGAAGTCCAAGCTGAAAATTTTCTAAAGGATAATAATAACTTCGTAGCTGACGCCACAACTCCACTGGGAATAGACGAAAAGTGGCGTACTGAAGAAGGCGGTTTCCGGTTGAGGCCTGATTTTTGGCCTGATCTAGGTGGCATGGATGGTTTTTATATTATTCGCTTAAACCGATTAAGATAAAATTTACTGGGTGACACAGCGCAAGCTTTGGGCGTATTGTTTACTCGTATTGTGAGGCATCAGGGTTGCATATTCCTGTAAGAGATAGTCCATATCGGTTGTCCTGGTTAACTCAAATAGGAAACCGTTGGCATTTGCGTCGGGCTGCTTGGTCCCGACCACCTATTGGTGTGTTAAGTACGCCAGAACCTTGGACTATCGGTCAATATGATCGTGGCAAACAGCTGGTTGAGGGCAATTTCTTGACGCAAGGGCACATCGTGGAGGTTGGTGATGGATCCGTTTGGGACCAGCCCATCCCTTCTGATTTGTTCGAGGCTGAATTACATAGTTTTGGATGGTTGGATGATTTAGCTGCAGTTGGCGATAACGAAGCTCGCGGCCGGGCGCAGACGTGGCTCTTGCAGTGGATTTCAAAATTTGGAATGGGCAAGGGTCTGGGATGGAATTCTAATTTAACTGGGCGCCGGTTGATACGCTGGATTAACCATTCAATATTTATCCAGAAAACCCTCCCAAAGAATTCAGTAAATATTTTTTATCATTCGTTGGCATTACACACTGTTTTTTTATCACGGTGTTGGCGGCAAGCTTCTACTAGTATGGAACGCTTTGAAGCATTATCCGGTCTGGTTTGTGCGGGATATTCTTTAGTGGGAATGGAGCACCTAGCTGTCTCAGGTTTAAAAGATCTCGATGTTGAATGTGAATCGCTCGTTAGTTCAGACGGTACTTTGTTATCTCGAAACCCAGAAGAACTACTCAATGTCTTTGGCTTATTAATTCAAATTAAAATAACGCTTGATTTAGTGAAGGCTGAAATTCCGCAGTTTTTAATACAAAGAATTGCAATAATGGCACCAGTTCTGCGCAGTTTGAGACATGGCGATGGAACTTTAGCACGTTTTCATGGGGGAGGTTCAGGAAGTGAATATTTTTTGGATCAAACGCTCGCGGCCTCTGGAATACGGCCAACTATTCCACAAGATAATGCCATGGGGTTTTCACGGTTCACGTCGGGAGCAACGGCTGTAATTGTAGATGCCGAAGCACCCGCCTCTGGTCCTACTAGTTTCAACGCCCATGCCTCCACTGGTGCGTTCGAACTTTCTACAGGGCGCAACCCATTAATTGTTAGCTGTGGTTCGGGCTCAAGTTTTGGAGATGATTTGCACCTGGCTGGGCGCTGTACTGCCTCACACTCAACAATGACAATTGAAGGTGTCAATTCCTCCTGGTTTTCCAAGAGTGCCCAAAAGCATTTGAGCTACCTTCAAGATGTCCCAAACATCGTGAAGGTAAAAAAAACTCGGGCTATTGATGGAGTTCGCCTTAAAATAAATCATAATGGCTACCAAGGTAGCCATGGGCTAATGCATGTCCGCACTATGGATCTTCCTGTTGATGGTCAGAGTTTGGCTGGTGAGGATGAGCTTTATCCGCCCCAAAAGAAAGATATGAAACAGTTTGATAAAATGCGCGGACAACATTCTGGAGAACTCAAATATGCGGTGCAGTTTCATATCCACCCTGATTCTCAGGTAAGCCTTATAGCGGGGGGATTAGCCGTTTCACTTACGTTAATTAATGGGGATATTTGGGTTCTTAGACATGATGGATCTAGCGCTCTATCGGTTGAACAAAGTTTGTATTTTGATAATAATTTACTTTATCCGCGTAAAACTTCGCAAATTGTCTTAAGTGGAAAAATTAAGGAATTTACAACTCGTGTTCGCTGGTCACTAGCCAAATCAGTTGAAAAGTCGCAAGAAGCCACACAATAAAATGAACTTGGGACAATGGCTAACCATTAGGATTAATGATGATTGACCTCATAAAGCTTCGGCGTGCTTTAATTTCCGTATCTGATAAAACTGGCCTTCTAGAGTTAGCCCACGCTTTAGTAGATCGGGGTGTTGAACTGGTTTCTACTGGTGGTACAGCAATTGCTCTTCGCGATGCTGGATTGGACGTTCTGGATGTAGAAACGATTACTGGATTTCCCGAGATGATGGATGGCCGCGTTAAAACTTTACATCCAACTGTGCATGGTGGCCTGTTGGCCTTGCGTGACAACGCAAACCATAACGAAGCAATGGAGGAGTATGGTATTACTGGGATCGATTTGTTGGTTGTTAATCTTTACCCCTTTGAAGAAACTGTTGCCAATGGTGCCGATTATACGTCTTCGATCGAAAATATTGATATTGGAGGTCCCGCCATGATCCGGGCTGCCGCTAAAAACCACAAATTTGTGACTGTGGTTACCGATACTCAGGATTATTCTAATTTATTGAAAGAGTTGTCAGAACTCAAAGGCTCAACTAGTTATTTTTTTCGACAAAAACTAGCGCTCAATGCGTATGCTCGAACTGCATCTTATGATGCTGCAATTTCGAATTGGATGGCTAAAGAGATGGAAGTAAATCCACGCTATAAGGTTGTTTCTGGGTCTATTGTCCAAGAATTACGTTACGGCGAAAACCCTCATCAGGCAGCAGTTTTTTATGGGCAAAGTGGTTCACAAAGTGGTGTGGCTACGGCAGTTCAGCATCAGGGTAAAAAACTTTCTTATAATAATATAAATGATACTGACGCCGCAGTAGAGCTTGTTGCGGAATTTGAGCCAGTTGAGGGACCTGCGTGCGCCATTATTAAACATGCTAACCCCTGTGGAGTAAGCCGGGCAGCTACATTAAAAGAGGCTTATCAGGCAGCCTTTAATTGCGATCAGAAGAGTGCGTTTGGGGGCATTGTGGCTCTAAACCAAAAACTAGATGGTGTCACAGCTACTGAGATTTGTAAGATTTTTACAGAAGTAGTAATAGCGCCTGACGCAGATGATGAAGCACGCAAAATCTTTTCTAAGAAGAAAAACTTGCGACTACTAACGATTAAGAACTTACCTGACATAAATATTACAAGCCAAACTATCAGGCAAGTTTTGGGTGGATATTTGGTTCAAGATAAAGATATGGGACGGGTCTCGCCTGACGACTTAAAAGTGGTAACTAAACGCTCGCCAACTTCTGCAGAGTTAAGTGATATGCTCTTTGCATGGAAAGTCGCTAAGCATGTAAAATCTAATGCGATCGTTTATGTAAAAAATGGTGCAACAGTGGGTATTGGCGCTGGGCAAATGAGCCGCGTGGATAGTACCCTAATTGCTGCTCGCAAGGCGAGAGAGATGGCGGAACAACTCAATTTAAAGAACCCATTAACTCATGGATCAGTTGTGGCATCTGATGCATTTTTTCCATTTGCAGATGGGATACTGACAGTTGCTGAAGCTGGCGCTATGGCGATTATCCAACCAGGCGGCTCTGTTCGGGATGAAGAAGTTATTGCGGCAGCTAATGCAGCTGGCTTAACTATGATATTTACTGGGATGAGACATTTTAGGCATTAGCATGAAAAAAGTTTTACTTTGGAGTACGGCCCTTACCTTTGTGTTGGACCAGGTTACAAAAATTACAATTGTACATTGGATGGGTTTGATTTCAAAAGGTACAATTGATGTTTGGCCGGGGTTTATTCAATTTCGTATGGCGTGGAATACTGGAATAAATTTTGGGCTTCTTTCTGGCAATGGTGATTTAGGCCGTTGGTTTTTGGTGGTCCTATCGCTCATTATATGTACTTTTGTATTGTACTGGATTCGAGGCGAAAAAGGTCTCTTTGTCCTTATATCTGGTGGTTTTGTGATAGGAGGAGCGCTAGGCAATTTAATTGATCGAATTTTATATGGTGGCGTGGCTGATTTTTTGAATATCACCTGTTGTGGATTTCAAAACCCATATGCATTTAATGTTGCGGACATTACGATTTTTATAGGCATATTTGGAATGGTTCTATTCTCTTCAGATAACGATAAAAAGCTTGAGTAAAACTGCTGTCAATTATGCATTTTCTTTAAAATTTTAATTTCATTGCACTTCTTTTTATTAATTTGATTCTGGTGATGTATTCAAAAGTTATGTTTCCATATTTTATAGAGCTTTAGTTGCCAAAAGACTTGAAGGAAGAGTGGTAGAATCGGAGCATAATATGCTATCAGTAGTGGTATGCTTAGTAATGACCCCAACATAAGCCAAGCCCAACCTGTGATTCGACAGTTGAATGAAACAGCAATTAATCAGATTGCCGCTGGTGAAGTTGTAGAAAGACCGGCGTCAGCAATTAAAGAACTCGTTGAGAACGCGATAGATTCCGGTGCAACGCGTATTGATGTTGACTACGCAGATGGAGGAAAATCTTTTATTCGTTGTACTGATAACGGGTGTGGTATTTCTGCTGACGAATTGCCACTGGCTATGATGCGACATGCCACCAGTAAAATTGATGGCTCTAATCTTTTAAATATTCAAAGTTTTGGGTTCCGGGGGGAGGCCTTGCCTTCACTAGGTGCAGTAGGAAAGCTTGTGATCATGAGTCGATGTTCACAGTCTGATGGGGCGGAATTAGAGGTTGATGGTGGAAAGCTGAGCCCGGTTAGACCAGTGGCCATGCAGCCAGGAACTCGGGTAACACTTAGTGATTTGTTTTATGCTACTCCTGCGCGCCTAAAGTTTTTGAGATCTGATAGGGCCGAGTCTAAGGCGATTGCTGATATCATGCGCCGACTGGCAATAGCAGAACCTTCAATTGCATTTTGTTTACGTGACATGGCAACAGAACGCATAGTTTTGCGATTTCAGGCTGAACAAGGCAATATGTTTGATGCATTGCGTAGTCGATTGGGCCAAGTGATGGGCTCAGCGTTTGTTGAGAATTCTATAGTTGTAGACGCGGAGCGTGAAGAAATTCGTTTGACAGGATTTGCAGGACTTCCAACATATTCTCGGGGTGCCGCTGTATCTCAATTTCTTTTTGTTAATGGCCGACCCGTAAGGGACAAACTTCTTTTAGGTGGATTACGAGGGGCTTACTCAGATTTCTTATCCCGAGATCGACATCCTGCTGTTGCATTGTTTGTAGAGTGTGATCCCACGCGGGTAGATGTAAACGTGCATCCTGCTAAAGCGGAGGTACGTTTTAGAGAACCAGCTTTAGTGCGCGGGCTTCTTGTGTCTGGGGTTCGTCATGCTTTAGCAGAGGCAGGTCATCGTTCATCATCGACTGTGTCAGATGCAGCTCTTGGAAAATTTGAAGTGCCCGCTGAATCCCGATCTTATCAAATGGACCGGCCTTCGCGAGTGGTTGGACAGTTTGAATCTTTGGATACAAAGAATATGTTTGACGTAGAGCCATCTGCCCGAACAGAGGTGGTGTATAAGGCCGAATCCCAAAGCTTGCCCCTGGGAGCTGCCCGGGCCCAATTACATGAGAACTATATATTGTCACAAACTGAGAATGGCTTGGTTATTGTTGATGCGCATGCTGCGCATGAGCGAATTATATATGAAAAAATGAAATCACAGTTGAAATCGTCAGGCATAAAATCACAAGCGCTGTTAATTCCAGAGGTGATTACTCTTTCAGATAGTGAAACTGCCCTGATTCTGGAGAAAAGTGAAATCTTAATGGAGCTGGGACTTACCGTTGAGCCGTTTGGCCAGGGTGCTGTTTCAATACAAACAATACCAGCAATATTAGGCCAAGTTGATGTCAAAAAACTTGTACTGGATATTATTGATGAGCTAGCTGAAAGTGGAGTTACGGAGATTCTGACTTCACAAATTGAGGCTATTTTAAGTAGAGTAGCCTGCCATGGATCAGTACGTACAGGTAGGCGTATGCAGGCTGATGAAATGAACGCCTTGTTACGTGAAATGGAAGCTACGCCGCATTCGGGCCAATGCAATCATGGTCGACCGACTTATGTGAGCCTCGCCATGACTGATATTGCAAAGCTGTTTGGAAGAATATGATAATGACCCCTGAAATTACTTTAGCTCTGCTAGTTGGAATCAGTTTGATTGCTTTTTTAGTTGTTATTTTGTTAATTTTTGTTGCCCGCGCTGCATCACGCTCTGCTAATGCAACCGTTCCTCTTGGCAATCAGTTAGAGTCCCTAAATCAGAGAGTTCAAATAATAGGAGACGGTCAGCAACAGCTAGCAGGTGGCTTAACCCATGTTTCTGAGTCACAGGCCGCTCAACAGGGAAATATGATTAAGTTAATGGAGGCCCGTCTAGCATCAGTTCAGGAGCAGATGAACCTTAACTTAAACTCGAGCGCAAAAAATACAGCTAAGTCATTGGGAGAATTACAGCAGAGATTAGTTACCATTGATAAAGCCCAAGATAATATTCAAAAGCTTTCAGGCGATGTGCTTAGTTTACAAGATATTTTGTCAAATAAGCAAACTCGTGGGGCTTTTGGTGAAATTCAATTACAAGAGATTGTAAGTAAGGCCCTACCATCTGATGCATATGCTTGGCAGGTAACGCTATCAAATGGAAAGCGTGCTGATTGTTTGATCCATTTACCTAACCCTCCTGGGCCAATTGTTATTGATAGCAAATTTCCATTGGAAGCATACGAAGCCTTAAGAAATGCATCGACAGATTGGGAAGTTAATGAGGCTGCTAAATTTATGCGTACTAGCGTGAAGGCCCACATCAAAGCTATTTCTGAAAAATATATTTTGGATGGTGAAACGGCTGATGGTGCATTAATGTTTTTACCCTCAGAATCAGTTTATGCGGAGCTACACGCCAACTTTCCTGAATTAGTTAGGGATGGCTTTGAAGCACATGTTTGGATTGTGTCGCCTACTACATGCATGGCAACGCTGAACACTATGCGGGCCATTTTGAAAGATGCTCGAATGCGTGAGCAAGCTGGTGCTATTCGCACTGCATTGCGACTTTTACATCGTGATGTTGAATTGGTAGTTGATCGTGTCGAAAAGCTGAACACACATTTTGGACAGGCTCGGAAAGATGTGGAGGGGATTACAATCGCTGCAGAGCGCGCCGGAAAAAGGGCACATAAGTTGGATAATTTTGATTTTGAGGAAATCGACGTAGCCGAAAATATTGTACCAATAAATAAGTCGTAACAGTATCGATGCTGAAAGAGTTTAGCACACTAATCTTTATGTTCTAAATCTATAATTTGTGTCTGGAGCTTTAAATAAGCTTTAAAAATGTCACCTTCTGAGATGACTCCCATTAATGTATTGTCTGATTGATCTAAAACTGGGATTGCTTCACCGATAAAATCAGATGCGACTTCAATTGCTTGCTGAAGAGACGCATCTGAATTGAGAAAAATTGGCTTTTCATCAACATAGGGAATTAACAAATCTTCAGTTTTAACCGAAACGAGTGAGCTGAGGTAAACCTTACCAGAAAAAGCTCCGGTTTCCTTTTCTATGTAAGCCTCACTTTTATTGTCAGTTGCCATTCGCTCTATAGCATTAGCCACGGTAGTTTCTGCCTTGACCGTGATAAAATCAGCAGAAATGAGTGGTTCAATAGAGTTTTCCATTAATAGTAAGCCACTGCGGCCGTGGCTCAGATCTATATTTCTAAGCAGTAATTGTTTGTCAAAATATGAATGTCCAAAATAGTGATGACTGAACATGATAGCAGTCACAATACCAGTTAAAGACATCATGGCTAGCTCGTATGAGCCGGTAAGTTCCAGAACAATGATTGTCATCGATATGGGCGCACCTATTACCGCGCCAGCAACAGCAGCCATACCGCAGATAATTAATTCTGGACCTGATGAAACGTAAAGCCCAGCTATCGTTAAAATTTGAGATATAGCTGCACCGGCTGCTGCGCCAATAAGTAATGCTGGTGAGAAAACGCCGCCAAAAAAGCCAAACCCAAGTGAAATAGATGTAGCGATTATTTTTCCAAATAGAATAAGAAGAACTACGACCAACAAGGTTTCGTTTTGAAGCAGAGACCAGAGGGTTTGTGACCCAAGGCCCATTACTCCCGGTACAAGCGCACCAATTAAGCTGAGGCACGGTACCATTATCACTGCTGAATGCAGTGGTTTTAATTTAAGTAATTTGGGTAATGATGCAAAGAATAATAATGACCTCATAAATACGACAGCAATAAATCCGAATATTGGTCCAACCAAACACGATATTAAAATCATTAAGCCCATGTTTTCATTCAATATTGTTTGTTCAAAAAATGGTACTGATGGCCAAACTGCTTGTGTTATTCCAAAGGATACTGTTGAGGCTATTGCAATCGGGGCTAAGGCTTTAAAAGCAAAATGCCTCAAAATTGCTTCATGTGCAAAAATTATACCGGCAAATGGCGCGCCAAAACCTGCTGATATAGCTGCAGCAATTCCAGCTCCTATGAAAACATCAGTGGAAAAGTTTAGTGAAATCTTTGTTTTCAACCATGAGCCAATAGTTGCGCCAAGATGAACAAGTGGACCATATTGGCCAACTGATGCTCCACCAGAGGCAGATATAAAAGCGGCCAATGTACTAAAAATTCCCAGTTTAATATTTATTTCGTTATCTATTCTATGAACAGAATAAATAGTGTCTGCCGGGCCTTGCCATTCTTTAGAAATGGAAATTTTCTTCAGCCACAGTATACTGAAAACTGCCAGACCAAGAGTAAAATTATAAAGAATAAACCTTTGAGTAAAAGTTTCGGGTCTTTCAAAGATAACACTTATTAGATTGATTCCCGATCTAAAGTAATGTGCTGTTACCGCTCCTGCAGCACCCAAGATTACGCCAACAAACAGAGCTCCCAACAACAGTAAAACAGCATTATTTGATACTTTAATCGCCAATTTTAAAGCTCGCTAAACTAATTTATTTCATTTTAAGTAGTTTCTTTTAGGTCTCACTACTACTTAATTTTTTTTTAACTAGTCTACTTCGCCTTTGGGAACAGCTCTTGAAAATAGGTTTTAAAGGTGTCAGCAGCGATTTATGATTATTTAACGGGAAAGAATTACTGGCTAGATGTAAATTCCTTTTAGGTGATTTAAATTCCTAAGAAACGCTGTGCCAGTCTTGGAAACCATGAATTAAAACGTAGTGGCGCATCAGTGGCGGTAAGACAAATACAATCTTCACCGATGTCTGCCATAGGCGTATGCTCAAGGCTTTGGTCAGCCGTTTCTACATCACCAACTGTGAACCTAGCGGTTTCATCAGAGAAAGCACCTTTCAGTACCAGTGTTAGTTCGGTGCCACGGTGCCCATGATCTGGGACGACTGAACCGGCTGGAATGTAGAGCAATCGCGCAGTAGCTGATTTGGACGTTTTCAACACGGCTTGGCGTACGCCCATACCAATTGGACGCCATTTAATATCATCTAAACTGCTGCCAACATATGCGGCTAATGGATTTGGGATCTTATTTTGTGGTTCAGAACCTTTAATTCCTGGCATCTTTGAAATTAAAGTTAAGGTATTTGCCAAGGCATCTTTGGACATTGAAACCTTTGCTGTTTCGTCTAGGAAAACCCCACCAACAGAGTCAAAGGCTTGGGCAGCTGCCCGACATTCGTCACACATTTCTAAGTGGGTTGCCACTATTAGATTGAAGGCCTCGGGAAGTGCCCCTGCGGAATATGCTAATAATATTTCATCGTGTAGGTGGTGTTTTATATCATTCATATCATTCATTTCATGGACTGACGTAATTTCTCTAATGCTAATCTAAGGCGCGATTTGATTGTGCCAAGGGGCAAGCCAGTTTCTATGGCAATTTCGCTATGACTTAAATCGCCAAAATAAGCTTTTTGTAGAAGTGCTAGCTGTGCATCGGGCAGTACTGACATCGCTAATCTCAGTTGCTCTGTTTCTTGTTGCAAGGTTAAAATATCAACTGCTTCAGGCTCAGATTCTGGGCCCCAGGTTAAATCTTCTGGCTCAGGGCGGCGCTGTTTACGAAACGCGTCAATATTTTTGTTTCTGGCAATTGTGAAAATCCAAGTTGATACACTTGCACGGCTTGGGTCAAATAAAGGTGCTTTGAGCCAGACGGTTGCCATGACCTCCTGTGCGCAGTCTTCTGCCATGCTGTTGGAGGCTCCAGATCTTATTAGAAAAGATTTAACACGAGGCGCAAAATAATGAAAAAGTTCCGCAAAAGCTTTCGGATCTTGGCTTTTTTGTACCTGCTGCAGTTCTTTAACCCAATTGTTTAGAGGTTTAGTTTTGGTCACAGCTGGGGGTGTAGCCTTTTGGTTAATATGGATTAGATCTTAGAAAACAGTATAGGGGATTTGTTTGATAGATGCACTAGATTCATGATGCCTTTCTAAATTTTCACACATATTGTATCCACACCAAAGAATTTATTTCCGACCAACTAAAAACAAATTTTCTAAATGTAATCTGTTTGCAAGCTGACTACGTAAGAAAATTAAATAATAATAAAGGGCCAATAGATGCCATTTGAGAATATCCAAGCAGACAAAAGGCGAATAGCGATTATCGGGGGTGGGGTTTCAGGACTGGGCGCCGCTTACGCGCTTCGAACATCAGAAAATGTAGTGTTGTTCGAATCTGGTACAAAATTAGGAGGTCATGCCCGAACTGTATTGGCAGGCAAAAATGGAAACATGCCCGTGGATACAGGGTTTTTAGTCTATAATAATGTAAACTATCCCCGCCTAACAGAATTATTTGATGAACTAGAGGTACCAACAATTCCGTCAGATATGAGCTTTGGAGCGTCAATTGATGGTGGATGGCTCGAATACGGAATATTAGCTCCGAAGGCAATCATAGCCCAAAAACGCAACATTTTTAGGCCAAAGTTCCTTGGAATGATGCGCGATATATTAAGATTTAATAAGTTGGCTAACAGCAATGTCATTGATCCTAATGTCACGATTGGAAGTCTTATTAAAAATTGGGGATTGGGGAATTGGTTCCGAGACTATTATCTGACCCCTTTCACTGGTGCAATTTGGTCCACACCGATAACTAAAATTTTGGATTTTCCAGCGCTTCCAATGATAAAGTTTATGAAAAACCATGCTTTACTGGGAACGGGTGGCCAACACAATTGGCGTACAGTCAATGGTGGCTCATATGAGTACGTGCACCGTGTTGAAAACACGCTTCGAGAAGTAGGTGTTGAGATACGTTTGTCTGCGGCAGTAACGTCTGTACGCCGCGTTGATAGTGGTGTTGAGGTAAAAGCGGCTGGTGGCGTTTATGAATACTTTGATGAAGTAATCTTTGCTACTCACTCTAACACCACATTAGAGTTGTTAAGCGATCCAACTGAGATCGAGCAAAGTTCACTGAATTCAATTAAATACCAATCCAACACAATGGTGCTGCATGCCGATACTTCAATAATGCCAAAACGAAAAGCGGCCTGGGCTTCTTGGGTATACACTGAGGAAAAAAACCGAAAATCAGATCATATTGATCTGACTTATTGGATCAACCGTCTTCAAAGTTTGCCAGAAGATGATCCTTGCTTTGTAACTCTTAATACCAAGCGACCAATAAAGCCGCATCTAATTTATGACGAATATGTTTTTAATCACCCAGTTTTTGACTTGGCAGCTTTGCAAGGGCAGCGAAATTTAGCCGATTCAAATGGTACTAATTCGACTTGGTTTTGTGGTGCATGGATGCGAAATG
The DNA here is from genome assembly GCA_913047725.1 of uncultured Planktomarina sp. Lineage (GTDB taxonomy): Bacteria > Pseudomonadota > Alphaproteobacteria > Rhodobacterales > Rhodobacteraceae > Planktomarina. The sequence goes on from CAJWTH010000003.1 coordinate 40,897, forward strand.
GCTTTCATGAGGATGGTTTAGCCACTGGTATGGAGGTCGCACGCCGTATACTCGACCAATCTGCCAGCATGATCGCAGCTGAGTAATGGGTATGGATTATATCCAAGCTCACACTTTTCATGGACGAAAAGGCCAAATCGAAAACTCATTTAGTTATGCGGTAGACTATTTGCTACTTGATTTTAAGAGCAAAAAACGATTTCCTAAGCTCTTTTCTCACAATCATTTTAATTTTTTTAGTATTTACGACAAAGATCACGGTGGCCCACCGAAAAATGGAATTGGTTTAAGCTGGGTGCAAAACATTTTGAAGGTAAATGACCTTCCTGGCCAAGAGAGTATTTTTCTTCTAGCGCAGCCACGTCTTTTTGGATTTGTTTTTAATCCAGTAAGTTTTTGGTTATGCTTTGATTCACATGATAATCTCCGTGTGGTAATTGCCGAAGTAAGTAACACTTTTGGCCAGCGGCACTGCTATTTGTGCCACCGTGATGACCTTGGGCCAATCACGGGGTTTGATACAATTACGGCAGAAAAAGTTTTTCATGTTTCCCCATTTCAACCTGTTGAGGGCACCTATTGCTTTAACTTTGATATCAGTACTGACTGGATTTCGATATCAATAGAATACAAGCGCAAAGAAGGTGGCTTAGTCGCAACTCTAGTGGGCCCACGCCAGCTTCTGACAAACCGATCTATTTTATTATCGATATTGCGTCGGCCGTTTGGATCCAGGAGGGTCTTGGCACTAATACATTGGCAAGCAGTAAGGCTTTGGTGGCGAAAGGCAACTTTTCGTTCTTGCCCAGAGGCCCCGCACAATGATGTGAGCAGATGACAGCTGTAAACAATATTTCTCCACCAGCATTTGCTCTATTTGGTGGCATGCTCGCCGCTGCAGGCATACCGATTTATATTTTTGCACCAACGTTTTACGCTGAAAATTACGGCTTAAGTCTTACAAGCATTGCAGCTGTTTTATTTTGGTTGCGATTGGTGGATGCGGTACAGGATCCGTTGTTTGGATGGGCATCCGAAAATATTGGGCGTGAACGTCGTTTTTGGGTAGCTTTTGCAGTTATTATTTTGGTTGGGTCTATGGCTCTACTTTTTGCTGTGCCACCCCAAACGTCACCCCTTTTTTGGTTTGCAATCTCGATGACTGGGCTGTTCAGTGCATTTAGTTTTTTAACAATCAACTTTTATGCGCAGGGTATTACTGCTGCTGCTGAGTTGCCTGGTGGCCACATGCAATTAGCGGCATGGCGTGAAACTGGTGCATTGATTGGAATCTGTTTAGCTTCTGTTGCTCCAGGATTATTTATCCTTTGGGGCATGGAGCCAATGCTTATCTTCACATTAACTTTTGGGTGCGTTGGTTTAATTTCTTTATGGATGATGAAAAGCCAATGGGTAGTTCTTGTTAAAAGAAAGCCGTCAAATTTTCTATTAGTGTGGCAAGATAGAAGTACAAGGCTATTATTAATTCTGGCATTCATAAATGCCCTGCCAGTTGCGGTGACCTCTTCACTATTTTTGTTTTTTGTTGGCCACCAACTTCAGGCCCCTGCCTGGGCAGGTGGGCTTCTAATGTTATTTTTCCTTTCTGCAGCTGCTGCTGCACCAATATGGACAATGGCGTCACGGCGATATGGAACGCGTCGCTGTCTAATAATTGCTATGAGCCTGGCTGTGATAATATTTGCATTAAGTGGAACTCTAAAGTCGGGTGATATTTGGATCTTTTTAATTGTCTGTATGGTTTCTGGTGCATCTATCAGTGCAGACTTAACCTTAATGCCAGCCGCCTTCGCTCAAAGACTTGCAGTAATAGCACCGAATGGAGGGCAGGGCTTTGGGCTTTGGTCTTTGATGAATAAGCTTACGCTGGCCCTTGCTGCGATTGTACTTTTCCCATTGCTCGAGCTTTCTGGTTTCGATGCAACCGTGGCTCAGCAGACTGATAGTGCCTTAACGATGCTGACCGTGTTATATGCAATTTGTCCATTGTTTCTAAAACTAATTGCAATATTAATTTTAATTAAAACCCCACTGCAGGATGATCGGTTATGATGTTTGAAATAATACTTTTAGGCGGGTTTTCTGCCATTTTGGTAGCTCTATTTTTAAAGAAAAAGTTTGGCTTTCAAGCTCAAAAATCGACTGATTACGTGTCTACGGGTCCTCAATTTGATATTCGCAAAAACCTAAGTGGTCCAATGTTGTCAGAGGGAATTATCTATGGCCCATTTGGTCGTGTAACTTCGCGCTTTGTGGCAAAAATGCATGCAGAATGGAATGGTGATGTTGGGGAGATTACTGAAGTCTTTGATTATGATAGTGGTAATTCTCAAACGCGTAAGTGGACATTAAAAGTCAGGAAAGACGGAAGTATTGAGGCTGACGCCGACGATTTAGTTGGCACTGGCTATGGAAATCAAGCAGGTTCTGCAGTTGTTTTGAACTATACTATTAAACTTACAGAGGATGCGGGGGGCCATGCTTTGAAGGTGACAGATTGGATGTATCTTATGGAAAATGGAGTAGTAATTAACCGCAGCCAATTCAGAAAGTTTGGAATTAAGGTTGCTGAACTTGTAGCAACAATGCGCCCAGAAACCTCTGACCAGATTGCGACTGAATGAATTTTATTGGAAAGCGCTATTGGCTAGTTGGTGCCAGTGAGGGACTTGGCCGTGCCTTAGCACACAAGATGAGTGCGGCGGGCGCTGAACTCGTTATATCTGCCCGATCAGAAACACGGTTAAGAGCGCTTGCTGCTGAATTGCCAAATAAAGTTCAGGTTGCAGCTCTGGATATTTCCGATGGTGCAAGTGTTGTTAAAGCGGGAGCGGGTTTGGGTCGCTTAGACGGAATTGTATTTCTTGCAAGTGTTTACTGGCCGATGCCGGCAAACCAATGGGATGGCGCCAACGCGATTGCTATGGCGGAAATTAATTTTACGGGACTTTTCCGAGTGCTGGATCAAGTTATGGAACAGTTTCTGGAGCGAGATGCAGGCCATATTGTTATTACTGGGAGTTTGAGTGGATTTCGTGGATTACCAGGCGCCATTGGTTACGGCGCATCCAAGGCAGGCGTTATGTCATTAGCGGAAAGTCTTTATGCAGATTTGCGGTCATCTGGGATTAAGGTGCAGTTAGCAAGTCCAGGATTTATTAAAACCCGACAAACTGATAAGAATAGATTTCGAATGCCGTTTATTATGTCGCCTGATGAGGCGGCTGATTATATGATGCTTCATATGGCCAGTAATCGCTTTAAAAGTAGCTTTCCACGGCTGTTTTCTTGGTTTTTGCGTTCCAGCCAATTTTGGCCTGATTGGCTTTATTTTCGAATATTTAGTTAAATTAATTCGTTTATTTTTTGATCAAAAACCAGCTTCGCCCTCTTCCAAACACCACCCTCAATGTTGCCCAATGACAAAAGGCTTGGGAGCAGCTGAGAAGAAAAATCTTCTGAACTCTCCCGTGGTAAGATAGACGGTAAATTATCAATAGCTGTAACATCTAAAACTGGGTCATCAGAGATTCTTTGTGTAGGCTGTTCCCATGTTGTTTCAGAACTATAAACTTTAATTGGTGAGTAAGAATTTGTGGGGTCGCACGCAATATCACCAATTACAGTAAGTTTGCGTTTCGCATTTATTGTGGATTTTGGAATAAAGACTGGAGTTGCTTTATCTGCCAGTACACAATTCAAAAATATTTCATGCTCATAAATTTCTGGAAATGGACCACCATGGGCTGTTTCACTGATGTCCCATTTAGTCGTTGTTATGTTTAGCCTATTACAAAAATCTATGGCACCGGTACCAACCCGACCGTAAGCTCCAACAACAATTACTCGTGGCCTTGTTTGCGACAGGCTAGCCAAGATATCTGCCTCCAAGCTGTTGGCATTTGTAAATGGCTGCATCGCAGAGCATCTCTCACCAAGTTGAATCGCAGACCAACTTTTGATGGCTACGGCAGCACCTGCAAAACCTGCCCAATAACCGAAAGCGGCTACTCTTCTATCTGTCTCGTCTGTTAAGTATTCTAAATCATACAATGTGCCACCACCGGCAGCAAAGCGGGATAGTAGTTTTTGTCCGTTAGGTTGGCCTTTATAGGCATGACCAAACATAATATGACGGTGTTTGAGTGGAGTATTGTCATTTGGAAGTTCTTTTAAACCAAATATAATAGTGTCGCTTGGTGCGTTCTGCCAAGTTCCTGCATCGACAATTTTAATATTTTTAAACTGTTGAATTGGAATTGCTCGGGACGGGTCTCGTTCAATTATTACATTAAATCCAGCTGATATCAGGCTGTCTACACCATCCGGTGTTACACCTACCCGCTGTTCATTTGAGCGTTGTTCAGCTCTGATCCAAATACTGGTCATGATTTATTATTTATCTGCAAGTTAATAACTTAAACTATAGTCTGGGCGTAGTGGCGCTCTTCGGCATCTAGATGAGGCGTAGCGTTATAACCAATCATAAAAACCTCATCTCCCCAAGAATGGAATTTATGAATGGATGAATTATAGATTGGAAATAATAGTCGGGCAAACCCATCGGGCCCAAGCTTGAACAATTCGGCAATAAACATGCTAATGACCCCGCCAGAGGTAATAATTACACTACGTCCACCAAGTGCTATTAGTTCTGTTATCAAATTTTTGAAGCGCTGAGCAAAATGTAGGTAGCTTTCATGGACAGCGTCAAGTTCGCCACGATACCAAGAATTAAACAACTTTGGAGCGTGCCAAATAAATTCCTCATGGGAATTTGGAATTGGGGTCCTTGTTTGTAATTTAAATTCTTCAGCTAAGTCGAAATAACGCATCTCATTGACTCGAGGATCAATTTGAACGTTTTCTTGAAAATTTATTCCTTCTATTGTTTCACGATGTCTGCGAAGAGTTCCACAAATTAATCGATCGCAAGTTTTCAAATTTCCGCGCAGATAGTCTCCTAACCATATAGCTTGTTGGTGGCCAGTTGGAGAAAGTTTATCGTAACTTTCCTCATTTTTTGCACCGGTGTTAGCCTGTCCGTGGCGGACTAAAATTATTTCACTTAATTCCATAACGATTGAGTAGCGTGTTTCATAATGTTTGCCAATTGTGACTTTTTGGAGCGAATTGGAAACCTTTTTTGGCGCAAATTCTGTTATGCTTGTCGTGTATGGGGTGTGTTTTTGTATAATCCATGATTTAAAACGAAAATAGTTTTTAGGAGTAGTTCTTTGTCAGAATCAGTCACATTTACCTTAGATGGTACTGAAATCTTGGCCCAGTCCGGGCAGACAATCTGGGATGTTACCAAGGGACAAGGTTTTATTATTCCGCATTTGTGCCATCGAGATGAGCCTGGTTATCGATCAGATGGCAACTGTAGAGCGTGTATGGTGGAGGTAGAAGGTGAGCGTACGCTGGTCGCCTCCTGTATAAGGCCAGTATCTGATGGGATGGTAGTGCACACACGCTCTAATCGTGCGACGCAAGCGCGTAAGATGGTTATGGAAATGCTAGTTGCGGATCAACCTGAGATTGAAGTTGCTCATGATAAGTCGAGCCATCTGTGGGAGATGGCTGAGGGTCAAGGGGTTATGGCAAGCCGATTCCCAAAACTAGAAGACGGCCGTATTCCCCTTCTCGATGACAGTCATGTGGCAATGTCTGTTAGCTTAGATGCATGTATTCAGTGCGGGTTGTGCGTTCGAGCGTGCCGTGAGGTTCAAGTAAATGACGTGATTGGGATGTCAGGCCGAGGTCATGACTCCTACCCAACCTTTGATATGTCTGATCCAATGGGTGATAGTAGCTGTGTGGCCTGTGGTGAATGTGTTCAAGCCTGTCCCACTGGTGCGTTAATGCCCGCCACGGTGACAGATGAAAACCAGGTTGGTGACAGTGCGGATTTTGATAGCGAAACTAAGAGTATCTGTCCATTTTGCGGAGTTGGATGCCAGGTTAGCCTTAAGGTAAAAGATGGACGAGTGAAGTATGTCGATGGTATAAATGGGCCTGCTAATGAAGGGCGTTTGTGCGTAAAGGGTCGGTTTGGGTTCGATTATATTCATCATAATCACCGTCTAACTAAGCCGTTAATCCGACGTGAGAATGCTCCCGCGAAAGGCCTTAATGTTGACCCCGGTGATTGGAGTGACGTCTTTCGTGAGGCGAGTTGGGAAGAAGCATTAGACTTTGCGGCTGGTGGTTTAGCCAAATTAAAACAGTCTAAGGGCGGTGCTTCAGTGGCAGGTTTTGGTTCTGCTAAATGTACCAATGAGGAAGCTTACTTATTTCAGAAGCTTATTCGTCAGGGATTTGGGCATAACAATGTGGATCATTGTACCCGTCTCTGTCACGCATCTAGTGTTGCCGCTTTAATGGAAAATGTTGGTTCTGGGGCAGTAACTGCAACATTTAATGAGATTGAAAATGCTGATGTAGCCATCGTAATTGGCGCAAATCCTATCGAGAACCATCCAGTAGCAGCAACTTATTTTAAACAATTTACAAAACGTGGTGGAAAACTAATAGTAATGGATCCACGAGGTCAGGCATTGAAGCGCTTTTCTAGTCACATGTTGCAATTTCGACCTGGAACTGATGTTTCGATGCTCAATGCTATTATGCACGTGATTGTTGAAGAGAATTTATATGACCAGCAATATATTGAGGCTTATACTGAGAACTGGGATGCTGAAAAAGCACACTTAAAAGAATTTTCGCCTGAAAAAATGGCTGGAATTTGTGGTATAGAAGCGGAGGTTCTTAGAGATGTGGCTCGTACTTTTGCGGGTGCTAATGCCGGAATGATCTTTTGGGGCATGGGGGTGTCCCAGCATATACATGGTACAGATAATTCTCGTTGTTTGATTAGTTTAGGACTAATGACTGGTCAGATTGGCCGACCCGGTACTGGTTTGCACCCTCTACGTGGTCAAAATAATGTACAAGGAGCATCTGATGCAGGACTAATCCCAATGTTTTTACCTGATATGCAAACGGTTGTAAGTGATGATGTACGTGCCAAGTTTGCAAAGGTTTGGGCGCGGGACGGTGGAGTAAATGAACCACTGGACCCTAACAAAGGATTGACCGTGACAGAGATAATGGATGCCATCCATGATGGTGATATCTGCGGCATGTATGTTTTGGGTGAAAACCCTGCAATGTCGGATCCGGATGTTGTTCATGCCCGTGACGCTCTTGCTAAACTTGAGCATTTGGTTGTTCAGGATATTTTTATCACAGAAACTGCTAACTATGCAGATGTAATTCTGCCTGCCGCTGCATTTGCTGAAAAGAGTGGGACGGTCACTAATACTAATAGGCAAGTACAAATGGGCCGTCCTGCTGTTTCTCCTCCAGGGGATGCTCGTGCGGATTGGTGGATTGAAGTTGAGCTGGCCAAACGCCTTGGTTTGGGTTGGGGCTATGATCATCCAAGTCAAGTTTTTGCTGAGATGAAACTAACCATGGAATCCTTTGATAATATTAGTTGGGATAGGCTGGAAAGTGAGAATGCGGTTACGTATCCTTCGCTTTCACCCACTGATCCGGGCCAGCCTATTGTATTTGGGGATGGTTTTCCAAGGACAGACGGCCGCGCAAAATTTACGCCAGCGGACGTAATAGCGCCTGATGATACACCTGATGAAGAATATCCCATGATCTTAACAACTGGGAGACAACTTGAGCATTGGCATACAGGGTCGATGACGCGTCGTTCAGCGGTGTTGGATGCGGTGGAGCCTGAGGCTAATTGTTCACTACATCCATCCACCTTGCGTAAATTAGGAGTAGCTCCAGGCGGATTGGTTCGGTTGACCACAAAACGTGGGACTATCGATATTATGGCTCGTGAGGATCGTGGCGTTTCTCCGGATATGGTTTTTTTGCCTTTTGCTTTTGTAGAAGCTGCGGCAAATATTTTAACTAATCCTGCAGTTGATCCATATGGGAAAATTCCAGAATTTAAATTTTCTGCTGTACGGGTTGAAAAAGTAGAAATATCTATTGCTGCAGAATAAAGATTTTCAAAGTTTTTAAACTTTTCTCTCAAGCAATTATCTGCTTCTTTTAAAAATGGTCTTTGTGCGTACAACTAATGATTGACCTGCCGTGAGATCTGGCCATCCTATCCAAACCCAGTTCATCTGAAGGTTACTGGACACGGCATTTGAAAGAATATTGTGATTGTTTTGGCAGATCTGATTTTGTTTTGGCTTCACTTAGTTCTAATGCACAGGATTTAGGTGACAATCCTTCAAAACCTAACGTCCCGATTTAATTAGTAGGTGTTAGGACATTATCAAAAGATTACTGACAAATTTAACATAAGTGGACGTTTGGCTAATTATAAACTAAAGCGATAACGTGCTATATTTGTAATTTGAAAGGCCATCTACTTTGATGGCTTTTTTAATTGTGACGTTATAAATACTAACCTTGACGCGCCTTAAACCGCGGCTGGGTTTTATTAATTACGTAAACGCGGCCTTTACGGCGCACTACACGACAGTCACGGTGGCGGCCCTTAAGTGAGCGAAGCGAGTTCTTGACCTTCATTGGTCTTTTCCTTCAAAACTGGGCTGCGGTTAAGCCCTAGTTAAATTACGTGGTGGGCACGACTGGGATCGAACCAGTGACCCCTTCGATGTCAACGAAGTGCTCTACCGCTGAGCTACGCGCCCGTTGAACCGATACAAAGTCCACATCGCAATAATAAAAGACGCTTGCGGCCGTATCAGTAGCGGCCGTATATGCAGCAGGTGACGAGTCTTCAAGCCAAAATTGAGTGATGGCGCAAAAATAGCGAGGCAGAAGTTATTTTTATGATCTTTATGAACCAAATACTTCCTAAATACTTGAAATATGTTATGTTGTTATCGTGACAATGGCTACATTCAAACTTTTATCACCCTCAGAACTCCAGAGTAGCATAGTATTCGCATCGCCTCACTCTGGACGGCTATATTCTCAAAAATTTTTAGAATCTGTCATGCTCGATCCACTTACCATACGCACATCTGAAGATGCTTTTGTTGATGAGTTATTTAATTCTGTGCCTAGTTTTGGCGCTCCACTTTTGGTGGCGAACGTTCCGCGATCTTTTATTGATCTTAATCGAGACCCTGGAGACCTAGATCCTATATTGATCCAAGGCGCTAAGTTTCTTGGAGGAAAAAATGGAAGGTCATTATCTGGCTTCGGGGTGGTACCGCGTCTGGTTTCAAAAAATAAATCGATTTACAGTGGTAAATTAAATTTGGATGAGGCCAAAGAACGGTTGTTAAACTTTTGGTATCCTTATCATAAGTGTTTGCAAGACATACTTGATGCTACAAGAAAAAAATTTGGCCATGCTGTACTTATTGACTGTCACTCTATGCCCCACCAGTGCGTAGATTTAGAACTGCGGGAAGCGGCTCCACCTCAGATTGTTTTGGGGGACCGGTTTGGCGCTGCCGCGAGCCGAAACGTAGTAGATCAGGTACATATGGCATTTTCTGAAAGTGGATTTCGTGTCTCAAGAAATATACCGTTTGCAGGCGCTTATACTAGTCAAAAATATGGAAAACCCCAGCAAAACCAGCACGTCATACAGGTGGAAATTGATCGTAGTCTCTACATGAACGAAGCAACAATTGAAAAACTATCTAATTTTTCTGAATTTCAGATAACTTTGAGTGACGTGATTGCTAAAATTATTCAAATAGATGTTAACGAAGATAAGTTAGCCGCTGAGTAGCTCAACGCAAAGAGCGACCTTTGACTATTGAACCACTGCCAAATTTTGCTCTTATCTGGTCAGTTGCTCTTTCAGCTTTGGCCCTATTTTGTTCATTTGGATCAAGTAAGTCACCAGTGAGGTGGCTGTTGGTCTCACTCACCAAGTTTGAGATACCCACGCCTATAAGCCGGTATGACCCGGCATGGCTTGTTTGATCAAATAAGTTGCGTGCTGTGCGATAAATACGATCAGCAATTTGCGTTGGCTCACGAAGTGACAGCCTACGTGATAGCAAACTATGATCTGCCCGTTTTAGTTTAAGAGTGACAACGCTACCAGCAAGATCTCGAGCTTTGGCTCGGTCGCTAACCTTTTCGGCCAACCTCCATATATGTCCATCCAATATATTGGGATTTGACGTATCCTCTGAGAATGTCGTTTCATTTGAGATGCTTTTAATAGCTGCATTTGCAGTTACGCGTCTGCGGTCTTGTCCGCGAGCTAGGTGCCAGAGCCTGTCGCCAAGCGACCCAAATCGAACAGAGAGATCTCTACGATCCCATCGCAAAAGATCTTTAAATACTCGGATCCCGGCTTTATCCAATGCATCCTGCGAGACGCTTCCAACGCCCCAGATCAGGCTAATAGGTTTATTTTGTAAAAACTCAGCAGTTTCGGCAACCCCAATCACAGAATACCCGCGTGGTTTTTCGAGATCGCTCGCCACCTTTGCTAGAAACTTATTGTGAGATAACCCAATCGAGCCAGTAAGGCCAAGTTCGTCTTTCATTCGGTTAATTAGCTTTGCGAGCATTACTGCAGGAGGCGCTCCATGCAGTTTGGTTGTACCCGTCATGTCTATAAAAGCTTCGTCAAGAGAAAGTGGCTCGACGTCAGGCGTTAGATCCTGCATTATTTTTCTGATTGCTTTACTGGCTTTTACATATTCATCCATCCTAGGACGCACAACCACTGCGTCAGGACAAAGTTTTAATGCTTGATACATCGGCATAGCTGATTTGACCCCTCGTACTCGGGCCACGTAACAGGCTGTACTGACTACCCCTCGGCGTCCTCCACCTATTATTACTGGTTTGTTGGCCAGCTCTGGGTTGTCACGTTTTTCGACAGAAGCGTAGAAGGCATCACAATCCATGTGTGCTATTGAAAGTGAAAAAAGTTCTGGATGTGCCAATATTTGAGGGCGCCCACAATTTGAGCACCGCGATGGGGTAGTTTTAAAGGATGCGAGACAGTCTCTACAAATCGCTGGCATGCTCCTAGGATATAGGGAAAGTCAGCTCGCGTCCACGGAGTGAAGTGGATTCTAAAAAGGATGATGGACTAAAAGTTTTATACCTATAAATTATTTATTTCTGAAAGGATCTCCATTGTAGAAGCGAGTGGGGATGGTGCAGACCAGATTGGGCGTCCAATTACGATATGGTCTGCACCATTTGTAATTGCCATAGCTGGGGTGGTGATACGCTTTTGGTCTCCTGGTTTTGACCCAATGGGACGAATGCCAGGGGTAACAATCAACTTTCCTTCAGCTTCAGGCAACGCACGTACCAGCGGGGCTTCTTGTGGACTGGCAATTACGCCGTCTGCGCCAGCATCAAAGGCTTTACCTGCGCGTTCAACCACTAAGTCAGAAAGCTTCCCTGACTTTATTAATGCCGCATCAAGATCTGTTCTATCAAGTGATGTGAGAATGGTGACGGCCAAGATCTTAGTTTTTTTACCACTAGCGCCGTCTTTGGCAGCTTTTACAATGTTGGGATCACCGTGAACGGTTAAAAAATCTAAATCAAAGCTTGTCAGTCCACGTACGGCCTTTTCGACTGTTGCCCCGATGTCAAAAATTTTCATGTCCAGAAAGATACGTTTTCCCATTTCTTGTTTAAGCTCGTTTGCCAAGGCAAGTCCGCCGGTAGTCAGCATGCCTAGTCCAATTTTATAAAAGCTGACTGCATCACCAAGTTGTTGGGCTAATTTTAGCGCTGATATGGCGTCTGCTACATCCATTGCGACAATCAATCTATCGTCTGCCAAAGTCACCTCCAAAATGTTTGATTGCTAAATAATAATTCAGATAAATCCGGTCAACGTTAAGCATCATATTATTGGTTAATACTACGTGGGCCCCCTGGTACAAGCAGGAAGAGGACTATGTTTAAATGGCCTTATTGATAACGCTGTCAGCAATTTAGTAAAACATAGACATACATTTTTTTATAACCACCCTTGCCGTTGCTGTCTTGTATACCCAACTACAAATACAGTTACTTTAATACTTTGTTTGAATGAGCGGTGCTGTTCAGGTTCAAGTGGTCAGAGGATAGGATCAATGAATTTAGAAAAATTGACGGAAAGATCGCGTGGGTCGATTCAGGCCGCACAAACTATTGCTGAAAGAAAAAGTCATGGGCGCTTAGGACCTGAGCATTTATTAAAAGCATTGTTAGATGACCCGGAGGGTTTATCCAGTAATTTGATTTTGCGTTCAGGGGGGAATTTGGTTCGTATAATAGATGTGCTGGAAATTAACCTCTCAAAAATTGCAAAAGTCACTGGTGTCTCCCAACTTCACCTAGACAGCACGCTGAACAAGGTTCTGCTTGAGGCTGAGAAAATAGCCCATAAAGCAGGTGATAGTTTTGTTCCCGTAGAACGTCTTTTTCTTGCCCTTTGTACAGTGAAATCCAAAGCTAAAGAGGCATTAGATTCTGGGGAGGTCTTAGCTCACAATGTCCATGAAGAAATTAATAATATTCGACAAGGTCGTACTGCAGATAACGCTAATGCTGAGGATAGTTATGAAGCCTTAAATAAATATGCACAGGATCTCACCGCGCGTGCGCGAGAAGGTAAGATTGATCCTATTATAGGGCGTGACGAAGAAATTAGGCGTGCAATGCAAGTCCTTTCGCGCAGAACTAAAAATAATCCCGTTTTGATTGGAGAGCCTGGTGTGGGCAAGACTGCAATCGCAGAGGGAATGGCCCTTCGGATTATAAACGGTGACGTCCCTGAGAGCCTCCGCAATAAGCGGTTACTTGCTTTAGACATGGGGGCCTTAATTGCTGGTGCCAAGTACCGTGGTGAATTTGAAGAACGTTTGAAAGCAGTATTAAATGAAATGACTGCTGCGATGGGAGGGATTATTCTTTTTATTGACGAGATGCATACGCTCGTTGGGGCAGGGAAAGGTGACGGCACAATGGATGCGGCGAACCTTATTAAACCTGCTTTGGCTCGGGGCGAATTACACTGCATTGGTGCTACAACTTTGACTGAATATAGAAGATATGTTGAGAAAGATGCAGCACTTGCTCGTAGGTTCCAACCGATCGTGGTTGATGAGCCTACAGTCAATGACACAGTCTCAATTCTTCGAGGAATTAAAGAGAAATATGAACTACATCATGGCGTGCGAATTGCAGATGCGGCTTTAGTTGCTTCAGCACAGCTATCTCACCGCTACATTACAGATCGCTTTTTGCCTGATAAGGCTATTGACTTGATGGACGAGGCGGCCAGCCGTTTGCGGATGCAGGTGGACAGTAAGCCAGACGAACTGGATGCACTTGATCGAGATATTTTGCAAAAGCAGATTGAGGCAGAAGCGCTGAAAACAGAAGACGATGACGTTTCTAAAAGCCGTCTATCAAAACTTCAGAAAAAACTAGCTGTACTTCAGGAGCGGGCAAGTGAGTTAACTGGGCAGTGGCAAGCTGAGAGAGCTAAGTTAGCAACAGCTCGGGATCTTAAAGAAATGCTAGACCGTGCTCGTGCTGATCTAGACATAGCCAAGCGAGACGGCAATCTAGCGAAAGCGGGCGAGCTTTCCTACGGGGTAATTCCAGGACTAGAAAAGAAATTATCTGCAACGGAATTAGATGAAGAAAAAATGGTTGAAGAAGCTGTATGGCCGGATCAAATTGCCGGAGTGGTTGAACGATGGACAGGCATACCAACATCACGGATGTTAGAAGGCGAGCGGGATAAACTGCTGCGGATGGAAGATGAGTTGCATTTGCGTGTCATCGGCCAGCACTCTGCGGTGCATGCAGTATCCAATGCCGTACGTCGTGCACGGGCGGGACTAAATGATGAAAGCCAGCCCTTAGGTAGCTTCTTATTTCTTGGTCCAACAGGAGTTGGGAAGACAGAGCTTACCAAGGCGGTAGCCAACTTTTTATTTGATGATGACAATGCCATGGTGAGAATTGACATGTCTGAATTTATGGAAAAGCATAATGTTGCTAGACTGATTGGAGCCCCTCCCGGGTATGTTGGTTATGAGGAGGGTGGCGTTCTTACGGAGGCCATTAGACGACGTCCATACCAGGTAGTACTGTTTGATGAAGTAGAAAAAGCCCATCCAGATGTATTTAATATTTTGCTTCAAGTCTTGGATGATGGTGTGCTGACCGATGGTCAGGGTAGAACTGTAGACTTTAAGCAAACTATAATCATTCTGACCAGCAACCTAGGAGCGCTGGCACTGAGCCAACTTCCGGATGGCTCTGATGTTTCTGATGCTCAACGTGAAGTTATGGATGCCGTACAGCGTCATTTTCGACCTGAGTTCTTGAACCGTTTGGACGAGACTATCATTTTTGATCGGTTGAGCCGCAATGAGATGAATGGCATCGTGGATGTCCAGTTGAAGCTCCTAACTGGTCGATTAGCCCACCGCAATATTAACTTAAATCTGGACCAAGCTTCCAAAGAGTGGCTTGCGGATGAAGGATATGACCCAGTATTTGGGGCGCGACCACTCAAACGCGTTATACAAAGGACACTTCAAAATCAACTCGCTGAGATGCTTTTGGCGAATGAAGTTGTGGATGGTGATAGTGTTCCTATTACGGTTGGCCCAGATGGATTAATTGTTGGTGATCGCCTCAGCTCATCCTCCCGCGTGCCACAAAAAAAACCCATGGTTCATTAAACTTTTAAAATGAATTAAAATCTAATTATGGATGGATTGGCTCAGAGTCACTTTCGTACTAGTTAGAGGCTACTGAAGGGATTCATTGTATGGCAAATGGCTGGAAAAATAATCTATTAAATTGTGAAATAACACCTGAGCCGTTTTGGCTAAGCAGACGTCAAATTGTTTCTGGGGCTTTATGTTCAGGAGTTTTTGGAACGATAGCAGCTCCCAGTTCTGCTGAGGTGCTCGCGCCAAATAGCTGGGACGACATCACTAACTATAATAATTATTATGAGTTTGGTACTGGAAAAGGAGATCCAGCGGCTAACGCACATCGGCTGAATACTAACGGATGGTCGATAGTTGTGGACGGTTTGGTAGATAAGCCAGGCCGTTACTCTTTGCCGGAACTTTTAACTGGGTTAACTTTAGAGGAGCGAGTTTACAGGTTTCGATGCGTTGAGGCCTGGTCAATGGTTGTCCCCTGGAATGGATATGAACTTAAAGACATTCTCGATATTGTCGGCGTTAAACCGAGTGCTAAATATGTTTCATTTGAGACCGCTCTTCGACCAGATGAGATGCCAGGTGTTAAGTACAATGTTTTGGATTGGCCCTACAGAGAGGGTTTACGGCTTGATGAGGCGATGCATCCCCTGACTTTGATGGCTACGGGAATTTATGGAAAACCTATCCCAAATCAAAATGGAGCTCCAATAAGGCTGGTCGTACCTTGGAAATATGGCTTTAAATCAATCAAATCCATCGTAAGAATTACACTAACGGATATAGAACCAAAGACGAGTTGGAATAAGTCTAATCCGAGAGAGTACGGTTTTTACAGCAATGTAAATCCAACTGTAGATCATCCGCGTTGGTCGCAGGCTAGTGAACGAAGAATTGGTGGAGGCTTATTTGCCAGACGCAAACCTACCTTGATGTTTAATGGTTACGAAGATGAAGTTGCCCATCTTTATAATGGAATGGACTTAGCTAAGTTGTATTAGTTAGACAAAATGTGGATCGAGTAAATGATTGTCCGAGCACTAAATTCTGGCCTTCGTAAAGTTCCTGTGTGGGTCATCTATATTTTTTTACCAGTTCCAGGTGTAGTGACATTCTATTTAGGTTTGACCGGTGGACTTGGCGCTGAACCAATTAAGGCACTTGAGCAGGCGCTTGGTGAATTTACATTAAACCTTCTGGTCTTGGGCCTATCAATCAGTCCAATCCTAAGATTTACGGGCTTGAATCTTTTAAGGTTTCGCCGTGCGGTTGGTGTTATGGCTTTTACCTATGTGACTGCACATTTTTTAACTTGGCTTATTCTTGACTTACAGAGTGCCAATCAGATTTTTGCTGATATTAAGAAGCGCCCCTACGTTACCGTTGGGTTTTTGGGTTTTTTACTTTTAGTGCCGCTAGCTGTTACTTCAAATAATTGGGCAGTTCGAAGTCTGGGCCGGTTTTGGCCTAAGTTACACAGTTTAGTCTATGTGGCTGCTATTCTTGGTAGTTTGCATTACATAATGTTGACTAAGGGCTTCCAGCTTGAGCCTTTAATCTACATGGCTGTCATCATTGCTTTTATCGCAGCGCGTATGCCTAAATGGCGTCGATCCTTGGCTAGAAAGTAGTCAAACCCAGTTAACGCTCATAACTGTCTTTAGCTTTGAACAGTATTGGTCTTTCCTTGATGCCATCATTAGTAGTTACGGTTCGCAGAAGTTCTATATGTAGAAATTACACTGCATTGATTTAGACATAGTGATTTCAGTGATAACTAATCAGATGTTTTTGCGAATATAAGTGTATGATTTTAAGGATATAAAAATTAATTATAGAAAAAGTTCATTTTCTTTAAAAAAGCCCTTGCGGCTTCTGACCGGTGACCTTAGAAGCACCCTACTGGCTTCGCTAATAAACGAATCCACAACGAAATTGATATATACTTAGCAGGGCGTGCTTACAGTTATTAAGCGCAACCGGTTATTTTTTGTGTCGCGCTATTTGAAATTGATGATATCTGAAGAGATATGTGGGCGGTTTGGTTCATTCGATGAACAAACAACTGCATATCGACTTACTAGGGCTACCTCAAATTGAGGGTGTCCGATTATGTAAGGTCAGCTTCACTGTTTGTTAGGTTTTTGTTTCTTTTTGAAACTGAAGCACAATAAACAGAAATGATGTCCCGCCTGAACAGCGGGACGATGTGCAGAGGTTCGAACGTCAAGGTTATACAGCAATGTATTTCAACTTGAGAGTTTGATCCTGGCTCAGAACGAACGCTGGCGGCAGGCCTAAT
>CAJWTH010000004.1 GCA_913047725.1 uncultured Planktomarina sp.
ATGAGATGGGCGAATTGAAGGATGTAGAAAAAGTATTAAAGGCCGAAATTCCAGTCGCTAGTGGCCGCCGTTGGGATCTTGTACCCGGTGTTGACACCCGTAAACCAAAACGTAAGCAACCTTCAGGCCGTAGTGGACCTCGCAGGGACGATGGCAGCAGGGGCAAAAAAAAATTACATGGGGGTCGTCCAGGGTCTAAGGGAGCCAGTAAATTTTCAGGTAGGAAATCATCTTTGGCGAGTGAGCCAAGCGACAATATAAAACCAACTTTAGAGGGCCGTTGGCATCCAAGCAATGACAGTTCATCCATGCAGTCACCACAGCCCAAGCCTCACAAAGCTCAGGGTTCACCTGCTAATGCGCCACAAGCAGAATCCAACCAACGTGGAAAATCATCAACAAAATTTAATGGGAAACCAAAAAACAGGGGTGGCAAGCCTGGCGGACGTCCTGGACAAGCCAAAGGCAAGCCAAATGTGGGCGGAAATTCCAAGCCAAGACGCCCTCAGACCTAAAGTCTGTATTTACTTATAAGTGGGGTAAAAAATATCAGTAGGCGATAGGGTAAAAATCTCGCATCCCGTCGCTGTGACACCAACAGAATGCTCAAACTGTGCAGATAATGATTTATCTCTGGTTACGGCAGTCCAATCATCGGCTAAAACTTTAGTTTCAGGTCGGCCCAGATTTACCATCGGTTCAATAGTAAAAAACATGCCCTCCTCCAAAACTGGTCCAGTTCCAGGCCGTCCATAGTGCAGCACATTTGGGGGCGCATGAAACACCTGTCCAAGTCCATGACCACAGAAATCTTTCACGACACTCATGCGATGGTTTTCTACATACGTTTGAATAGCGTGACCAATATCACCAAAAGAGTTTCCTGGCATCACTGCCGAGATACCCTTAAAAAGAGCGTCATGGGTTACTTGTATCAGGCGTTCCGACTTACGTGGAAGTTTACCCGCCACATACATACGGCTGGTATCACCAAACCAACCATCAACTATCACCGTGACGTCAATATTAAGAATATCTCCGTCTTTAATACGCTTATCCGCAGGGATCCCATGACACACAACATGGTTCACCGAAATACAGCTGGCATGTTGGTAACCTTTGTAACCAATCGTAGCAGAAGTGGCACTATGGGCAGCAACCATCTCTGTAATGATCCTATCTAACTCAGCTGTGGTCTGACCCACAGATATATGAAAAGTAATGTCATCAAGGATCGTAGCGGCTATGCGACCAGCTTCCGCCATGCCTGCATAATCTCCAGGTTCATAAATTCGAATACCATCTTTGGTCAATCGTCCACGGGCTGAGTTCAAGAGTCCGCTCCTGTCTGAAACATTCTCTTGGTATAGTTGAAGGTTTTAGTATGAACCAGAGACGTAGAGCTTAAAAATCAAAAAACACCATTATCTAATTTTGTATTTCATTAAAACCAATCAGAACAATTGATAACCCGGACTTGTACATGGGGCTTTGAAAGCTCTAACTACAGCCATATAACCAAAAAAATTCAATTTAAGGATATCAAATGACTAACCCAACTGCCGCAATGCTTGTGATTGGAGATGAAATTTTATCCGGTCGAACTCAAGATACCAACACGCACCATTTGGCGGGTGAGTTAACAATGCACGGGATAAATCTCAAAGAAGTAAGGGTCATAAGTGATGACCCTGAGCCGATAGTAGCGGCTGTCCAAATATTAAGTGCGACTTATATGCATGTGTTTACTTCGGGAGGTATAGGTCCCACCCATGACGACATCACCGCTGATTGTATAGCCAAAGCTTTTGGCTCACATATTGATATACGTGACGACGCACGGGCCATCCTGCAAACTCATTATGATGCGCAAGGCTTGACCCTTAATGAAGCCCGGCTCCGAATGGCACGTATCCCAGACAATGCAATTTTAATTGACAATCCTATTAGTAAAGCACCAGGATTCACATTAAAAAATGTTCACGTAATGGCAGGAGTTCCGTCCATTTTTCAAGCCATGCTAGCAAGTGTTTTGCCGACTATCACTGGAGGTGAACCTTTGGTCTCTGAAACATATCGTATCGAACGCGGCGAGGGGGAAATAGCGGCTCCAATTTCGGATTTAGCTTCTGCATTTCCAACCCTGTCGATTGGCTGTTATCCATTTCAACAGAACGGGCTTTATGGAGCAAATGTTGTAATCCGAGGCCAAGAGCCTGGGCTAGTTAAAGAGGCGATGACTAGGTTAAAAGCAGAATTTCCAACATGATTATGCCAAATACAAATCGGTTGCTAAGGGTAATAAATTTAACGTGGCCTGCTTTTAATGAAAAACATCATTTAGGGTGGAATATTCAGGAAGGTGCAGGCGGTGGCAAGCGTGCTTCTTCAGCCAAAATGGCACAGTTGAACTTACCAGATATTGAAGCGGCAGAATATGCAATGAACCAACTTGGACAAGATAAATTATTTATGATCCGCGATGGAGATCACGATTTAGATAAGGCTTTAGAAGCTCTCAACTACCGTATCATTGATCCATCTAGTATATACGTTTGTGAAACCGCTCAACTAGCTCCAGAGACGCTGCCTCTAGCTCAAAGCTACGCCGTATGGGAGCCATTACAAGTTATGCATGAAATCTGGAGTGCTGGGAACATAGGGGGAAATCGTGTATCAGTGATGCACAGGGTTCACGGAGACAAAACTGGGCTTTTGGCTCGAGATGGAGATACCGCCGCTGGTACTGCATTTATGGCACTGGACGATGAAATTGCTATGGTCCATGCGGTTGAGGTACTCAAAAGTTGCAGGCGCAAAGGCGTCGCACGAAAACTGATGGCGCAGGCGGCTAAATGGGCAAAAGCGAGGGGAGCTAGATATATGAGTTTAGTAACTACAAATCGAAATGTTGCTGCCAATAGCTTATACCAGTCCATGGGAATGCTCCCTATTGCGAAATACCACTATCGAATTAAGGAAAGTTGATGACTGACAAACCGACAGCTCTTGACCTGCCTATGGTCAACCCTCTTCCAGCCTCCACACAGAAATATTTTGATGCCTGTAAAGAGAAACTAGGAATAATACCAAATGTGTTGCAAGCCTATGCCTTTGATATTGACAAACTGAATGCTTTTACTGGTTTTTACAACGATGTGATGTTGTCTCAAAGTGGATTATCCAAACTGGAACGCGAAATGATTGCGGTCGTGGTGTCTTCAATCAATAAATGTTTCTACTGTTTAACAGCCCACGGAGCTGCCGTTCGGGAGCTTTCTGAAAATCCGGCATTAGGCGAGCAATTGGTAATGAATTACCGCTCTGCAAATTTAAATGCACGGCACAAGGCAATGCTTGATTTTGCAGCTCTTATGACAGAATCTAGTCACCGCATCGAAGAAACTGATAGAGATAAACTGCGGGCCGTTGGCTTTTCAGATCGTGATATTTGGGATATTTCTGCGGTAGCCGGGTTTTTCAATATGACCAACCGCGTCGCCAGCGCCACAGATATGATACCAAATCCAGAATATCACCCGCAAAGCCGTTAGGATGCAAATGTTAAGACTTATTGCCCTTATTATGATATTGCCTTTGCCTATTCAGGCTATTGAATTTTCCATGCCATTGGGGTTAGAAAAAATTGCACAATATGACAGCCCTCTAGATACCTTACTATTACCACTAGATATTTGGGACGGCTCCAAGGTTCCCAGCAAAAAATTTATGGGCGCCTCAACTAAGGTCATTTTCCGATCAGATGTGGTGACAAAGCCAGAGGCTATTGCTGCGGTTATTTTGCCACAACTAATTGAAAAAGGTTACAAGCTGACTTTGCAATGCGCAGACCGGTACTGCGGTGGGTTTGACTTTCGGTTTTCATTGAAGGTGATGTCACCGCCTGAAATGTATGTTGATCTAGGAAATTACATCTTTATTGGCTTCCAAAAAGACGATGATAAGGCAGCCTGGTTATTAATCAGTCAGTCATTGAAGCAAACCCATATGCAGCTTACTACAATTCAGCCCACTCAAAATAAAGACCTCAAGTTTTCAGTTCTCCCTGTCCCAAAAGGTCCAGGTGAATTATCCAGTCAACTAACTGAGACGGGGCATTTCATTTTAGCTGATCTGAAATTCGAGGCAGGAGCAGCCAAGTTGGAGGGAGATGTATTCCCCTCTCTACTAGCGCTGGTCGAGTATTTGAGAAGTAGGCCCACACAATCAGTCGTTTTGGTGGGGCACACAGATTCTCAGGGTTCTCTGGAAACTAATATAGAGCTATCTAAAGAACGCGCAATCTCAGTTCAGGCTTTATTAAATACCCAATTTCCAGACATTGAACCTGGACGCATTAATGCAAATGGCATTGGTTATCTAGCCCCAGTTGCAAGCAATCAAACCATCACAGGTCGCGAATTAAATCGTCGCGTGGAAGTAATTTTAATACCGGTTGAGTGACAATTGTCGAATTTTTTGATGTGCTCCAAAGTCATCAAAAAGGTCAAAACTAGACTTGCCAGGAGGCTTTTTTACAAGTCAAAATAAACGTGTCGTTCCACCTTAGCACCAGGATGTGTAACAGCACCTTTGTAAGTTGCTCCAACTAGTTGTGCATATTTCCAGAGCGCACCGCTAGCGTAAAGTGTTTCACGTGGGCCTTTCCAATCAGTTTTTCGTTGACTTAGCTCATCGCCGCTAAGTGCAACCGAGAGTGTACCTGAAATAGCATTAATCGTAATTACGTCACCAGCTTCAATAAGAGCAATGGGACCACCGTGCGCAGCCTCAGGTCCCACGTGCCCGACACAAAAGCCACGGGTCGCACCAGAGAAACGTCCATCAGTTATCAATGCCACCTTTTTACCCATGCCCTGACCTGAAAGAGCTGCCGTAGTAGCCAACATTTCTCGCATCCCAGGACCACCAGACGGGCCTTCATTACGGATAACTAAGACCTCGCCTTCTTTATATTCCCGCCGTTTTACAGCTTCAAATGCGTCTTCCTCACACTCAAACACTCTCGCCGGTCCTGTAAAAATCTGATGTTGTGGGCTAATACCAGCTACTTTCACAATTGCGCCTTCAGGAGCCAAATTTCCCTTTAAGCCAACAACCCCACCAGTTTTTGTTATAGGGACTTCTACGGGATAGATCACTCGGCCATCAGCTTCACGCTCAATAAGGTCAAGTTCTTCACCCATGGATCTACCAGTTGCTGTCATGCAATCTTCGTGCATCAGGCCAGCCTTGCGCAGTTCCTTCATGACAACAGGCACACCACCTACCTCATAAAGATCTTTGGCGACATATTGACCACCTGGCTTCAAATCAACGAAATATGGGGTATCACGGAAAATTTCGCACACGTCATCAAGATGAAACTCCAAACCCGCTTCGTGAGCAATCGCTGGCAAATGCAACCCAGCATTAGTCGATCCACCTGTGCACGCGACAACACGTGCCGCATTTTCTAAAGACTTCATAGTTACGATGTCGCGCGCACGAATGTTTTTCTCAAGCAGGTTCATGACTGCCTCACCTGAAGCAATAGCGTATTGATCGCGAGATTCGTAAGGTGCCGGTGCCCCAGATGAGTTAGGCAAAGCAAGGCCGATAGCTTCTGAGACACATGCCATGGTATTCGCGGTAAATTGTCCCCCACAGGCACCAGCTGACGGGCAGGCAACGGCTTCAAGTTTCTCCAGATCACTGGTTGATAAATTACCTGCCTGATGCTGTCCAACAGCTTCAAACACATCTTGGACGGTGACATCTTTGCCATTCAATCTTCCCGGCAAAATCGAACCACCGTAAATAAACACAGAAGGTGTATTCAAACGTACCATGGCCATCATCATTCCTGGCAAAGATTTATCACAGCCTGCAAGACCGACTA
Organism: uncultured Planktomarina sp.; assembly: GCA_913047725.1. Lineage (GTDB taxonomy): Bacteria > Pseudomonadota > Alphaproteobacteria > Rhodobacterales > Rhodobacteraceae > Planktomarina. Next base: position 5,903 of record CAJWTH010000004.1, read on the forward strand.
TTGCGTCATAACAATGACCCCGCATGGTCAGCTCAACAGTGTCAGCTATAGCTTCGCGACTGGCTAGAGACGAGCGCATTCCCTCATGGCCCATGGCTATCCCATCAGTCACAGTAATTGTGGTAAATTCACGCGGCGTACCCGCTGCTGATTTCACTCCAATTTTAACAGATTGGGCCTGTCGGTTAAGGGAAATATTACATGGTGCAGCCTCATTCCAACAGGTAGCCACTCCTATGAAAGGCTGAGCAATTTCTTCAGAAGTCATCCCCATCGCATAGTAATACGAACGATGCGGCGCACGAGCTGGACCAACCGAGACATGGCGACTAGGCAATTTAGATTTATCAAACACGTGCTTATTCATTGAGGAACCCCTGGCTTATAGCTACCAAGATTATGTATGCGGTGAAACCCAGATGGGCAAGGCAACAGTTCAATAGTGGTTAATCATAAATTAAGAACTTATTCATTAGGCATTAAAACTTTTCTATATTTTGCTAACCTTGGGGTGTTGGGAAAGGTAAAATCTAAAAACGTGAAAATATCCTAAGGTTCTGTTTATTATTAAATATATTCTTTCTTTGTTCTGACACACAATCTAGAAAGCCCACATGTCTTACGAACCACATAACCGACTAGTTGCGCCAGCCCGCCAAAAATCTAGTGTATTTCGCCTTGCCTTTGGATTAATTGCCACCACTTTCTTATACGCATTTCTGCTTGCGTTAGGTAGCTATGTACTAAAGTTAACCATGGGCAATGCCTGGGTTGGTGACTTAGCTGCCCCGGGAGGAGTCCTGACACCTGGCCAAACCTTGACCATACTTGGCAGCTTTAGCTTTCTAATTATGGCGATCGGGCTTGTAATTATTTTAGTGCATCACCGTAACCCGATTAGCTTACTTGGTGGCCTTACACTTACCAACTCACAGTTTCTTCTCGCAATGCGGGGATTGGTAACTTATTTAGGCCTCGCTATCATCTTTTTGTTTCTGACAGAGGATTTCAGACAGCAACTTTCATTCGTACTTTGGCTAACGCTTCTACCTATTTCTATATTATTTATACTCATTCAGGCCAGTGCAGAAGAGTTAGTCTTCCGTGGCTATATCCAAAGCCAACTGGCAGCCCTTGGTGCACCGAGAATTATTTGGATACTGATCCCTTCAATCCTATTTGGTTTGTTACACTATAATCCAAGCGCAATGAATGAATTAGCGCCATGGACTGCCTTGTGGGCAGTTGGCTTTGGGATACTGGCAGCTGACCTTACAGCACGTAATGGCACACTTGGTCCCGCAATCGCCCTTCACTTTACTAATAATTTTATGGCCCTTGTAGTTTTGGGCTTGGAAGATTTTTTAGGTGGCTTGAGCCTTTACGTTTACCCTTTTTCTTCAACTGATACCACTGAATTGGTCTCGCGCATGCCAAATGAGGCGATAGGTATTTTTGTGGCTTATCTTTTTGTGAGGCTTGCTATGCGGACTTGAGTTGCATTTCCCTGTACAGGTGATTAACTGACCAAAAGTTCAAATAAACAAGGGAACACTACACTTGAATTGGATTTCAAACTATGTTCGACCAAAAATAAATTCACTATTTTCGCGTCGTGAAGTTCCAGAAAACCTTTGGACCAAGTGTGGCGAGTGCGGGACTATGCTGTTTCACCGCGAACTCTCCGATAATTTAAATGTTTGTACACAATGTGATCACCACATGGCGATCAGCCCTCGTACACGCCTAGAAGGATTGTTTGATGGTGGTATTTTTGTTGATGTTAATGTTCCAAAGCCAATAATTGATCCTCTAAAATTTCGTGACCAAAAAAAATATCCAGACCGCCTCAAAGCGGCGCAAAAGAAGACTGGTGAAACCGAAGCCATGCTTGTAGCTGAAGGTGAAATTGGGCGAACTGGTATTATTGCCGCCTGCCAGGACTTCTCATTTATGGGTGGGTCTATGGGTATGTATGTGGGCAATGCAATAATCGCGGCGGCGCAGCGCGCTGTTGATTTAAAACGCCCATTAATCCTATTTTCAGCCGCTGGAGGCGCACGAATGCAGGAGGGCATTTTGTCCCTTATGCAGATGCCGCGCACCACAATTGCTGTTCAAATGCTGAAGGAAGCCAATCTTCCCTACATTGTTGTGCTTACCCACCCCACCACGGGTGGTGTCACTGCGTCTTATGCCATGCTCGGCGATGTACATATCGCCGAACCCAATGCTTTGATCTGCTTCGCTGGCCAAAGAGTAATTGAACAAACTATTCGTGAGAAACTACCTGAAGGGTTTCAACGTGCTGAATATTTGTTAGATCATGGAATGCTTGATCGAGTGACCCATCGCACCAAAATGCGCGATGAACTAATCACGATTATTAGGATTTTACTGAATAAATCACCTGCTATTATGGGAGATTTGCCCAAACCTTCTCCAGAAGATAAATCAATTAAAAAGAGCAAAACTACGTGACATTAAAATCTTCAGACCACATCCTAGAACGGATGATGGCGCTGCACCCAAAGGTCATTGATCTGACATTGGACCGTGTTTGGAGACTTTTAGAATCTTTGGGGAATCCACAGTTATCACTTCCACCTGTGATCCACATAGCAGGTACAAACGGCAAAGGTAGCACACAGGCGATGGTTCGCGCCGGATTAGAAGGCGCAGGCAAAACCGTACATGCTTACACATCTCCTCACTTAGCCTATTTTCACGAGCGTATTCGAATAGCTGGAAAGTTAATCACCGAAGACGCCCTAACTTACCAACTTGATACCTGCTATAATTCTAATAATGGCGAGGACATAACTTATTTTGAAATTACAACATGCGCAGCGCTGCTTGCTTTCTCTCAAACAACCGCAGATTTTATCCTTCTAGAAGTAGGGTTGGGTGGACGTCTTGATGCCACAAATGTTATCGACTCGCCTTTAGCCTGTATCATTACGCCTGTTGATCTAGATCACCAACAGTTTTTGGGCGATACAATATCACAAATTGCATATGAAAAAGCTGGTGTTTTGAAGCGTGGAGTTACTGCCATAGTAGGTCCCCAAAAAGATGAGGCGCTTGAAGTTATAGAGCATCAGGCGGCTAAAATTGGCGCACCGCTTTTAATTTATGGTCAACATTGGCAAGTAAGCTTAGAATCTGAGCGCTTAATATTTCAGGATGAAAGAGGTCTTTTAGACCTGCCACTGCCTTCTCTTTTAGGTCCCCACCAATTGCAGAACGCCGGATCTGCAATTGCAACTTTGCGCTATTTGAAAATGGATGAGGATGATTGCGCTAGCGCCGTGACTAACGCAGTTTGGCCTGCACGAATGGAACGGTTGCGGAACGGTTCTCTTATCGATGCTTTTCCTCAAAATGAAATCTGGCTAGATGGTGGACACAACCCGGCCGCGGGGCGTGCAATTGCAGCCACGCTAAAAGATCTCCCAAAGCGCGATACCCACATAATATGTGGTATGATTAACACCAAGGACGTTGAAGGGTTTTTGAGGCCAATATCTAGACACTGTCAGTCTTTAGCAGCGCTAACAATTCCCAATGAACCTAATGCAGTACCAGCAGTCGAATTAGCCAAAGCTGGCAGCGCATGTGGTTTAACCTGCAATCAGGGCGAAGACATACGCCAACTGCTCAAAAAAATATCTAATCGATATCCTGCCTCACGCATCCTGATCTGCGGTTCTTTGTATTTAGCTGGCCACGTTCTACGCGAAAATAAAAACCCAAACTAGGAAATTACCAATTGTAGGCTAATCAACTTTTACTCCATTCATTAGCCTGCATTTCCCGAAGTCTTGAGGCAGTTCGTTCGAACTCAAAGCTACCCACCCCCTCAAAATATAATTCTTCCGGGGCAGCATCAGCAGAGGCTATGAAACCTATCCGAGCTTCATACACGGAGTCTATTAAAGTAACAAAACGTTTAGCTTCACTAGAATTATCGCGGCCCAATATTGGAATATCATCGAGCATAAGAACTTTAACTTCATTAACCAGCGCCAGATAATCTGCTGCACCAAGTGGCTGACCACAGAGTTCTGAAAACGAAATGCGTGCAATACCATTTCTAAGATTTGGTATTTGAACCTCACGAGATTTAACCTTCAAGGTAAATTTTTGACCCGGTCCCCCAGCTAATTCCAGCCAAATATTATCCATAGCCTTTGTTGCCTCTAATCCAAGGGGGCTAAAATAAATTTTCTGTGCAGACATCCTATTTTGTCTATAATCAGTTGGTGATGCCAATTCAGTCACCACCATTCTCTCCTGTAGTAAAGTGATAAAAGGCAAGAATAGCTGCCGATTTAGACCATTTTTGTACAGATCATTGGGGTGTCGGTTTGATGTTACAACTATCGCGATCCCAGCCGCAAAAAGTGCCTCAAACAACCGCCCTACCAACATTGCATCCGTAATATCTGTGATTTGCATTTCATCAAATGCAAGGCAAGAAATTCCCTCGGCCATTTCTTGGGCAACAGGTTGGATCGCATCCTTAGTTCCTTGTGACTTAGCTTGGGCAATTCCTGCGTGTACCTCTTGCATAAAGGCATGAAAATGCACCCGCCGTACCGCCTCACTTGAGCTGCGAGCAAGCATGTCCATTAGCATAGATTTACCACGTCCAACGCCACCCCAGAGATACAAACCTTTTGGTCCAGGCCCTGCTTTTCGAAACCAACTCCTCTTTCGTGGCGCGGTTAAAGCCATTCGTACCCGTTCTAATTCCGGCAAGACAGATTCCTGGGCATCGTCAGGCTGCAAATCTCCAGCTAAAATCGCATTAGAATAAGTGGTAATTAAGTCCATACAATTCACTTACCTTTACAATATTACATGTGCAAATGATCTATTTTTAAAAGAATAAATCTTGGCTGAAAGACGCATCTTAAATAAATTTTAGAATTTAAAATTTAAATGCTTGCGTACTAAACATGATTATTTAGGTTTCTGGATATGAAACAAGCTGCACTTTTTAGCCCTGTCTTAGTTACAGGCCGCATTATCATTATGCTTAGCTTTGCCCTCCGCACTACTTTCTGGGTTTTTCAAATTCCTTGGTGTATGGCTGGATCGAAAGTTGTATGAAATCTACGGTACCTACTCAGCTGTTTGGCAGGTCGGCGTCGGCGTTGCGCAATCGTACACTTACCGATCAAGGAAAGAGTACTCCTCTGTTAAGTCAAAAACATAACCTGTTAGATAATTATAATGGACTGATTATTTTTTCTGTAATCCAGAATTTAGCAAGGCAAAACAAATGAATGTTCGTATATTTTCAACACGGAAACGTCCTTTCCATCTAGGACCATTCCCTAGTGAAAAACTGGTGCGCGCAGAGGAAGCGGTGGATTTGTCTAATGTGCCAAAAATGAAACCAGTTAGTTTCACGCTCCAAGCCGCACCAGAATCCTTAGTAAATGCGATGGCCGATTATCAGGCGATGTTGGACGCAATCCGTGATGGATTAATCAACAAAGAAATAGGAAATTGCCCAGAAGATCTGCAGGAGCGCGCACGCCATATTAAATCTTTTGCATATTTTCAGGACGCACCAATGGCAGGCATTGGCTTATTTGATAAAACTATGTTGTTAAACGAGCCAATTCGTAACCCTGAGATTGATAGATTAGCTGAAGAACTAAAGTACAAGCAAACCAAAACGCTTGCTTCGGGCATTGACGTAATTATGGCTGATCTGAAAGAAAGCATGGTCGCGCCACCACGCACTATTGATGCGCATACACATACTATCACGCTCCTATATGACTATCACCGTGATCCAACTATCGACGAACCTGGTTACGACTGGATTACAGATGCGCAACCGCAACGGGCTTCTTTACTTGGTGCTGAAACAGCAATTATTATAGCAGGCTATCTTCGTGTTCTTGGTTATGACGCTAAAGCCCACACATGTTCATCTAGCGATGTAGATTTAAATAAGTTAGCGGTCTCAACAGGACTAGCATCAGTTGAGAATGGTAAATTGGTCAACCCATTCGTGGGTAGTCGGTTTCAAATTTCAGCCGTCACCACAAATTTTGAAATGACCACTGACAAACCACTCGTGACATTAGGAGAACAGCCCACGTCTTTGACCAGAGGGCTATCATGGAAGTTTGGAAAAGATAGTCCAAAAAATGCAATTACTTTGGATCCCTATGTGAAACGAAAATATGCAGATGGGGCCTATCCTTTCGAGAAATTAAAGCGCGTTGATAAACCTACCACGCTGATAGATGAAAGCCGTATCGCCAGAGTTCCCAAACGTACTGATATGTTTGCGCGCTCCCAATTTGGTGACATGGGTAAGGCAAATCAACAAGCAGCCACTAATGGCCACTTCGCCCAGAAAGCGCCAATGAGCCGCGCCGTCCGAAGGCCATTGGGTGCATTCGTTCTATTACAAGATGGTGTTAAGGCTGACACAATTAGTGATATGTCCAAAGATAAACAAAGAAATGCTGATGGAATAAAAGCTGCGTGCTATTTCTTAGGCTTGGATGCTGTTGGTCTTTCACGTTGCCCTGATTGGGCTTGGTACAGTCACGATGCGTTGGGTGACCCTATTAATCCAACCCATGATAACGCAATAACCATGGTTGTCGACCAGGGCTTTGACACTACTGAAGGATCATCTGGTGATGACTGGATTTCAGTAACACAGTCAATGCGAGCATATCTTAGGTGCTCGCTTTTGGGAGGTGTTATTGCAAAACAAATTCGAAATTTAGGGTATTCAGCTCGCGTGCACTCCAGTCTAGATGGTGAAGTTTTACAGCCCCCTTTAGCTCTTTTGTCTGGCCTGGGAGAGGTTAGTAGAATTGGTGAGGTAATCGTTAATCCTTTTCTGGGACCTAGGCTAAAATCAGGAGTTGTTACAACTGATATGCCAATGACGCATGACAAACCAATCGATTTTGGCATGCAAGAATTTTGTGAATCTTGCAATAAATGCGCTCGTGAATGCCCCGCTGGAGCTATTACAGCAGGCCCAAAATTGATGTTTAATGGATACGAAATTTGGAAATCTGACAGCCAAAAATGTACATCTTACCGAATAAATCAAAAGGGCGGCGCAATGTGTGGGCGTTGCATGAAAACTTGTCCTTGGAATATGGAAGGCCTGCAACATGAACGACCACTTCGCTGGATAGCTATGAATGTACCATCCATGGCAGGTGTTCTAGCCAAAGCGGACGACCTACTTGGAAATGGAAAGATTAATCCAAAAAAACGTTGGTGGTGGGATATGGTCGCAAACGAACGCGGCGGGTTTGATATGGTTGATCAAGAAAAGGATCCTACTAATTGTCGTGAATTACAAACTGATTTAGACCTGAAATATGAGGATCAGACCCTAGCAGTCTATCCTGCCAACCTTGCACCACACCCTTGGCCTTTTCCATTTCCAATGGATAGAGAAAAAGGGATTGAAGCTTATCAAGCAATGATAACAGCAAAAGAGTATCAGGCTCGGATCGATCGTGGTGAAACCACTAATCTTGCCCATGAATATAGCAACGGCGGTGAAGCGCCAGTGATTAGAGTAGAAATCACAAAAGTCGAAAACATGACTTCTGATGTAACTAAATATGAGCTCAGTCCAATTGATGGCAAACCACTTCCCAAATGGAATGCGGGTGCTCACCTGGATGTAGTTGTGGCTCCTGAATTCTTCAGACAATATTCGATGTCAGGTGATCCTGCTGACCGAACAAAATATCAGATTGGGGTTCTGCGAGAGGACGAGGGACGAGGTGGATCCAAGCTGATGCATCGAATTTTTACAAAAGGTCGTAAAATTTTTATATCCAAACCAATCAACCATTTTCCTTTGGCTGAAAATGCAACAAAACACATTCTTATGGGTGGAGGTATCGGTGTAACACCAATGATCGCATTCGCGCATGAATGCTATGCCAAGGGCCTGGAATTTGAATTTCACTATTCTGCGTCAAAACTGAAAAATGCTGGCTATTTAGAAGATCTCAAACAAGTACCTTGGGCGAACAAAGTCCAGCTTCACTTCTCAGACCAAGACACTCGAGCTGATCTTGACGCACTCTTATCAGGATACACCGAAGGTTGGCATGTATATACCTGTGGACCAGAACGTTACATGATGTCCGTTATCGAGGCTTCCAGCCGACAAGGTTTTCCAGAAGAAGCGCAACATCTGGAATATTTTTCAGTGCCAGAACTGCCTGATTATGAAAACCATGCCTTCATACTTAAGCTGGCACAATCAGGAAAAGAGTTTCATGTTCCAGCCAACAAGACAGCTACCGACGTACTTGCAAAAAATGGGATCCACATAGATCTAAAATGCTCTGATGGAATCTGTGGTGTATGCAAATGCCGCATAGTTTCTGGCAAAGTCGAACACCGAGACTTTGTGCTGTCAAAAAAGCAACGTGAAAATAGCATAATTTTATGCCAAAGTAGGGCTGCAGATCCAGATGGTATTCTGGAGATAGATTTATGAGCTTTTAGGATATTCCGATATTTAGACGAAAATACAATATTTTCCAAACGGGAACATTTACAGCTAAAAAAACTCCACTAGCCCTGCCATTGATCCAAAACATAGCGGGCAGTCATCAAATCAAGATGTGCGCCGCCCCCATTTTTAAAAACGGTGATGTTATCAGGTTCAGATTTAAAAGATTTTAAATCATAGTAGTCAGCACGAATGTCTGCTCGAGAGATCGCTCCACTCTCCAACGGAATTTTTAGTTCACCTATATGATCTAATGTCGTGTCAAAACTATCTACAAACACCAATGATTTTTGAAGCGTTAAATCATCAGCCTCTCGCATATCAGGTCGATAGGAACCAATCATGTTTACGTGCTGGCCCGGCCTCAACCATGCGCCGTCCAAGATGGGATCAGTCGTCATTGTACAAGTAAGAATAATATCAGCCGCCCGCACTGCAGTTTCAAGATCAAGGGCAACTTCTGCACCAGTAGCTTTTGCAAAGGCATTTGCGGCAGCCTGACTGCGATTCCAGATTACAAAATGGGCTTGCGGAAAGCCTGTCCCAAATGCCTCAATCAAGGATTTTCCAACCGTTCCAGCGCCAACAATTAAAATTTTCTTTGCAGAAGCTGGAGCCAATGCCAAAGCGGCCATCAGACTATCACCAGCCGTTTTCCATTTAGTAATTAGATGAAAGTCAATTACAGCTTCTAGCTGCCCATTAGCATCATCAAATAGCAGCACTCCACCATCGATCATAGGTTGTCCAAATTTAATATTGTTTGGAAATACCGTCGCAGTTTTTGTTAGTAGTCCCATGCCATCGATCCAAGCTGAACGACTAAGAAGAGTATCTGAACCTCGATACAAGAAAAGGTCCTCTATTTCTGCTTTAGCACGCTGATGGCCCTTTTTGAGATATTCCACTAATACAAGCCAATCTAGACCCACTTCACCCTCAGCGAAAGATATTAAGGCTGGTGTCATTGGGCTTGCTCAACACTAAGAAGGTTCACATCGACCAACCGATCGGCCCAACCCTGAGCACCTTCAAACAAGTGGGTCTGCCACCCGCGGCTTGCAGCCATAGCTATATTATCAGCTCGGTCATCAGTAAAAAGAAGTTTACTGGGTTCAATACCAGAATCGTGCTCTAGAATTTCATAAATCTCAGGGTCAGGCTTAATTACTCGCATCCGACCCGAAACATAATCTTGGTCAAACTCTTTTAAGAAATCATATTGGCTTTGGGCGTAAGCAAAACTTTCTATACCAAAATTAGTAAGTGAAAAGACTGTCACGCCTGCGGACCGAAGTGCCCTGAGCAAACGAACTGAATGCAAAATAGGTGGGGTCGCTAACTGGATCCAGTTGTCGTGCCAGTCCCGAATTTCTGCCCGCCATTCTGGATTAGATTCTGCTTCAGCATAAATCACATCACGGAAGCCTTCTCCTAAATCTATCCGATCATTCATGGCATGCAAATCAACCTCCGCAAACAGCCTACGTCTTTTGTCCTCACCTATTGTTCGATCAAAATAACGCTCTGGGTGCCACTCAAGCAGCACGTTTCCAATATCAAAGACAACAGCTTCTATTTTCATATTTTAGCACCTTAGCTGCTCCGCTAACGCGGAGAATTGAGCGGCACAGCCCTTGGACGAGCGTTGACAGTCTCTCGCCAAACTATCACTAGCCCAGAGCCAAGCACCAGACTCATTCCTATCCATCCAAAAATATCAGGCCATTCTGAAAATATCAAATATCCAAGTATTGCAGCATAAATCAGAGCAGTATATTCAAAAGGTGCAACTAAAGCAGCTTCAGCCACACGGTAAGCCTGCGCAATTGCAGCACCAGCCACAGTTATTCCTATACCAATAAAAGCCATTATGCCAAAATCTATTCCAGTAGGCCATTGCCATGGACGGACCAAAAATTCGAGAGACCGATGGCCACTACCAGAAAAATTACCATCCCCAACAGATAAACCAATTATGGTTGAAACAATCAACATCGCTACTGGCGTATAAAACGTCAGTGTTAATAGGTTTTCATCAGGGCCAAGTTTTCTTGTTAATATATGAAAGGCTGCATAACATATCGCTGCCAAAACAGGTAAAATAGCAGTAATGTTAAATTCCTCTGTACCTGGCCTTACAACTAATAATACGCCGGTCAGACCAACAAGAATGGCAATCCAGCGCCAAACACCAACCACCTCTCCCAGAAAGATGACTGAGAAAATTGTTATTAAAAACGGTGCTACAAAGAATATCGATACAACAGTCGCTAATGGCAAATCCGCCAACGCCGTGAAAAAAAATAAATTTGCGGCTACAACGAAGAGTGCACGCACCATGTGTAACTTCAGCCGCTTAGTGCGAAGCTGCTTATAGCCGCCAGCTAATGGTACTACGAAGACTAGTAATATTAGAAGAGAAACTATGGACCGTGTAAATACCACTTGGTGTAGCGCATAATCATCTGCTAAAAATTTGACCAGCATATCGTTGATAGAAAAGATAAACGCGGCGAATAAGGCCCAGGCAGGGCCTGTGGAAGATTTTGGTTGATCCATAAATCAGCGCTAAAGCTATTGGTAAAAATCATCTTGCCCAAATACGACTTAGAAAATGGCGCAATTTCACTTAAAAATCTCTTCACTAAAAATATTATTTTCTCAGTAGACGATCCAAAACACTTAGAAATCTGGAACGGTCAGATTTTGAGAAGCCCTTACCGCCACCTTGACGAAAAGGGTCGGCTGCTCTGAGGTCATACATCAAGTCACGAGTAGCGAGCGCATTCCCAATATTTGTTTGCGTCAATGGCTCGCCATTAGGCTTCAGAACCCTCGCCCCAGCTTCAATAACCTTGGCAGCAAGTGGGATATCAGTAGTAATTACTACATCTCCTGAAGACGCCCTATCAGCTATCCACATGTCAGCTAAATCAGGTCCGGCATCAACAACAATAAGTTCAATCAATGGATTAGGAGACGGTCGAATACCACCATTACAAACCATTTTCACAGGGATCTTCAAACGAGTTGCGACCTGTTCTACTTCAGCCTTAACAGGGCAGGCATCCGCATCAACATAAATCATGATTTTAATGCTTCACAGCCATAAGCCCATCTGGGTCAGGCATGCGGTTGAATGCGTCCAGTCCAGCAATTTTATAAGCCTCTGCCAAAGTGGGGTAATTGAACGTATTTTGAACAAAATAATCTACGGTACCTTTAAGATTCAATACCGCTTGCGCTATGTGGATTAATTCTGTTGCGCCCTCTCCCACTATTTGGACACCAAGCACTCGGCGTGTTTTGAGGGAAAACAACATTTTTAACATGCCATGTTCCAAGCCCATTATATTGCCTCTTGATGTCTCACGGAAACGCGCGACACCTACTTCATAGGGAATATCACGCGTCTGAATTTCTTCTTCACTCATGCCACAAGTTGAAATTTCAGGAACTGAATAAATGCCATAAGGAAACCAGGGGCTTTCAGGCAAGCTGGGGGTATTCAGTGCATGGCAAGCTGCCACTCGACCTTGTTGTAGTCCAGTAGATGCAAGAGATGGAAATCCTATTACGTCACCAGCTGCGTAGATGTGACTTACAGAAGTCTGGTAAGTTTTGCGGTCAACATGTAATCTACCCCTGTGGTCTGTGACCAAGCCAGCAGCCTCTAGTCCTAATTTTTCGGTAGCACCCAATCTACCTGCTGCAAATAAGAGCATGTCAGCACGTACGTGACGACCATTTTCAAGTGATACCCCAACATAATCATGCCCGTCCTCTATGGTATGAACAGTAGAACCAAGCCTTAAATCAACTCCGTTTTGGCGAATTTCATGGATAAACTCTTGGATGAGTGTGCTATCGATAAAATCCAAGAATGTATCCCGGGGTTCAATCAACGTCACACGCACATCTAAAGCCGAGAACATTGTTGCATACTCCACCCCAATGACACCCGCACCTACTACAATCAAAGAACGAGGAATCTTTGTCATCTCCAAAAATTCATCACTATCTAATATTGTTAAGCCATTGAACGGAACATTATCTGGTCGATAGGTACGTGTACCAGTTGCAATTAGAAATTTAGTGCCAGTTACTAAAACAACCTCACCAGCGTCAGTGACTACTTCTATTTCAGTCGAACTTACAAACCGTGCATAACCGCAAAGAATGTCGACATGGTTACGATTAAACTGATGTTCTAGAACATCAACCTCGTAGTCGAGGGTCTTATTTAGCCGCACTTTTAAATCGGCCGCTCGAATTTCTTCTTTTACCCGATAAGAACGACCATAAAAACTACGCTCACGCCAGCCTGACAGATTTAAGACTGTTTCCCGCAAAGTTTTGGATGGAATGGTGCCTGTATGGACGGACACACCGCCTACTCGCGCGTTTGAATCAATAACCAGCACTCGTCGTTTCAATTTTCCCGCCTGCATGGCGGCCGATCGACCTGCCGGCCCCGAACCTATAATAACCAAGTCATATTGCGCCATTTATTACTCCGCGTGCAACGCTTCTGCATGGAAATTAATGTGGTCTTCAATAAAGGTCGAAACAAAAAAGTAAGAGTGATCATAATCAGGTTGAAAGCGTATATGCCCCTGCTGACGACGTTTAGCCATTGAGAATGCCAGGGTCTCAGGCTTAAGTAATTCCAGGAACTGATCATTAGTACCAGTGTCAACCAAAACTGGGCCATCAAAGCCTTTTTCTAGCATTTGAAGACTCGCATCGTGGGCTTCCCAATCGCTACTTTCTGTCCCCATGTACGCTGTCAATTGCTTCCGTCCCCAATCAGATCCCATTGGATTACAAATCGGTGAAAAGGCTGAAACGCTTCGATATTGATGTGGCCGCGCCATGGCCATAGTTAAAGCGCCATGCCCACCCATGGAGTGACCTGTGATAGCCTGACGCTCTAAATTAACTGAAAACTCATCGCCCAATAACTTTGGGAGTTCTTCCGCTATGTAGTCCCACATCTGAAAGTGTGCGGCCCAAGGTTCCTGAGTAGCGTTAACGTAAAATCCAGCGCCTTTGCCTAAATCAAAAGCCTCATCATCAGCGACTTCTTCACCGCGGGGAGAGGTGTCCGGAAAAACTAACGCAATCCCTTGTTCTGCGGCCCAAGCCTGTGCACCCGCTTTAGTCATCGCATTTTCATGATTGCAAGTTAGACCTGACAGATACCAAAGGATGGGTACACGTTGGGTTTTGGCTTCCTCAGGCATGTACAGCCCAAAAGTCATCTCAACTCCACAGCTCTTTGACAAATGAGAGTAGACCCCCTGAACACCGCCAAAACATGTATTTTCTGATTTTATATCCATAACGCAAATCCTTAACATGTTCTGATTAGTGTACAGCTGGTATCTTAAGATTGCGCAAGAGCCAAGGAACTTCCATTTCAAAGCACAAATATAAAGTTTGCCAATCTAGCGTTTGTAATTTTAGCGCCCTATACGACGTATAGTTTGCTTGCCTACACCATTACAATTGAAACAGTAATAATAGGCTCAACAGTTAGAATAAAGATTAATGCCGACACACGCACTATCCATAATCATTAATCCTAAATGCGATGATAAGGTCCACCCGCCATTATTGACGCAGCACGATATAGTTGCTCTGCTAGCATGGCTCTTACTAACATATGAGGCCATACCATCCGTCCAAAACTCAGCTTTTCATCGGCCCGTTTCAAAAGATCTTCCGACAAGCCATCTGCGCCTCCAATCACAAAGATAAGCTCTGAGGGCGCCATGTCTCTAAAACAGGCTAATCGTTCAGAAAATTGAGGCGACGTATAAAGCTGACCACGCTCATCTAGGGCAATTACTTTAGCCGCAGCCGGCAATGCCTTGAGCAAAAGTGCGCCCTCAGCAGATTTGCCACCACCTTTTTTATCCTCAAGTTCCAAAACTTCAATTGGTCCCAAACCGAGTGGGCGACCAGTTCTATTAAAACGGCTCAGATAATCCTTAAATAAATCTTTTTCTGGAGTTGGCCGGAGTCGCCCAATGGCCACAATCCTAAGCCGCATTATACCTTAGGCTGTGTTGGAACTGTTGGCTCCAACCACATTTGATCAAGCTGATAAAATTCACGTACCTCAGGGCGAAAAATGTGAACAATTACGTCACCGGTATCTACAAGCACCCAATCACCCGTCCCCTTGCCCTCCAGCTTCGAAAAAATTCCTAAATCATCCTTTAATCGATCTTTAAGCTTTTCAGAGATAGCTGACACCTGCCGCGTTGAACGCCCCGAACATATCACCATATGATCACCAATTTGCGATTTTCCACGCAAATCAATTTGCACAACATCTTCGGCTTTGTCTTCTTCTAGAGATTTCAAAACCGCAGCTAAAATTGCATCACTAGTTGCACTCGATTGGCCTCTTGCCAATTTACGCACAGACCCTACCACATCAGACTTCAAAGACAGGACTATGTCCTCCAAACAATACGCCGCACTATCCCGACGCTGGGTTCGTTATCCCTAGCATCCTAAAACAGATAGCTCAATCGTTACGATAGCTTGCTTCAAAAAGATCAAAATCGATAACTAACGTGATAGATCTATTATCATTTTCAATATTTCGTTTTTGTCTTCAAATATGTTGTTTTAAATATCACAAAAGAAAACCTAAAGATAAGTACGGCTCCCGACTAAACTGCATAGTTGTTTGGGATTTGAAGAGCCTTAGGCAACACCAACTTATAGATGTAGGAAGCGAGATTATAATTTAAAACGCCCATATCAATGTCCACACTTGTATCAAACGTGCCTGCAGGGTAATTAAATTTCACATAAATAAAAGTTAACGGTTCTTTGGTTACTGCATTACTTTTACAGGTACTAATTATCATTAAGCTAAGTAAACTTTGAGGCTTCTCATAATTACAGCCAGACTGTTGATGGTAAACTAAGAGCAAGACAAAAGGATCGCCTAATATGGCCCCGAAAACACTTTATGACAAAATCTGGGATGCGCACGTGGCTCATCAAGGTGATGATGGTACATGCCTGCTATATATCGATAGGCACTTAGTGCACGAAGTTACTAGTCCCCAGGCTTTTGAGGGGCTTCGGATGTCTGGACGCAAAGTTCGGGCACCAGAAAAGACTATTGCGGTACCAGACCATAACGTGCCAACCACTTTGGATCGATTAAAGGGAATTGATAACGAAGAGAGCCGAATTCAGGTCGAGGCATTAGACAAAAATGCCCGTGAATTTGGTGTAGTCTATTATCCTGTGGATGATATCCGGCAGGGGATCGTTCATATCATAGGCCCTGAACAAGGTTGGACACTGCCCGGTATGACAATTGTATGCGGTGACAGCCACACCGCCACCCACGGAGCTTTTGGTGCATTAGCGCATGGGATTGGTACTTCTGAGGTTGAGCATGTTTTAGCAACACAAACTCTAATTCAGAAAAAGTCAAAAAACATGCGAGTAGAAATTACTGGAAAACTAAGCAAAGGAGTAACTGCAAAAGACATCACGCTGGCCGTTATAGGAGAAACGGGGACAGCTGGGGGTACCGGCTATGTGATTGAATACTGTGGCGAAGCAATCCGAAGCCTCTCAATGGAGGGAAGGATGACCATATGTAATATGGCAATTGAGGGCGGCGCGCGGGCGGGTCTGATTGCACCTGATGAAATCACATTCAACTATTGCGAAGGACGGCCAAACGCTCCAACCGGTAGATTATGGAACGCGGCAGTAAAATACTGGCGCACATTATTCTCTGATGACAAAGCGCATTTTGATAAGACGATAACTCTTAAGGGTGAAGACATAGCACCCGTTGTTACCTGGGGCACAAGCCCCGAAGATGTCTTGCCTATTACAGCAATAGTGCCTGCTGCTAAAGACTTTAACGGTGGAAAAGTGAACGCTGCCCAACGCAGCCTTGACTATATGGGCCTTACACCCGGCACTCCACTGCAAGACGTCGAAATTGATGCAGTATTTATTGGATCATGCACGAACGGCCGTATTGAAGACTTACGCGCAGCAGCGGAAATCGTCAAAGGTAAAAAAGTACAAGATGGTTTGATTGCAATGGTAGTACCGGGTTCCGGGCTAGTGCGTCTACAAGCTGAAGAAGAAGGTCTTGCAGAAATTTTTAAACAAGCTGGGTTTGAGTGGCGATTAGCGGGTTGCTCCATGTGTCTTGGAATGAATCCTGACCAATTGGGTCCACAAGTGCGATGCGCGTCAACGAGTAATCGTAATTTTGAAGGGCGCCAAGGACGAGGATCAAGAACTCATCTAATGAGCCCCGCAATGGCAGCTGCAGCAGCTGTAACTGGGAAATTAACAGATGTACGGGAATTGATGTAATGGAAAAATTCGAAAAGATGACGGCGATTGCCGCACCAATGCCTTTGATCAACATTGACACAGATATGATTATTCCAAAACAATTTCTTAAAACTATTAAGCGTTCTGGATTGGGGGTTAGTGCTTTCCATGAAATGCGATATCACATGGACGGCACTGAAAACCCAGAATTTGTGCTAAATCAAGATGCATATAGAAATGCAAACATCCTGGTAGCCGGCGACAATTTTGGGTGTGGATCCTCAAGGGAGCATGCGCCGTGGGCTCTATTAGACTTTGGTGTTCGTTGCGTAATATCAACCAGTTTTGCAGATATTTTTTATAATAATTGCTTCAAAAATGGTATCTTACCAGTCATTGTTACAGACGAAGAACTTAACCTTCTGATGCAGGATGCAGAAAAAGGTAGCAACGCCCGAATGGTAATTGACCTGGAAAGCCAACTAATTAAGACATCTGATGGGCAGATAATAAATTTTGATGTGGACCAACATCGCAAACATTGTCTTATAAACGGGCTTGATGACATTGGTTTAACCATGGAAAAGGTGGCGTCAATTGACATGTTTGAAAAACAAATGGCTACAAATGCCCCATGGGTTTGAAAGTACAAAATAGACAATAGGGACGTCTTAAGCTGATATCAATATTTGCCGCAGTAAAACCAACCAACTAAAACCAGTTATCGCCAAACTATATTTTATTTTCTTAACTCAAAAAATTTTGGTAGCTAGGCGGTAGTTCATAAATACGAAAGAGTTTTCCATGAGTATCCCATCACTCCTAATTCTACCTGGCGACGGTATTGGACCTGAAGTCATGGCCGAAGTCCGCAAGGTAATTAGTTGGCTTTCTACAGAGCGCAGTATCTCGTTTGAAGTGTCTGAGGACTTAGTTGGTGGTGCCGCCTATGATACGCACGGCGTTCCGTTACATGATGATACAATGGCCAGAGCACAGGCAGCAGATGCAGTATTACTTGGCGCAGTGGGTGGCCCAAAATATGATAATCTTGATTTTAATATCAAGCCTGAGCGTGGCTTGCTACGATTGCGCAAAGAAATGGATTTATTTGCAAATTTGCGCCCTGCACAGTGTTTTGACGCACTCGCTGATTTCTCCTCACTTAAGCGCAATGTCGTATCAGGTTTAGATATCATGATTGTAAGAGAGCTAACCTCAGGTAGTTATTTTGGGGAACCTCGAGGTATTTTTAAAGAGAACAATGAACGTGTGGGTATAAATACCCATCGCTACACTGAGTCTGAAATTGAGCGTGTTGCGCACTCAGGATTTGAGCTGGCGCGAAAGCGTGACAATCGACTTTGCTCTATGGAAAAAGCTAATGTTATGGAGGCCGGTGGCTTATGGCGTGAAGTAGTAACCGAAGTTCACAAAGCTCACTTCGATGACGTAGAATTATCCCACATGTATGCAGATAATGGTGCGATGCAACTTGTACGCGCACCCAAGCAATTTGATGTTATTTTAACCGACAACCTCTTCGGCGATATTCTATCTGACTGTGCTGCGATGCTTACGGGTTCTCTAGGCATGTTACCTTCTGCAAGCCTCGGCTCACCTATGGAGAACGGACGCCCCAAGGCACTTTATGAACCGGTACACGGGTCAGCACCGGATATTACCGGTCAGGGGAAGGCTAACCCCTCCGCCAGTATACTATCATTTGCAATGGCCCTCAGATACTCGTTTGATATGGGAAATGAAGCGTCTAGGATAGAAAGTGCTGTTGAATCTGTTCTCGCTGACGGCGTTAGGACTTCTGACCTTTTACAAGCAAAGGGAGAAAAGCCTGTCACCACCTCAGAAATGGGTAACGCAATCCTAGAGGCTTTAACAAGAAGCCTCTAGGATTGCGTATTTTTAGCTATTGAAGATAATCTGCTATATTATGCCTGAACTTTTAACTGCATTCATGTCACACCTTTTTGGCTGCCTCATTTAGATCAGAACACCCTGAATTTCAAACTTTATCCGCTTAAGTCACTTCGATTCAACGGGCAGATAATCCTGCTGCCGCACGCGATGACGGCAACTTAAGTTGAAAGTCTTCACCAGCATAATTAACTCCTGTGGCGCCGCAGAGGTAAGAGATAGCCTGCGCGACATCAGAAGCAGGAATATGATCAGTGACTTCCAGCTTACTTACTGGATTTATACCAGATGCTTTAATTGCGACTTGCATTTCTGTTGCAACAGTACCGGGGCTAAGGCCTAGGCAAGTGATACCTTGATCACCATATTCCTCATGGCCCGAACGTGTGAGCTGTAAAACAGCTGCTTTCGACGCACAATAATGGCTCCATCCCTCTAAGACCCCATAGGCGGCTCCAGACGAAACATTAATAATTACACCCTTTTTTTGGGCAACCATAATTGGGATCGCAGCATGCATCATATAAAAAACACCTTTGACATTGGTATCAATAACTTCACCCCAATCATTTGGGGGGATATCAGCCAACATATCAACAGGGCCTAATATACCTGCATTATTAATTAAAATATCAAGTGAACCAAAAGTTTCTACCGACGCATTTACGACTGCATTTACTTGGTTTAAATCAGAAACGTCGCAGACCATGGCCTTTGCCTTTGGACCAATTTCTTTCGCAAGTTCTTTTAAAGCATTATTACTACGAGCTACCAAAACAACATTTGCATCAAGCGATGCTAAATGTTGGGCAGTTGCCGCACCAATTCCACGACTTGCTCCTGTTATTAAAACTGTTTTACCTGACAATGTCATTTTTTAATTTCCCCACTAGATTAATATGAGAGTTAACGCTGCAAATACTGTGGTACAAGATATTTATTCGACCTTTTCCGTACCTCAAAAGTCGTGCAACGATATCACTATAATGGAAACAAAAATGCGCAACACATTGATAACTTTGACCCTAGCCTACGTGTTGTCACAATTTTATCGTGCATTTTTAGCGGTACTAGCAGGACCTTTATACTCTGAAATTGGTGCCACTGCGGCTCAGCTATCATCAGCATCTGGATACTGGTTTTTAGCATTTGCTATGATGCAAATTCCAGTAGGTTGGGCACTTGATACCATAGGTCCAAAGCGTACCACAGCAGCCTTGCTCGCGATTGGGGCTGGTGGTGGTACAATGGTTTTTGCCATGGCGAGCGCTCCCTGGCAAATTGGACTTGCCATGGCAATGATAGGAATAGGGTGTTCTCCTGTACTAATGGCCTCATATTATATCATTGCGAGAAGCTTTCCCGCATCCTCTTTTGCCACAATGGCAGCATTTTTGGTGGGCCTAGGCTCTCTGGGAAACATCGGGGCGGCCTACCCAATGACATTGCTCGTTGAGATCCTTGGTTGGCGACAATCCATTTTAATGATCGGCGGTATTACGGTAGCAGTCGCAATGCTTTGCTATTTAATAGTACGGGATCCCCCAAAAATACTAACTACACAGAAGGGCAGCATCTTAGATTTGTTACGAATGCGAGCTATATGGTTTATTCTGCCTTTAGTTTTAGTTAATCACGCACCAGCGGGTGGGCTGCGTGGCCTTTGGATTGGCCCTTACTTTACAGATGTTTTTGACGCTACAGTAATTGAGGTCGGCACCGTTACGAGCATAATGGCAATAGCAATGATTGCTGGTAGCTTTTTTTATGGACCACTTGATCGTATTTTTGGCACCCGAAAATGGGTAATATTTTTAGGTAACCTCAGTGGTGCCCTGCTGTGTTTCTTACTCTATTTAACAGGTGGTAGTGGGCTCTGGTCTACAATGGGGATAATGGCTGGTATTGGTTTTTTTGGAGCTTCATTTCCAATATTAGTGGCACATGGCCGCAGTTTTTTTCCAGACCACCTAATGGGCCGAGGCGTCACTTTGATTAACCTTTTTGGCATTGGTGGCGTAGGATTGATGCAAAACCTCTCTGCAAGGGTTTATGATGGGGAGGTAATTAAAGCTGCTATGCCAATTGATCCCTATAACTCGGTAATTTTAGTATTTTTTGGAATAATGGTAATTGGATTGATTATCTATCTCTTTTCCCAAGACAGAACTGACTGACACCCCTTTCCATTGCGCGAGTACCGAGCTAAACGTACCCGTCTTTGATAAGAGGAAGAGGCTATGTCTTATAAAGTTGTCGTTGTTGGGGCTACTGGAAATGTAGGTCGCGAGATGCTAAATATTCTGGCTGAACGCGAATTTCCAATTTCAGAAATTGCAGTTCTAGCAAGCAGAAAGTCCATTGGCACAGAGGTGAGTTTCGGCGAAAAGACTTTAAAAACTCGTGATTTGGCAACATTTGATTTTACCGGCTGGGACATTGCACTTTTTGCCGTTGGTTCAGATGCAACAAAAGAATATGCCCCAAAATCAGCTGCTGCGGGATGCATAGTCATCGATAACTCAAGCTTATATCGCTACGATCCAGACGTTCCATTAATTGTACCCGAGGTCAATTCAGAAGCCATCCATGAATGTAAAAATAAAAATATCATAGCAAACCCAAATTGCTCAACAGCACAGATGGTTGTGACCCTAAAACCTCTTCATGACCGGGCTAGGATTAAACGTGTGGTAGTCAGTACCTATCAATCTGTATCTGGAGCAGGGAAAGAGGGCATTGATGAATTATGGGATCAAACTAAATCCATCTATAATCCAGTAGACAATAAGCCCCCCACAAAATTTACCAAGCAAATCGCTTTCAACGTTATTCCACACATAGATGTTTTTATGGATAGTGGAGATACCAAAGAAGAATGGAAAATGGTTGCGGAAACTAAAAAGATTTTAGACTCTTCAGTTAAGGTTACAGCCACCTGTGTACGAGTTCCTGTTTTTGTAGGTCATTCAGAAGCGCTAAACATCGAATTTGAAGAATTCTTGGACGAAGACGAAGCTCGCTCGATCTTGCGTGAGGCTCCAGGAATAATGGTCATCGATAAACGAGAAGATGGTGGCTATGTTAGTCCCGTAGAATGCGTCGGTGACTATGCAACATTTATTAGCCGGATACGGCAAGACGTCACAGTGGAAAATGGACTAAATCTTTGGTGTGTTTCTGATAACCTTCGCAAAGGGGCGGCGCTGAATGCAGTACAAATTGCTGAGGTTTTAGGTAATAAAGTTTTAAAAAAGGGTTAATATTAAACAAACTTAAAGGCAGAACACTAATACAAAGTCTTTGTAGCAGCTTTTAAATTTTTACAAAATTCTGCTTGGTTACGTCAAATTGTTCTAATGTTCCTTCAGCAATATCGGTCCAAAGACCATGTAACGTCAGGTCATTTTTATCAACTGCATCCTTCACAAAAGGGAATGTAATAAGGTTTTCAATAGAGATCATGACGGCCTCACGCTCTAGACTGGCGACCTGATCTTCTGCACCTTCAATGTCCTTGATGCGTTCGAACCCAGGACGTAAAATATCCATCCAGCGGCCAACAAAACTACTGCTTTTTTCCAGTTCAGGCGCGTGTCCAGTACACATGTCATGACAAGCTTTTACACCACCACAATTAGAGTGACCAAGAACTATAATATGCGCAACTTTTAACGCTGTAACAGCATATTCTACGGCTGCTGAAGTTCCATGTGGTTCACCATCAGGAAGATAGGCTGGTACCAAATTAGCCACATTTCGATGAATAAAAAATTCACCCTGTTCTGCTCCAAATATAGCAGTCACATGTACTCGGCTATCGCAACATGAAATTACCATTGCGCGTGGTCGTTGGCCTTCACTTGCCAGGCGTCGGTACCACGAATTGTTATCCTCAAAAGTAGTTGCTTTCCAGCCGTGGTAGCGCTGCACCAGATAAGTAGGAAGAGGTTTAACAAGTTTCATAATCATAACCTTTACGGCATTTTTTTATATCTTAACAATTAATTGAATGAAACTCGAGCAATAAGTCTAATTCAATTCACTGACTTTGTATGGTGAAGTTTTTTTGTTTCGACTATAATCTGCATTTAATTTAGCATTTTACGATGCTTCAATGTTATTAAAAAGTCAACAAAAGGGACAACTCATGCAACGTTTTGATAACTTTTTCGCGCCAACCACATCAAAGGCTATTCCAATTAATTTGGTCTTGGAGGCTGATCATGAAAGTTGGCTTAATGAGCAGAATCCAGCAGTTCAAAACTTAGCGTCTTCGTACAAATGGACAGCCCAACTAGGGCAGACCTTAGTCATAACTGAGAGTGGAAATCCAACCTTTGTCGCAATTGGAATTGGAAATGCTCAATCTCGGAGCCAAAAACGCTTTGGCGCGTTAGCAAATTTATCTAGTTTACCAACTGGCATTTTTGAACTCACACAACTAAATAAAAAATTCGCACAAGAATTTGTGCTTGGATTTGCCTTGAGCAAATATCAGTTTTCCCAATACAGACAACAATCCGCACTAAAGCTCGATCTAATGTGTCCCGATTGGTTAGATGTAAATCAAATGCAAGCCATAATTGCAGGTGAATTTTTAACCCGAGATCTGATCAATACTCCTTCCAATTTTATGGGACCTGAGGAACTGGCAAAGGCAGCACAAGATTTAGGCAAGGAATATGGTTCCATACCAAATATTATTGCAGGTGACGCTTTAATTGAGGAGGGCTTTCCAATGATACACGCCGTTGGCCGTGCATCAAATCGAGCCCCCCGCTTAATTGACATGAAATGGGGGAATGAGGGCCCAAAAATTACGTTAGTTGGAAAAGGTGTGTGCTTCGACACTGGTGGGCTAAACATTAAACCTGGGGCTTCTATGGGGTTAATGAAAAAAGATATGGGTGGCGCTGCACATGTCTTAGGATTGGCAAAAATGATTATGGCCACTCAAATGAAAGTGCAGCTAAGGGTTTTGATACCAGCAGTTGAAAATGCAATCGGCGGAAATGCGTTTCGGCCTCAGGATATTTTGACTAGTCGAAAGGGCCTAACCGTTGAAGTCAATAATACTGATGCAGAGGGACGTTTAGTGTTGGCTGACGCTCTGGCATTTGCAGACGAAACACCCACAGATTTAATTATTTGTATGGCTACACTTACCGGAGCGGCGCGAGTAGCAGTCGGCCCAGATATTGCGCCCTATTTCACTTCAGATTTTGCACTAAGCCAATCCATTGCTAAAGCTGGAGCCATCGTTGATGATCCAGTATGGCAGTTGCCGCTCCACGCGCCTTACGAGGCAATGATAGAGCCAGGAATTGCTGACCTTGATAATGCACCACGAGGTGGGTTTGCCGGTGCAACGACAGCGGCACTTTTTTTAAACCGCTTTGTGACAAATACTTCTAAGTTTGTGCATTTTGATTGCTATGGATGGCAACCCAATGCAAGCCCGGCACGGCCAAAGGGTGGTATTGGACAAGGTATACGTGCCATATTTCAGGCATTACCTGAAATTTTGAACCTATGACACCTACTCATCAAATTTGCGTCAATCTTGCTAATATTTGTAATAGCGGAAGTGCATCACGCGACCGCCAATTACAACTAGGAGATGGGTTTAATGCTTTAGAAATAAACGAGGAATGGGCTTTTGGTCATGCAGAAAAAGACGGGTATAGGGGTTATGTAAAAAAGATAGACTTAGAGCCATTTGAACCCAAAACGCATTGGGTAAAATCACTTGGGACCCATGCTTATATTGAACCCAACATTAAGTCTTCAGATCAAATCTCTTTACCATTTGGATCTCTGATATCCATGACATCAGATGTAAAAAAATTTGTAATGACAAAATATGGCTATATCCCAAAACAACACTTAATGCCTATTGGATCTTTTTTTTCAGATCCTATTCAGGTGGCCTCACTATTTTTAGGCACACCCTACCTTTGGGGTGGAAACTCTGCAATTGGTATTGATTGCTCAGGGCTCATACAAACGGCCTGCCTTGCCTGTGGAATTGCATGCCCAGGCGATAGTGGCCCTCAACAAACAGCCTTTTCAAACGTTGGTGGGCCATGGGGCAAAGGTCAGCTAATCTTTTGGAAAGGGCATGTCGCCTTAACCATCAGTGATACTGAATTGATACATGCTAATGCGAGAACTATGTCAGTAACAATTGAAAGAATTGAAGAAGCTATAGAAAATATTGCTAAAGCGGGTAATGGAGCAGTTACTCATCGAGCACTAATTTAAGTTAGAACCCTAGGCTTAATCAACCGTTCGAATTAATTTGCGTTCAATTACACCCAAAACTGACTTGAGATCATGGCCACGCTTTAGCGTCTGGCCTTCAGCACCAATAACTGCGTATATGCCTTGCTTATTACGAAGCTTTGGCCGTTTTTCAATTCTAAACAACGGATTTTCAGCTGTTCGTTTGAACACAGAAAAGACAGCAACCTCACGTAGGCATGAGATTCCATAATCACGCCACTCACCGGCGGTTACCATGCGTCCGTATAAATTTAAGATAGGTGCTAATTCCAAACGATGGAACGCAATTTTTTCAGGGATTTTTAGATTTGATTTAGTTTGTATATTTACAATATTCATGTTGACAGAGTTGCTTTAAAATTAATTTAAAGCAACCCCACAACTTTTATTCCTAAGGGAATTTTATAAATTCTTCTTATAAGACTAAGCAAATCTACCATGACAAAACCACCCTCCTGATAACAATCCTCCATGGGCAAAATAAAGCCAAAGTCGGTCTCCAGTTTTTGTCACAACTTTCCAATAATCCCGTGTTCCTGTATGCCATGCGCGTTCTGCCAGCCACCACTCAGGTGCAATTCGTTCAGGGCCATACGAACTAGCAGATTCATGTACCTGGCCACGCCATTTAAATTGTATCGGTACTTTTGGTACCTCTAATGCCATAACTCTTTCAGGTTGAAAATAAATCAAAGGACGTAAAACTCCATAATCAAACCAATTCATTTCTGGCGATGACCATGCAGCTGCAATGGTTTGAGCAGCCTTTTCAGGTATATGGCTATTACCAGGATGTAGACGTGTAATTGTTTCAAGCCCAATACGCGCACCTAGCTTGCCAATAAGATCATCAAGATCTGTGTTGCTTGATAGCCCTTCTGACACTTCAGCTGCTAAATCGATACGTCCCTTATACTGTTGGGCATAGATTAGCTCTGTTTGAGTAGCTACTATGCGTAGTACATCAATGCCAAACCTTACTTCAATCTCAGCTAATTTCATTTCCAGTAGCGGTTGCATCCGTGCACATTCAAAAGAAGGGCGTGTTAACCCAACATCAACCCACTGCATGGTTTGGTCAGTACGGTAAACTTCCAACCGTAACCGCCGTGCACCCCTGCCTTTGGATTCCAAGCCCTTAGCAAGTCGAGGTAGTAATTTATCTAATGCAGCCAACATATCTTCCATCAAACCAATAGGCTCAGGCAAAGTTAAACGACAGGCGAAATGCAAGGCTTGTTTTGATGGATTTATAGGTTCAGGTGCAACACCCAAAGCCTGATCCATCCTATAGACTGTACCCTTCCCAAAACGTCGCGCAATCGCCGCACGCGGCTGGTTTAATAAATCTTCAACCCGGCACAGACCTAACCGATTGAGTGACATTATTACGTGATCTTCCAGCCGCAAAGCGGCTACAGGCAGGGGTAAAAGTGCTTGCCGAGTAAAGCCTGGGGCAGCTATACGACAAGAAATACTTTTACTAGATTTCAGGTATGGAGCTTGTCCCCCTTGTTCCCAGTTGCGACGTTTGATGGCGCGGGATCGAGTTGCGTGTGCCTCTTGATCAATGGCATCACCTGTACGATTTAAGCTTAAAGGTTGGCCAACATAACGGGCCAATGCCCAAGCCGCACCTTTTGTATCAGCAATGCCAATATGAACAGACAACCCAAGGTCAATGCAATCCAACTCAACTTGTTGCACTACCCCCTCTTCACCACCAAACAAATGGGCACACCCAGTAAGATCTATCACCAAAGCATTTGAAACTTCCTCAGCAACCCAAGGTGAAAATTTATTCGCCCAGCGGCACAAGCTAGTCAAAAATTTAGCTTCAAGTTGAGGGTTTTGTAACTTAGTTATTAGACTTGGACATATTGCCATTGCATCACGCAAGGACTGACCACAGCTTAAGCCTTGGCTTTCAGCAGTAATTGAAAGTGAACTTATTAACTTCCTCTGCCCAGTGTCACGCAGTACAGCAAAAGGCAAATCCTCAGCCATGCGTGCCTGGCGCAACAGGCGCTCTGCTCCCATTCGTGGAAACCATAAAGATAAAATTCGACGATGTGTCATTTATATTAGCAAATTTGTTCTTGTTATGTTCTCTTTATAAAAATTAACAGGTAGAAGTCGAGCCCTCTGAGACTAAAAGCTGTGGAAACCCTCACTAGTTCAGGTAAACAAAAGATACTGAGTAAGGAGCCCACCATGAGAAAACCCGTTGTTCTATGTATTTTAGATGGATGGGGGCTGAGCAGCCTGACGTCCGGTAACGCCCCAGCACTGGCTCATACTCCCACATTTGATCACTTGATGGATAATTATCCCAACTCAACCCTTATCACTCATGGACCAGATGTAGGATTACCTAAGGGGCAAATGGGGAATTCCGAAGTAGGACACACCAACATTGGTGCGGGCCGCGTCGTATCTATGGATTTAGGCCAGATTGATTTAGCAATCGAAAATGAAAGTTTCTTTGAAAATATTAATATATTAGCTTTTACTGAAGCTTTATTGAAGTCTGGCGGGACTGCCCACCTGCTAGGGCTAATCTCTGATGGTGGAGTTCATGGCCACCTAAACCACATGCTTGCAGCTACTAAAATGTTAACTGAGTTGGGCGTACCCGTTATCATTCATGCTATTGCTGATGGTAGAGACGTAAACCCAACCTCAGCAGGTGGCTTCTTTGAAACACTTGAAGAAAATATACCACAGAGTTCTTTTATTGGTACTGTTACAGGCCGTTACTTTGCCCTGGATCGCGATAACCGTTGGGATCGAGTCCAAACTGCCTTTTCTGCTATTACAAATGCTGCTGGACCAAAATTTAAGAATGCTAAAGACATAATAACCCATAACTATAACGTGGGGCTAACTGATGAATTTTTTCCAGCCAGCGTAATTGGAGATTATGCAGGGCTTAGGCCGGAGGATGGATTATTTTGCCTTAACTTCAGAGCAGATCGAGCTCGTGAAATTCTCGCTGCAATTTGCCAACCAAATTTCACCAAATTTGATACAGGAAACCGGCCAAAACTGACAGCACAATTAGGAATGGTCAGCTATTCTAACTCTCATGACGCGTATCTCATGTCTGCTTTTCCAAAGCGCAAAATACTAAATACCTTGGGTTCCTGGGTTGCAAAACATGACAAACTTCAATTGCGTCTGGCTGAAACTGAAAAGTACCCACATGTGACATTTTTCATGAATGGTGGCGTTGAAACGCCAGAAAAGGGAGAAGATAGATTCATGCCACCCTCACCACAAGTCGCAACATATGACTTGCAACCTGAAATGTCAGAAACTGAGGTTACAAATAAATTTGTTACAGCCATCAGTGCCGGGTATGATTTAATCATTACCAACTATGCTAATCCTGACATGGTCGGTCATACAGGTGACTTGTCAGCAACCATCACAGCCTGCGAAGCCGTAGACAAGGGCTTAAGCCGTGTAATTGAAGCTGTTAAAAAATCTGGTGGAGCAATGATAATAATTGCAGATCACGGAAATTGTGAAATGATGATTGATCCAAAAACAGGTGGGGCACATACTGCGCACACCACAAATCTTGTACCCATAATTGCTGTTGGAACTACTCCGTATAATACAATCGCCAGTGGCTGTTTAGCAGATGTAGCTCCAACATTATTACAACTGATGAATTTACCATCACCACCTGAAATGACCGGTAAAACCCTACTGACATAAGTATCTATTGGCCAGAATTTTTTAACCTAGACTGCTTTAGAAAATTACTGTTTTTAATCACGTTGTCGGGATTGTAACAAACATAATAGCTTGTATGTCTCATCCGTTGAACTACGTTACTTAAATCAATGTGGTAATAAAATTAACGCACGTAACAAGTATCGACAATGCGCAGATAGGTTTAAAGGTCAGCTTCAAAATAAGGATAAGAAGATGAGAAAGTTTTTGATTGCAAGTGTACTTGGAATTTTACTTGGAGCAATTGTAACTCCACATTTGGCTGGGCCTCTTCTAGCTCAAGAGACAGACCAGGCAAAAACCTATCAACAGCTAGAATTATTCGGTGATCTTTTTGATCGAATTCGTGCGGAATATGTTGAAGAGGTTGATGATGAGAAACTTATTGAGGCAGCAATCGATGGGATGCTTACATCACTTGACCCACATTCCAGTTATCTCTCACCAGAAGACGCAGCCGATATGCGAGTTCAAACACGTGGTGCGTTTGGTGGCCTCGGTATTGAGGTAACACAGGAAGAGGGTTTCGTAAAAGTTATAACACCAATTGACGACACTCCAGCAGCAGAAGCAGGTATGCAGCCCGGTGACTTCATTACCCATGTGGACGGCGAAGGCCTACTCGGGCTAACATTAGACGAGGCGGTTCAGCTGATGCGTGGCCCTGTTGGATCAGAGATCATAATCACCGTCGTGCGTGAAGGTGAACCTGAACCATTTGATGTAAGCATTATTCGCGATACAATTAAGTTAACTGCTGTACGTAACAAATCAATCGGTCAAACCATCATAATGCGTATCAGTACCTTTAACGACCAGACCTATCCTAATTTGAAAGAAGGTATATCAAAGCAAATTGAGGAAGCAGGTGGTATATCTAACATCAATGGTTTCGTCGTGGATTTACGTAACAATCCAGGAGGATTGCTAAACCAAGCTATAAAAGTTTCTGACGCATTTCTTGAAAAGGGAGAGATAGTCTCAACTCGAGGCCGCGATCCAGCTCAAGGTGATCGATGGAATGCACGTGCCGGAGATTTAGCCCAAGGCAAACCAATCGTTGTTTTAATTAATGGGGGCTCTGCCTCAGCCTCAGAAATTGTTGCTGGAGCATTGCAGGACCACAGCCGAGCCATCGTTGTTGGTACAAAAAGCTTTGGCAAAGGTTCGGTACAAACTCTAATGCCCTTGCCCGGTGATGGCGCTATGCGCCTGACGACTGCACGTTACTATACTCCGTCCGGGCGCTCCATCCAAGCACTTGGCGTATCACCAGATATCATAGTGGAACAACCACGCCGCGCGCGACAGGAAGACGAACCTGAAGAAAACGAAAGAAAAATACGTACTGAAGCAGATTTAAGGGGATCACTTGATAATGATAGCCTCTCTGAAATTGAAAGGGCACAAATAGAGGCCGAACGCACCGCCGCCGAAGAAGCTGCTAAGCTGCGTGAAGAGGATTTTCAATTGGCATATGCAATTGACCTCCTAAAAGGCATTTCCGCCATTAAATCATCAAAATAAATGATGCAGTCAACTCTAATAAAAAAATTGCCGTATCGTCTCAATGTTGGCATAATGGTTGTTAACAAGGCAGGATATGTTTTTGTGGCGCAACGCTTAGACCACTACTCTGACGCCTGGCAAATGCCACAAGGTGGGATAGACCCTGATGAGGAAACTGAAGCTGCTGCTCTGCGGGAATTAGAAGAAGAGACTGGGATTTCAGCCAATAAAGTAAAAATTATTACTCAAAGTAAGGATTGGATTCCATACGAGTTGCCCGCTGAATTAATTCCAAAGCTCTGGAATGGGAAATATCGTGGACAAAAACAAAAATGGTACTTAATGAGATTTTTAGGTGAAGATACAGATATTAATATCGAAACTTCTCATCCTGAATTTTCAGCCTGGAAGTGGATTTCGCCCAAAGAGCTACCAGACGCAATTGTGCCATTTAAGCGCGATGTTTACATACGTATATTAGAAGAATTTCAGAATGATTTGTAATCCCGACCCATATGGTCAAAACGGATTAAAGCTAATTGGCAAAAAGTTAAAAAATTTATCTTGTGGCTAGCAGCTGAACTCGGCCTTTTGGGTACAAAGAGTAACACTTAGTTCCTTCAAACACTGCGGCAGTAAGAGACTTGCCATACCCAGATCCACTATCCAAGTTCACGCGGTTGGTATAGTGGGTCGCATGTTCAATAGGCGTATGACCGTGAACAATTAACTTAGGGTATCGCCCCATGTAGTTGTGAAACTCTTCCCTTATCCATAAAAGATCATCCTCGCTTTGTTTCCTTAATTCTACTTCCGGCCTAACACCCGCATGACAGAAAAAGATATCATCTGTCTCATAACTTAACTCACAATTAGCTAAAAATTTAAGGTGACTGTCTGGTACTGCTGAAAGAGCCGCTGAGTGCAATGCATTCAGACGATACCTTTCAGAAAAATTAATGCCATAAGACATTAAAGTATTTTGCCCACCTAGTCTCTCGTGCAACCAACTTAAATCAATAAAAAGGTTGGGATCAATGCGCGATGGTGTTTGCAAAAACCACTCAAACATCCGGTCGTGGTTACCTTTGAGAAAAACCCAGTTTCGGCCAAGTTTTTGACCGCTGACAAGTAAATCCAATACTTTTCTACTGTCTGGGCCACGGTCTACATAGTCCCCAAGAAAAACGGTTAGAGCCTCCGTTCCACCATCTGCTTCAACTAAGTCCAGAGCATGTTCAAGCAGGCCTAATTCTCCGTGGATATCACCAATCGCATAGATAGGGCTCATAAAACGTCAAACTCCAGTCGGCTTACTTGGCTAAATTTACCAGTAGCGCTTAAATCAGCAAGTACGTTATCTTTAATAGCCTCATCTACATTTAATAAAGCTATCGCCTCACCACCGGCATCAGCACGACCCAAAGTAAAGTTAGCAATATTGACACCATGTCGCCCCATAATTGATCCTAATAAGCCTATTATCCCTGGTACGTCAGTATTAGTCGTATACAGCATATGGCTGCCTATCTCCGCGTCAACATTAATACCTTTGATCTGAATAAAGCGGGGCTTTCTGTCACTAAATACTGTGCCAGCGACCGAACGCTCACGTTTTGAAGTTACGACAGTAACCTTGATATATGCATCAAATACACCTGATTTATTTTGATTGGTCGTGCTAATTTGGATGCCCCGCTCAAGAGCTATAACCGGTGCACTCACCATATTTACATCAGGGTTTCCAGATTTCATAATTCCCGCAACAACACCACAATTTAGAGCTTCTAGGTTCATGCTAGAAGCAGCACCATCATATAAAATATTTATCGCTTTTATTGGTTCATCGGTCATCTGGCCAATGAATGTGCCCAAAAACCCTACAAGTTGAAGCCAAGGACCCATAACCTTAGCCTCTTCAGCCGTCACAGATGGCATGTTTAAGGCGTTTACCACCGCTCCCGTAAGCAAATAATCTGAGATCTGCTCCGCAACTTGAACAGCAACGTTTTCTTGTGCTTCTGTGGTTGCCGCGCCTAAGTGAGGCGTACATACGACATTTGGCAAGTTAAATAGAGGACTGTTGGTTGCAGGTTCAGTTTCGAATACATCAAAAGCAGCACCAGCCACATGGCCAGATTTTAAGGCAAGTGCTAACGCCTTTTCATCTACCAATCCACCTCGTGCACAATTGATAATCCGAACACCAGGTTTCATTCGCGCTATCGCTTCTACATTAATGATATTGGTCGTTTGCTCAGTTTTTGGTACGTGGAGTGAAATAAAATCAGCGCGTTCCAACAATGCATCCAGCTCTACTTTATTAATACCCAGTTTTTCGGCTCGGTCTTCGGACAAGAATGGGTCATAAGCAACAACCTTCATCTTTAAAGCAACAGCACGTTCACAAACGATGCCACCAATATTACCTGCCCCTATCACACCCAAAGTTTTACCAGTTAACTCCACGCCCATAAACTTAGATTTTTCCCATTTTCCTGCGTGAGTTGACGCACTAGCCTCAGGGATCTGCCTAGCCACAGCAAACATCATCGCTATGGCATGTTCAGCTGTTGTAATCATATTTCCAAATGGCGTGTTCATCACAATCACACCCTTTTTTGATGCAGCAACACGGTCAATATTGTCTACGCCAATACCCGCCCGCCCAATTACTTTCAGATTAGTAGCCGCATTAATAATTTTTTCTGTAGCCTTTGTAGCCGACCGAACAACCAGACCATCATATTGACTAATTACAGACAGTAGTTTGTCCTTGTCTTTTCCCAAATTGGGTTCAAAATCCACCTCAAGGCCACGATCACGAAAAATCTGGACAGCAGTTTCAGAAAGTTTATCGGATACTAATACTTTTGGACTCATTCTTACGCTCCTTATGGATACAATTTTTTAGTGACGCAGGAAAAATTACTGCGCATTCAATTCAGTTTGGTAGGCCCACTCCAGCCAAGGCAACATCGTTTTAATATCTATAGTTTCGACCGTGGCACCACACCAAATTCGTAAGCCGGCAGGCGCGTCACGATATGAACTGACATCAAAAGCTGCTCCTTCCATTTCCAGCCGTTTAGCAACAGCTTTCGCAAATGCAGACGGATCTTTGATGCTAGAATCAGTAAATTTTAAACAAACCGAAGTGACAGAGCGTGTTTTGGAATCAACCGCTAAGTTATCAATCCAATCATGAACATCACAAAAATCCCAAATAGCTTGTGCATTGGCTTGAGCACGGGCCATCAAACCCTTTAGCCCACCTACGGATACCGCCCAATCGAGGGCAAACAGATAGTCTTCTACACAAAGCATCGAAGGGGTGTTGATAGTCGCGCCAGTGAAAATATCGTCAATTAATTTATTACCTTTTGTCAGACGAAAAATCTTTGGAATTGGCCAAGCTGGGGTATAGCTTTCCAACCGGGCAACCGCCCTCGGAGAGAGGATCAACACTCCGTGCGCAGCTTCGCCCCCAAGTACTTTTTGCCAGCTAAAAGTCGTTACATCGAGCTTATTCCAAGGCAGGTCTACCGCAAAAGCAGCCGATGTGGCGTCACAGAAAGTCAATCCAACGCGATCTACAGGAATGGCATCGCCGGAAGCTAAACAAACACCAGAAGTCGTGCCATTCCAAGTGAAACAAACATCATCAGCAAAGCTTAAACAAGACATATCAAAAATTTTACCATAAGGTGCAATATGCTCAGAGACATCAATCTTCAACTGTTTGACTGCGTCGCTGACCCAACCCGCGCCAAAGCTTTCCCAAGCAACCATCTGTACAGGACGCTCTCCAAGCATACTCCACATAGCCATCTCGAAAGCACCTGTATCAGACGCAGGCACAATACCAATTTTATATTCTTCTGGGATATTCAAAACATGGCGTGTTTGGGAAATGGCATCTGCCAACTTCTCCTTACCACCAGAAGCACGATGCGAACGGCCAAGCCACGCATCATCTAAAGAAGAACATGTCCATGTGGGGGGTTTGGCACAAGGGCCAGAAGAAAAACGCGGGTTTTCCGGCCTCGACGCCGGTTTTTTAATAGCCACTGATACTATCCTCTCAGATATACGCCCTTCGTTGGGGAAGGGTGTCCCAGTTAGACATTATCTTCAGATTTGAGTGGTAACAATATAGAAAACTACTCTTTTGCTAAAAACTGTGAAGTAAATAGGCTAATTTTTTAGTTCATCGGAAACCTTAGGTCGCAATCGCTTTTGAACTTCAACTTAGAACCAGACCAACCAAACTATGGGTAAGCCGCGCGTAATTGATTCACTTTGGCCTCTGTAACATCACCCTTGATCAGGCTGTGCACAGTGCCATCAGGGTCAACTAAAGCAACGTATATTTCCGACCGACCATCAATACCCAAAGAACGATTGAAAGCGTTTCGGCTAGAGTAAACTGTAATAGTCTTTGCGCGCATACTAATTGATGTAATGCCAGCCCGCATTCCCTTGTCAACAAATGACCGGAAAAAAGCCGCACCAAGCCCCACAACAGGCAGCTCGACCCAAGCTTGACCACCACTCTCACGCAGACCCAAACGTTCAACCCAGGAATCAATACTCGGCTGTTGGTTTCTTTTATACGCAATAAAAACAATAGTTGGAGTTCCAGGGAAATCTGCAGGTAGGTTTACGCTGCGACCGTTGAGATCATCAGCCGTAACATTTGGAAAGACAACATCTGCTTGCGCTGTTGTGGACAGAACCATTATCACAAGTACAACTAAAGTTCGCATAATGGTTTTATCTCTCTTAGATAGATTTTCTATTGTTTATTCGGAGCCATCAAGTCATTGGATCACTTGTAACTTACCAGAATTTTTGTCAAATCAGATTAAATTCGTGAAAGGCATCTCCATGTTTATTGCAACTTTGCTATGCAAACCTGGAATGAAGGCACTGATACCCTCGCTCACACAATCTTTGATGAGCGCTTGGGGAGGCCGCAATTTGATCTGGCTGGCCGCGATGGAAGCTGTTGAGTTTGAACTCCTGGCCAGGCCTAAAAACCTTTGGAAAGTCTGGGCGGACATGCAAGAGCTGGGTGTTGATTTGATAGTTCAACCCGAAGCTGGACGCCAAAAGAAAATGCTTTTAGCTGACATGGACAGCACAATGATAGAACAAGAATGTATTGATGAATTAGCCAAAGAAGCAGGCGTTGGGGCAAGGGTCTCAGACATCACTGCTCGTGCGATGAATGGTGACCTGGAATTTGAACAAGCGCTTCGTGAACGTGTCGGGCTGCTGAAAGGTTTGACTAAAGAGATCATCGCAAAAGTCTATCAAAAAAAAATTACCTTTACGCCTGGTGGGGAAGTTCTTGTGGCGACAATGCGCGCCCATAAAGGATATACCACATTGGTGAGTGGAGGGTTTACTGATTTTACAAGGCTCGTAGCAGCTAAACTGGGATTTCATGAGCATCGTGCCAACACCCTATTGTATGCAAACGGAGCCTTGAACGGCCAAATAGTAACTCCAATTTTGGGGCGTAAAGAGAAAGTGACCGCCCTGTACGAGATTACAGCAGCACAAGGCCTAAATGCAGATGATGTTCTAGCCGTGGGTGACGGTGCAAATGATCTAGGCATGTTGCAGTCGGCTGGAACAGGCGTTGCATTGCACGCAAGACCTACCGTGCAGAACCAAGTATCAGTAAGGGTAAACCATGGTGATTTAACTGCGCTGTTGTATCTTCAGGGTTACTTAAAATCAGAATTTGTAATCCCACATAGCGTCTAAGAAACAGCGTTTTAATCCAGTACAACAGAAATGCTACCTATCTGTAATCCATCCCAATTACTGATGGGACCCAAGCGCCTAACAGCCGCCGGATGTGCTGCATTCAGCAAACCCATTCGTATCAATATGGCGGTAATCACTGCTTCACTTGCTCGAAATGCACCATCTTCAATCTTTATGGCTACTCCCATTTTTTTGCTGGGTATTATTGCTGTAAACACAGCCTCAGCTCCTGTTTTTAATGCAACACCAGGGGCCGCATCCATCAATTCAGTACAGGCCCGCGTTTCACCTGCTACTAAGTCAGGGTGGGCCATCATTGCATTACGCAAGCGTGCTGAGGCCAAACCCAAAATGTCCAAGCTATTTCCAGAACAGCGGGCCATGGCGCGGGCCAAGCCACCAATTGTACAGGCCCAATTTGGTGCTGAGCATCCATCAATTCCATATCCTGGACTAGTTTCCCCAGTCACCTCCTCAAATGTGTTTAGAATAGCTTTCTGAACCGGGTGTTCGGGTAAATGGTAGTCGGGCCCTGCACCCAAATGCGCGCTTAGGGTCAAAAACCCACTATGCTTGCCCGAACAGTTATTATGGTAGCGACAGGGAGTTTCATCTTTTTTGATCATTGCATTACGGGCTTCAGTATCACGTGGCCATTGAATACCACAGCGGAAATCGTCGTCTGTTTTTCTTAAATCTTTGAGCCAAGATTTTACCAAATTTGAATGAATTTCAGCACCTTGGTGGGAAGCACAAGACAACGCCAGTTGCTGGGTTGTAAGTCCAAGTGAGTCTGCAGCACCAGATGCAACCAATGGTAAAGCTTGTAAAATTTTGCAAGAAGATCGAGGTAAAATAACATGATTTGGATTACCCCATGCCTGTACAATTTCACCATCAAAATTACAAACTATTACATGCCCACGATGACAACTTTCAAGGAAATCACCTCGCCAAACCTCAACTAATGGAACAGAATGCAACATTTATCACTCCAAAAAGCATTTTTTTGCCACACAAAGCTCAACAGGGGTTTCCCCTTGGCGGCTACGTGCGGTAGGTTAATAGTTAGCAATGCATAGTTTGCATGGCCAGAGAAAAGATAGATAGTAGCGCTTACCTCAGTTGTGAAAAAATAAAGGCGTAATAAATGTTTAAAACGTTCACTTTTCCTATTTTGTTCATTTTGAGCTTCTACGGTTCAAATGTGGTTGCAGAGGAAACTTCCAATCGTGTGGCAGCCAAATCAGATTGGGCAGTTTTTGTGGGAGAAGCCCCAAATGAATGCTGGGCTGTGTCAGCGCCAAAAGAAACTTCAAACAAGCGTGGCGGTGTAAACGTTGACGTAAAACGTGGTCAAATTCAGCTTTTTGCAATCTACCGACCAAGTGATGACGTCAAAGGTCAGATAGCCTTTACAGGCGGCTACCCCTTCGCTGAAGGGCGAAATATCACCATGAAAATTGATGGGATAACATATGAACTGCCAACCGATGGAGAGTGGGCATGGCCTCCTAGTGCCGACGATGATAAAAAAATAATTGCAGCTATGAAAAGTGGATCTAAAGCTGTACTTACAGCTCAATCTAAGCGTGGTACGGTTACCAAAGATACGTTCAGCTTGCTTGGTTTTACCGCAGCCATAAAAGAAGCCAGTAAGCGCTGTTCAAGTTGAACTCGACCTAACAATTGGCAAAAAGCTAGGGTATTGGTAACCTAGCTTCTCAGTAATATGGATCTAAACTATGACTGACGCCTCAGTTCCAATAACGCAGGATGTCCTTACAGTCCCGCGCAAATTACAGCTGGGTCCAATTAATCTGGTAGGGCTGCCGCGTATTGAATTACATGACGCCTTAATTGAGGCAGGCACTAACGCGAAGCAAGCAAAAATGCGAACGGGTCAAATCTGGCAGTGGATTTACCAAAAAGGTGTGCGTGAATTTGACCAGATGACGAATTTGTCAAAAGACTATCGAACTTTTTTAAAAGAGCGTTTCGTAGTAATGGTCCCCGAAGTTGTATCTAAGCAGGTGTCAGTAGATGGTACTAGAAAGTATCTAATACGGATAGCAGGCGGGCACGAAGTTGAAACTGTTTATATTCCTGAGAAAGACCGCGGTACACTTTGTATCAGCAGCCAGGTCGGCTGTACACTCACCTGTTCCTTTTGCCATACAGGTACACAAAAGCTTGTACGCAATTTGACTGCTGGAGAGATTATTGGCCAAGTTATGTTGGCACGAGATGACTTGAATGAATGGCCGGAACCTGGCCGGAACCCTGTAAATACTGCACGTCTTCTGTCTAACATAGTGTTAATGGGCATGGGGGAACCTTTATACAACTTTGATAATGTGCGAGATGCAATGAAAATTGCAATGGATCCCGAGGGAATTTCTCTTTCACGGCGCAGAATTACTCTTTCGACATCCGGCGTAGTGCCAGAGATTGCAAGAACGGCGACTGAAATAGGTTGTCTTCTGGCTATTTCATTTCATGCTACAACAAATGAGGTACGGGACCAATTAGTACCAATAAATAAGCGGTGGAATTTGGATACGTTGATTGACGCATTGCGTGAATATCCAAAAGTCAGTAACTCCGAAAGAATTACTTTTGAATATGTGATGCTAAAAGATATAAATGATAGTGACGCGGACGCACATCGTTTGGTGGATTTAATCAAAGGCATCCCAGCAAAGGTTAATTTGATACCATTTAATCCCTGGCCTGGCGCACCGTATGAGCGCTCAACAAACAATCGAATTCATGCTTTTTCTGAAATTATTTATCAGGCCGGCTATGCGAGCCCCGTACGTAAGCCAAGAGGAGAGGATATTTTTGCTGCATGCGGTCAACTGAAATCAGCAACCGAACGCGAACGAAAGAGTAGAAAAGAAATTTCAGCTGAAACTGGACTATAACACTTTCTACTGGACCTCTAACAACGTAAATTAGTGAAAGAGCCTATGTGGACTTTGGAATGTTTATGTTGGGCCAAACACTTATAGTTCAAACCTGCCATTCATTTATAGCCTCCAAGGCTTCATCAGCAGTTTCAACAAATTTAATTAGGTTCAGATCCTCTTCTGCGATAGTCCCAGAATTTACCAACGCATCCCAATTTACAATCGAGCGCCAAAAAGCTTCGCCAAATAACAATAAAGGTACCGGCTCCATACGTCCCGTTTGAATAAGAGTGAGGCTTTCAAACATTTCGTCCAGTGTCCCAAAACCACCAGGAAAAATACATATCGCACTAGCCCTCATTAAAAAGTGCATTTTTCTCAACGCAAAATAATGAAAGTTAAAACATAATTCTGGTGTTACATAAACATTTGGTGCTTGTTCATGCGGCAAAACAATATTCAATCCTATCGAGCGTCCACCAGCATCGTTTGCTCCACGATTTCCCGCCTCCATAACCCCTGGACCACCACCAGTGACAATAACATTCGTATAACCATCAGATGCAAGGGTAATTTTTTTTGCAAAAAGCCGGGCCTCGTCATAATATTTACTAAGATCAGCCAACGCTTTAGTACGTGCCTGATGACGCTTCTCTGGTTCAAGAATGCGGGCACCACCAAATAATACAATAGTAGATTTGATACCTTCGTCATCCAGTATTATTTCTGGTTTGAGTATCTCCAGCTGAAGTCGTACTGGGCGCAAATCATCACGACACAAAAATTCAGGATCATCGAATGCGAGACGAAAAGCAGGAGACCGCGTCTGAGAGTTGTCGGGTACAATTTTTGCTGCAACCAAGTCTTTGTGACTATCACGCATTTGGTGTTTACGGTGTTTATCTACCATCTAAAGTGTCCGTTTGATTAAAAAGCTGAGACTGCTCATTAAAGGGATACAATCACGACAACGCAACAATTTTTTAAGCCAAATGAGATTAGCGCCATGTTAAAAAAAATTTGAGGGTAAAAATTTGTGATGTTAGGAGTTATGACTGTTTGAACCAATATAACTTAGCAAACAATTACAAATCCCTATTTCAAAAGTTTTTTTAAATAAATTAGCATAGACCTGAGGTTCTAGGTTCAGTAATAGAACTAGTAAAATAGTTTAATGGAGACATTCATGTCATACGCACAACTGGAACCCGCAATTGAAGCCGCTTGGGAAGTGCGCGATACCATTACCGTTAACACAACGGGCAAAATGCGGGAAGCCATCGAGGATACGCTAACGGCACTAGACAGCGGTGCTTTGCGTGTGGCCGAAAAACAACCAGATGGAAATTGGTTTGTGAACCAATGGGCCAAAAAAGCAGTATTGTTGGGTTTTCGATTAAAGGATATGGAGCTTCAGGCTGGTAGTGCACAAGGTGGAAGCTGGTGGGACAAAGTCGATAGCAAATGGCAAAAATGGGGCGAAACAGAATGGGCTAAGGCAGGCTTTCGTGCCGTTCCAAGTTGCGTAGTTAGGAAGTCAGCATATATCGCTCCCGGTGTCGTTTTGATGCCCTCTTTTGTAAACCTTGGCGCTTACGTTGATACTGGCACAATGGTGGACACATGGGCAACCGTGGGGAGCTGTGCCCAAATTGGAAAAAACGTGCATCTTTCTGGTGGCGTTGGAATTGGTGGAGTATTAGAACCCATGCAAGCTGGTCCCACTATAATTGAAGATAACTGCTTCATTGGTGCACGTTCAGAGGTGGTTGAGGGATGTATTATTCGCGAAGGTTCTGTTCTAGGGATGGGTGTTTTCATTGGGAAATCTACAAAAATTGTAGATCGTGAAACAGGTGAAATAGTATATGGGGAAGTGCCACCATACTCTGTGGTTGTCGCAGGCTCAATGCCGTCAAAAAATAACATTAATCTTTATTGTGCGGTCATTGTTAAGCGCGTGGATGCTCAAACCCGTTCAAAAACTGCGATAAATGAACTTCTTCGGGATTAATTCCTTTAGATTACACAATAAATTAAATTTTAAAGCCAGCTTTATGGAGCCAAATTGATTACCAGTTATAAAGAATAAAATTTAAATATTAATATAGAATATAATGTCCCAAAAATTTTCTTTTTGACATACCCTCTCTCCAATACAATTAATTAGAGGGTAAACAAGGTAAACTGATCAAGATTTAAAAATGACCGAAAAGAAAAAACGCCCTCAGTATGTATTTACCCTGCTTGTTGAGCTTGGACGTAAAGATGGAGACGGTCTTCCGGCCGAAGCCATTGGTGGCTCATTAATGATATATGCAAGTGGCGTGGACGAGGCTGAAGCTGTACGCGAAACCGTTGCTATATTAAAGCAGGCTGATCTCGCCCCTTTAGATGTTACGGGATATGGAACGCTGGATGAGCGCCTGAGCGACGGCCATGACATCTCACAAGAGGAGCGTGACTTGATGCAACGCTCTCTAGACGAAAATAGTGTAATTGTCGCACAAATGACCCCATTTTTTGAAACTGTCTCAAAAGGGATAAAATAATGGTTGATGCAGCAGACCTGACAGCCGATTTAATTCGATGTTCTAGCGTGACACCAAACGAAGGTGGTGCGCTAAAAATACTTGAAACAAGGCTCTCTAATTATGGATTTTTATGCACTAGGGTGAATCGTGGAAAAGTGTCCAACTTATTTGCACGTTGGGGAACTGGGAAAACCTTTGGCTTTAATGGTCATACAGATGTAGTTCCAGTAGGGGATGTTTCATCTTGGTCAGTGGATCCCTTTGGCGCCGAGATCCATGATGGTTGGATGTATGGCCGGGGTGCAACCGATATGAAATCAGGGGTTGCAGCTTTTGCAGCAGCCGCGATGGATTTCGTCACTCGCACACCGCCTTCTGGATCAATTGTCCTGGCAATCACAGGGGACGAAGAAGGGCCCGCCAAAGACGGTACTTTGGCATTATTGGACTGGATGGAAACAAAAAAAGAGTCCATGGATGTTTGCTTAATAGGGGAACCAACATGTCCCGATGAAATGGGTCAAATGATTAAAATTGGGCGCCGGGGGTCAATGAATATCCATTTCAAAGTTATTGGAAAACAGGGTCATTCAGCCTATCCACATCATGCCAAAAACCCATTGCCAGCGATGGCACAATTAGTTGATCAACTCAGTATCGCCGAACTAGATAAAGGGACTAAACATTTTGATGCT
Organism: uncultured Planktomarina sp.; assembly: GCA_913047725.1. Lineage (GTDB taxonomy): Bacteria > Pseudomonadota > Alphaproteobacteria > Rhodobacterales > Rhodobacteraceae > Planktomarina. The sequence goes on from CAJWTH010000004.1 coordinate 48,180, forward strand.
TCAACCATTGCCGTAGTAAATGTTGATACGGGAAATTCAGCAACGAACATAATTCCAGCACAAAGTGTCGCCACGGTAAATATACGCTTCAATGACTCCCATTCGGGACAAAGCCTCATAGACTGGCTGAAAATAAAGACTGATGGCATTATACAAAAATTTGGTGTTGAAATAATCACGGAGGTTCACATCTCTGGAGAAAGTTTCATTACACCTCCTGGTGCCCTTTCAGATCTCGTTGCCCGAGCTGTTCAAGTTGAGACTAACCGTAAGCCGATACTTTCAACAAGCGGCGGAACCTCAGATGCGCGCTTCATTCAACATCACTGCCCAGTAATAGAGTTTGGGCTTGTGGGTAAAACTATGCACCAAGTAGATGAACGAGTAGAAGTTGCACAAATCCACCAGTTGAAATCAATTTATACCAGGATTTTGAGTGATTATTTCAACTAAATATCGTAGACGACTGGTAGTTATGGTTAAAGAACCACGTGCCGGTAGAGTAAAGACACGGCTAGGACAGGGCATGGGAATGACTGCTGCCGCTTGGTGGTTTCGGCATCAAAGTCAACAACTACTACGCCGTATAAGCGACCCAAGGTGGGAACTTATCCTGTCCATCTCTCCAGACTGTGAAGTTGTAAAAAGTAACTTTTGGCCCCTAAATATTGCTCGTATTCCACAGGGTAAGGGGTGTTTGGGTGATCGAATGAAAGCTATATTTAAATTTTTACCACCTGGACCTGTTTGTATTATTGGAGCTGATATACCAACAGTTGGCGTTAAAGAAATATGGGCCGCTTTTCGTAGCTTGGGCAGCAATCAGGCTACGTTTGGCCCAGCACAGGATGGTGGATATTGGCTTATTGGGCTCAAAAGAATTAAACCTGTTTCCAGCCAAATATTTAATTCTGTGCGCTGGTCGAGCAAAACAGCTTTAAAAGACACAGTAGCCAGCATGCCAGGTCTCAAAATCAGCTATGTTTCAACCTTGAGAGATGTAGATGATATCAGTGACTTATGCGAAAAGTAAAAAACTTCGTGTGGCTTCACTAATCAAAGTTTTATGTCATTTGCATAGACTTATATTGCTCGACCAATATTCAGAAATACTTTTCAAACAAATTTTAATTAAATTTCTTAACTAGCAGAAATAAATTTTAGCACTCTTAGTGGATTAATCTGAAGTTTGACGAGCTAATTGTACAGATAGAATGCCAGCCATTATCACAACTACTCCTATAATATCAGAGAATCTCAAGCTCTCTCCTAAAAAAATTGCCGCAATAGCTACACCGAAAAATGGATTTAAAAAATGGAATGTGGCTGCTTTTACAGCACCTATGCGACCCACAAGCCAGAACCAAATAAAGGTTGCCACAAGCCCAGGCATAAAAACTGTGTATGAGAAAGCAATAATTAGATTTAAAGATAAAACTACTGTTGGTTGTTCAAACAAAAACCCAGGAACCGCCAGGAGCACGGAACCCACAAGCATCTGCAACCCCACTATCATCAGAAGGTTCCCACCAGAAGACGCTCCTCTCATCATCATTGTAGCAA
>CAJWTH010000005.1 GCA_913047725.1 uncultured Planktomarina sp.
GGCATCCTTATCCCACCCTCCATAATGCTGATTGTGATGGGCCCTGTGTTAGACGTCTCGACACTAGACCTGTTTCGTGGCGCATTCATACCGGGGGCGCTGCTCGCTTCTTTGTATTTAATTTACACTTTGGGACGCTGTTGGTTGAATCCAGAACTGGGCCCGATACTTGCGGAAGAAGATCAACCAGAAACTTCAAATAACTACCGGTTGGAAGTTATTTTAATCTGTATTGGAGTTCTGGCAATTTGTAGGCTCTTTGGTCTAGCTCTTGACGGAGCATTTGGGTTTATTCCTTTAGGCGGTCTAATCATCATGATTGCGGCTCTTATTGTGAGTTACCGCGCTTACAAAAGCTTAACAGTGCTACGCATCGTTACTCCCTTGGTTATTGGTTTACAGATTTTATATGCAGTATCAAAAATTTTAGAATTAGATGGCGTAGAGTTTGGCCTTTTCTACCAAACTGCATGGTTAATTTTCCTAGGCTTTGGTGCCTATAAGGCCACTGGCCTGTATTCGGCCACCACAGCAGAAAACTTTCATTTTTCAGACTTGTGGGATGAATTTTTTGCTGGCTTGATGCCGCCAACTATCTTAATATCTTTTGCGCTAGGTTCTATACTTATGGGATTTGCCACCCCAGCAGAGGCAGCAGCTATGGGCGCATTTGGATCAATTTTGCTTTCCTTAGCTTATGGAAAGTTCAGAATTTCTGGTTTCTTTGACAGTATGATTAAAGCGTTGGAGATCACAGTATTGATCATGTTTTTGGTCGCAGCTTCTAACTTCTTTGGGGCGGAGTTCTCAATGCTCGGCACGCCAAAGATGATGACCGAAGTTCTGCTCAGCTTGGACATGTCGCCTTATATGATTTTGATCTTAATAATGGCGCTGATCTTCATACTTGGATGGCCACTGGAATGGGTGCCAATTGTATTAATTGTTATTCCAGTTTTACTGCCGACTGTCATGGCACTGGATCTTCCCGGTTTTGAGAGTAATTACGACAAAATGGTTTGGTTTGGAATACTAGTTGCGGTTAATTTACAGACTGCCTGGCTTAGCCCACCTGTGGCATTGTCTGCCTACTTCTTGAAGGGAGTAGTGCCAAATTGGGACCTCAAAGACATTTATCTCGGCATGATGCAATTCATGGTTATACAATTAATTGGGCTCATTCTATTGTTCTCTTTCCCACAGTTAGTGTTGTGGTTACCTCGGATAATGGGGGGGTAAGTAAAATAGACGGGCGGCCATATTAGCCGCCCTTCTGGGTTAAGTTATTTAAAGCTTGAACATGGAGCCACACAAGTAGGTTAGCATCAGAAGTCGGTGGGAGCACCACCCTCGGAAACGCGTCTATCTACAAAATCACGTAATTCCTCATGAACTGCCTCATCCATTCCAGGTTTTTTATAATCATCTAAAATTTCTTTGTATTTTTTATGCGCCCGATCGGCAGTCCAGATACCGCCCGCAAGTTCCCATCCTTCATAATTACGCCAATCACTAATAAACGGTTGATGAAAGGCATGTTCATAGCGATCCTGTGTGTGCTGTACTCCAAAGAAATGTCCAGAAGATCCAACTTCACGAATTGCATCAACCCCAATATCATCGACACCGGTCTGGGTAATAATCGGTTCAAAATATCGTTGAATCAGCTGTAGCACTTCACAGTCCATGATAAATTTTTCAGGTGAAGCAATTAAGCCACCCTCTAACCAACCAGCGGCATGATAAACCATATTAGTCCCAGACTGGACTGCAGCCCACAGTGAATTTGACGTTTCCCACATGGCCTGTCCATCTGGTACATTCGCAGCGCATACTCCAGAAGAACGAATTGGCAATTTATAAAACCGGCCCATTTGACCAGTCATTTGAGTAGCACGCATATATTCTGCTGTACCAAAAGCGGGGGCACCTGTTTTCATATCTACATTAGACGTAAAAGTTCCAATCACACATGGGATCCCTGGCCGTACGTATTGAAATAGAGCTATCGCACATAGCGCTTCAGCAATAGATTGCGCCACAGCGCCCGCCATTGTTACTGGAGCCATGGCACCCGCCAAAGTGAACGGTGTAACAAGAATAGCCTGCCCGCGACGCGCGAGGCGTAGGCATCCATCAATCATTGGCCAATCGTGCTTGAGAGGGCTCGTCGAATTAATATTTGTGTACATATGGGGTTTTGATTCAAATTCTTCATGCGTGAGGCCACCCGCAATCCGCACCATTTCCATGGTATCTTCCACGCGCTCAGATCCTAAGCAGTAGGTATGGGCAGCTTTATCTGTTAGAGTTAGTTTATCATAGGTAGCTTCTAAATGGCGGATGGAGGCATGTAGGTCCACCGGCTCAACCGGGTAGCCACCCACAAAATGGATACAATTAAAATATTGGCTAAGCTTAAAAAAATTTTGGCAATACTCTCTGGTACCAGTAACCTTTCGTCCCAGTTCCATATCCCAATAGTTGGGCGGCGAGGACACATTGCCAAAAAGCATCTTATTGCCACCAACATGTAACGTATGTGCCGGATTACGTGGTGTGATAGTGAATTCTGTAGGTGCTTTGGCCACCATCTCCAAAACCCAGTTCCTATCTAAATAAACTTTTTCATCGATGACCTTACAGCCAGCATCCTTAAAAATTGCTAAGGCTTCTTCATTCAGAAACTCAATTCCAATATCTTCCAAGATTTCCATTGCACCCTCGTGAATGGCTAGAATTCCTTCCTCGGTTAAAGGTTCAGTAGGGTGATCTGTATTTTCAATGATACGCCAAGGCATTTGCTCGATAGCACCCCGGTTCCCACGGGTGTTACCTGCACGGCCACCGCTGCGGCGTCTTGGTTCATCGTTCATTTTAATCTCCACCAGCTTATTGGCTTCTAGAATGGTTCAGATAAACAAAGTTTGCATTCCAATTACGACATTTACTGTCGGGCCTATAACTTAGCTATTTTGAGATGAAATCCAAGCCGCAAGATACGATATATCAGGCAGCACCGTATCTGCTAAATTGGTAAGATCTTTAAGCTCAGCCAATCCAGTTAATACTCCAACAGTATACATGCCTGCAGAGCGTCCAGCAATTAAATCATAAGTGCTATCACCCACCATCACGCAATTACTGGCGGATACATCCATCTTGGTGGCCAAGGCTAAAAGAGGTTCTGGGTCTGGCTTAGCTCCAAACCCGCTGTCACTACCAATGACATAATCAAAAAGATCTAACGCTCCTTCAACTTGCAAGTGCATCCGGGCAGGTCTCTCTGCGTCATTTGTCATAACACTGAGCTTAAGGCTTTGGCTTCGTAACTGCTTTGTTAGTAATTTCAAATCCGTTACTAAAGTTTGGGGCGCTGTTTCCGCCTCTTCATTGATTTGACTTATAATGTCCGAAACTTTCATATCGGTTTTAAAGCTTTGTATAACTTCAGAAATTTCGACTGGTGTCCCAGCAATAACAACGCTACCCGGCAAAACTTTTTTCGCTATAACATCATATTTCAAGGCCTGAGCTAAGCTTTGGAACATTGCGGCATCAGACCCCGCAATCCGAGCTAGCACACTTCCAGTCCAGACACCCCAAGTGTCTTGAAAATCAAACAGCGTCCCATCTTTGTCAAAAATTACAGCTCTAATATTCATTATGTCCAATTAGCCTGTTCGCCACCAGGCAAAGCCTGTCGTGCCATTATAGGGTGCATATAATTAGAAATCCCATTTTCATCACAAAATCGTATGATCCAAGCGTCATCCATACATATAAAATCCAATAATGATCCAAGGAAAACTGGGTTCAGGACCCCATTTCGTAAATCTTGCTCAGATGCGCCACTAGCACCCAAAAATACGTCTCTTAAATCATCCTCCCCGATCAACCAAGTCAATGCTTGGACGGCCAGGGTCTCTGCTAACTCTGGTGTCATATCTAAGCCAATTTATTAGGTTTCTTTTCCCTTTTTAAGCTAGCCAACGGACAGTATGCAAGACAAGTCAAAAACTTGGGCGTGCAGCCTCAGTGGTGTTTTGCAGACGCGGGCGAAAATACGGGTTAGCTGTGGTAGAAAGTGCAATAATTACGATCTTGTTCATTATGGATTTCAATCAGTTAATAGGTTCAGTGGTAAATCTGCGAGCATCAATTCCCGCACTTGGTAATCATGAAACGCACTAGCTCAGAGGTTCCGTCAAAAAAAATTAAACTATCGTGGCAGTATGCCCCAGTTCCATTTTGAGCTACATACGACAAAATAACTGCAACTAAGGATGATTTTGTGTCACTAGATCGCCCACTCAAACCTGCCCTTTTGAAAGGCTGGCGTCGTTCGTGTCCCAACTGTGGTGGGGGTGCGGTTCTTTATAGATATCTCAAGGTACATGATAGCTGCCAAAACTGTGGCCAAGATTTGTACCATCATCGCGCCGATGATGGACCAGCCTACTTAACAATTTTAATCGTTGGACATATCTTAGCGCCACTATTGCACTTTGTATTTGTAAACTTCAGACCAGAGCCGTGGATTATGGCATTAGGATTTGGAACTGGATGCATAGCCCTTAGTTTATATTTATTGCCACGCATCAAAGGTGCAATTATTGCCTTCCAGTGGGCCAGGGGCTTAAATGGGTTTGGAAATGATACCTCTGGCAATATGAACAAACCTAATTAAAGTTACCGCTATGAAAGAGATCTCCATAAGACCCGCCTCGACCATTATAATCTTACGGAACTTCGCATCTGCACCTAAGGTCCTAATGGGACAACGCGGATCTAAAGCAGCATTCATGCCCAACAAGTTTGTATTTCCAGGTGGGGCCGTTGACGAAGGCGACAGCAATATTCACTTAGTCGAAACTTTAACTGAGAAATGCCAAGCCCGCCTTAAACAAGAAAACCAGGGTCCCTCTCCCAAGACATTAGCCATCGCGGCGATCCGCGAACTTTGGGAAGAGACTGGGCTTGTTCTGGGTGTTTCAGAGCCTTGGGATGATGCACCACAAGACTGGTCAGACTTTGCCAATGCAGGCTTTCGGCCATCTGCTAATAATATGTATTTTTTCTTTCGCGCCATTACACCCCCTGGGAAATCTCGTCGTTTTGATGCTCGTTTTTTTCTTGTGGACGCAGATCATTTGTCAGGTGACTTAGATGATTTTTCGGGTGCATCCGATGAGTTATCGCACCTACAATGGGTTCCACTAGATGAGGTCCGAACACTTGATCTTCCGTTTATAACATCCATAGTTTTGGGAGAATTATCAGGATTAACATCTATTGGCCCACCAGCCTCTGTACCATTCTTTAAAAACGAGGACGAAGAAAGTTTCTTCTTAAGATTAAAGAACTCATAACAAAAAAACTAATGCGATTACTGATGTTGTTAATAAAAGGATACCAAGAGCCTCTCCACGGCCCAGTTTTTCGCCAAATACAAATATTGACACAGCCAAAGAAAATAAAATTTCTACTTGCCCAATAGCCTTTACATAAGCAGCATTTTGTAGCGCAAAAGCTGTAAACCATGCAAGAGATCCAAACAGTGATAAAACACCCACCCAGACAGCTGTACGCCAAGCCATTGCGACAGCCCTTAATTGCCCCGGTTCTCGCCATAACAAATATCCAACCATTCCGACTAATTGCAACAAAATTACGATTGCAAGTGTAAAGCTTGAACGCGCAAAAACATCATCTGCCCATATATGGAGCGTCGCCCCACGATAGAAAACGGCACAAGCACCAAACAAAATACCGCAGGAAACTCCCAATGCGGTTGCGTAATTTAAAAACTGGGAGCCCTTAGATTTAATTGTTTGTGGATTATCTGATAAAACTAGTACTCCCACCACTCCAATCAGAATTGCTCCAAGTGCAGGTAAACTCACACCTTCGCCTAAAATGATGAGCCCTAACCCGGCCGCAAACAAAACTTCTATCTTTTTAAAGGTTATACCTACGGTGAAATTACGCTGTTGGAACAAGGCCACTACACACATAGTGGCACCAACTTGGCAAACACCACCAGCTGCTGCATATAAAAAAAACAGTGTATCAAATTTGGGCCAAGAATAACCCCGCGCCAGAGGGTAACATAATGCTATCATTGAAATTAAAGGTGCCGCAAAAAGAAATCGGGCAAAGGTTGCGCCAGCAGTAGATAAAGTTTGAATTCGTAATTGCTTTTGAAACATAAAGCGAAAGGTTTGAGCCAAAGCTGCAAACAAAGTGATGGGGATCCAAATCATAGAGAAAGCTTACAATATTACTCGGTTGGGAACTAGATACGTAGTAAAATTGATCACCTAATTAATAGGGCTTTATACCTTGGGGTCAGGGTTCTCCGTGTGACCATCTACTGCGATCACCTGTCCTGATACCAAACGCGCAGCCGGGCTACACAAAAATACAGCCATATTTGCGATATCATCTGCGGTAACTAGAGAGCGCATAGAGGTGCCACTAGCATATCCGTCATAAATTTTCTGATACGTAGTTCCTTTGGTGATAGCTTCACGCTCCATCACGCCTTGCATGCGAGTTCCCTCAACGGCGCCTGGACAAATAGCATTTGCGCGCACTCCAGCAGGTCCCCATTCCATAGCAAGAGTTTTCATAAGGCCAATAATACCCCATTTTGCAGCAGCATAGGGTGCACGATTGGGAAACCCATAAATCCCAGCTGTGGAGGAAGTCAAAACTATTGAACCATTTGCATCTTTCAACATTGATCCTCCATATTTAGCTGATAAAAATGCTCCTTCTAAATTTACTGAAACGCAGCGTTGCCAATCTTCAATTTTAATATCCTCAACAACAGCAGTTGGACCAGCAATACCAGCATTTGCACAGATGGCATCAAGCCCACCCCAGCGATCCTCAATTTGCGAAAACAATTTAGAAACTCCATCCTCATGACTTGAATCAACTTGAGTTTTTTGCCAATTAACAGGGCATTTACCTAGTAGTTCGGCATCAATATCGGTTATCCAAACGTCAAAACCAGATTGCTCAAAGGCCATTGCCATTGCCTGACCAATACCACTGCCACCAGCAGTAATGAGAACCCTACTCATTTTTTTCCTACCATTCTGCCCATACCATCTGGACGTGGCATCAATGCATGTGCTTCAACAATTCGCTCTAAGGCATCCACAATGTGAGGTGCAGGTATGCTAGCTTTACGGGTTTTTAACGACACATGTATTAGCATATGCTCACCAGAGGCTATCATACGTTCTCCTTCAAACATCTGGTGGAATAAGTGCATTTTCTTGCCAGCTCCTTCAGCACAGAAGGTTTCAATTCTGATCAACTGGCCAGCGTGCACCTCATCTACATGCCTGATATGAGTTTCAGCAGTAAAATAACTGCCGCCTGATTGTATGTAATCAGCGTTACAACCTACTATTTCCATAAATCGATCTGTCGCATCACCAAAGGCCTGAAGGTACCGCGCCTCATTCATGTGTCCGTTATAGTCAGTCCAATCCAGGGGCACCGCCCGCCGTACTGTTTCAATTGGGACAGCCAGATCCAGAGATTCTATCGTAAAAGCCATTTCAGCTTTTGTGTTTAGAAGACGGTCATGAACCTTCAGGAGAGATCCAGCACCCCAATCCTGAGCTTTTAAGGCTCGTATTATGCCTACAAGATTATTATCTCGAATTCGTTCCAGCTCACGTATTGAATGCATCCCAGACTGCTCATCCGATTGGTCAGAGATCATATCAACTAACTCATCAGTAAATTCTGGAACATCCATCAACTTAGTCCATGGCCATTTCAGAGCTGGTCCAAATTGGGCCATAAAATGACGCATCCCAGCTTCACCACCAGCCACACGATATGTCTCAATTAGTCCCATCTGAGCCCAGCGAATACCAAACCCATAACGAATGGCATTGTCTATCTCCTCTGTAGTGGCTACCCCATCTTTAATCAGCCAAAGAGCTTCACGCCAAACCGCTTCTAAAAATCGATCAGCTATATGGGCGTCAATCTCTTTGCGCACTCGCAGGGGATACATTCCTAGAGTGCGTAGCAAATGCTCAGCACGTTCAACAATTTTTAAATCACTTACTCCTGAAGGAACAACTTCAATTAGTGGCAATAAGTAAACCGGGTTAAAAGGGTGGCAAACCATAATTTGCTCTGGACGCCTAGCCCCTTTTTGTAACTCGGACGGTTTAAAACCCGAAGTTGAAGAGCCTATTATTACTGAATTTTCGCAATGCTCTTGGAGCGATGCATAAATTTTTTTCTTCAAATCTAATTGTTCAGGAACGCTCTCTTGGATCCAGGTTGCACCCTGCACGGCTAACGAAATTTCATCGTGGAAACTAAGTAAGCCTTCCGCAGGAAGTGGTGCCTCATAAAGGCCAGGTAGAGATCTTCTGGCATTATATAAAACTTCAGCAATTTTGCGTTCTGCTTGGGGGTCAGGATCAAAAACCCTTACATCCCAACCGTTAAGCAGAAATCTTGCCGCCCAACCTCCACCTATAACACCGCCACCAATTATAGCTGCTATTTGCGTCATGTTAATTTTCTCACAATTTAAAGTTTCCTAAATTACTACCAAATCATAAAAAGTAGAAGCTATCACACCATTCGAGTATTAAATATTTACTGGCATGCGCTTTACCAACCCTAGTTTTTGGCGCACTTCTTCAGGGCCTAGGATCCGAGAACCCAGATTTTGGATAATCTCCCTGGCTCGATCAACAAGTTGATAGTTTTCAGCCAAAACTCCACGATCCAACATTAAGTTATCTTCCAAACCAACTCGCACATTTCCACCAGCTAAAACAGATGCAGCCACAAGAGGCATTTGATTTCGCCCTAACCCAAAAGCACTGAATGTCCAGTTGTCAGGTACATTATTAACCATGGCAAGTAAGGTATTAAGGTCATCTGGCGCACCCCAAGGAACTCCCATACATAGTTGAACCAAAGCATTTGGTTCCAGTACACCATCAGCTACCAATTGTTTGGCATACCAAAGATGACCCGTATCAAATGCCTCTATTTCTGGCTTAACACCAAGATCGGTCATCATGCGTCCCATTGCAGTCAAAGTCCCCGGAGTATTAGTCATTACATAATCAGCCTCAGCAAAATTCATGGTTCCACAGTCCAGGGTACAAATTTCAGGGCGGCATTCAGCAATATGAGCAACGCGTTCAGTCGCACCTGCCATATCAGTCCCTGAAATTGGCGGAAGTGGGCTTTCAACGTCACCAAAAACCATATCACCACCCATTCCCGCTGTGAGATTAAGGACGACATCTATTTCAGAATCTCGTATTCTATCAGTAACTTCCCGGAACATTTTTTTATCACGGCTTGGCGCACCTGTTTCGGGATCACGTACATGACAATGTACAACAGCTGCACCATATTTTGCGGCTAATATTGCACTTTCAGCAATTTGTTTAGGGCTTCTTGGAACGTGGGGGCTCTTGTCTTGTGTTGCACCAGAACCTGTGACCGCACAGGTTATAAATACTTCTCTATTCATCTCCAGTGGCATATCAATCTCCTCTTAGTGCCTGATAATGTGTGCCTAATGGAAAATTTAGGCAGAGTTTTTACTACTAGCAGCTGCATTATGCAGCAAACAATAATCTTTTAGTACGGCATGGGGTAGGCCTTATGAGTTTTGTTGATGTCCTCCAAGACCTCCGCGGACAAGACCGTATCCTTACCTTTTATAATATGCCCAAGTTGTGAGCGATTAGTGGCCCCAAAGATAACAGAAGTCATGAATGGCCGTGCAGCACACCAAGCCAAAGCCATATGGATTGAATCAATTCCATATTTTTTTGCAATCTGTATGTATGCGTCAGCCGCTGAGTGCGCACGCAACGTATTCCGTCCACCGAGGTCTTCATTAAGGCTCATACGGCTGCCAATGGGCACTGCTTTAGAAGCATATTTACCGGTAAGTAATCCAGCTGCTAAAGGAGAAAAAGCGAGAAGCCCAACATCTTCATTTGCAGTCAACTCAGCTAAATCAGTATCATACATTCTACACATTAAAGAATATTCATTTTGAATCGTTGCCACGCGGGGTCCATGACCTTCTTCGGATCCACGTACCCACTGTGCAGTTCCCCAAGCACTTTCATTTGAAAGACCAAAAGTACGAATTCTTCCTTTATCAATTTCGGACTGTAGCATGCCAAGACAGTCATGAATATTCTGTAGTGTTTCTTCTTTGTTTTGCTTTGACGGATCATAAAGCCAGTTTTTCCTAAACATATAGGAGCCTCTATTGGGCCAATGAAACTGATATAAATCAATAAAATCCGTTTTCAGACGTTTTAAACTTCCTTCAATTGCCTTCGGGATCGAGCTAGGTGTAATTGGTGCCCCATCCCTAACATGAGACAACCCTTCACCAGAATGTTTTGTAGCCAAAACAACCTTTTCCCGTTTTCCACTTGCTTTAAACCAGTTGCCTAAAATTTCTTCACTAGCACCCTGCGTACTAGCTTCGATTGGATTTACAGGGTACATTTCGGCGGTATCAAAAATGTTAATTCCAGCCTCCAGGGCCATGTCCATTTGAGTGAAAGCATCATCCTGTGCCGTTTGCGTTCCATAGGTCATTGTACCAAGACATAAGTCGGATACTGTGATGCCAGTACCCCCTAATTTGTTCATTTTCATTTTTGGTATCCTTTTCTTAGCAATAAGCTAGCTAAAGAATATTGAGCCGCAAGCTAAAAGTACCATTGAGAACAAAGTAAGAACATTTTAAATACATTCTATGATTAAAACTGATTCTAATACTTTTCTGACTAAAAAAGAATACTCACCATCACTGATTGAACTATGGCCAAATATTAACTTAGCATTAGGACGAGTACATGAAGCTTGCGGTCCAAACCGTCGTAGCCTTGCAATGATGATTGCACAAAAACTCCAAGGACATATCTTTTGGATAACCCCGGAATGGAACACAGACTTTCTGCACTCAGATGGGGTGATGTCATTTATAAATCCCGGCCGTCTGACCTTTATAAACCCAAAACGTTCTGAAGACATCTTGTGGACTATGGAGGAAGTTTTGCGAAGTGGGATCGTACCACTTGTTATAGCCGATCTACCAGGCATTCCAGCACTTACACCAGTAAGGCGTTTAAATTTAGCAACGGAGACTGGTACAGCAGAAGGTAAGTATTCACCCCTTGGCCTATTATTAACTCCCGGACATGGAGGAGCGCCTGGAATTGAAAGTAGATGGCATCTTGCGGCGCGACACCAAGGCATCAAAAATATATGGCAACTTGAGCGTATGCGCAGTCGCCGAGAGCCTCCTAACAGCTGGCGCTTATCCTACCAAGCTGGTTGTTATACTGCCTCACCCTCAAAATCTTAAAAAAGTATTTGACGGAGGCCAATATTACTAAATTTTTATTTCGTCATAATCAGGAAGCTACTTGTCTCTAACAAAGCCAAGGTAGAAAGTGAGGTAATGCGACTCATAATCTCCTTAGCAGCACTCTTTCTTTCTATTATTCTATTGCAACTCGCCTCTGGTGGCGTTGGTCCACTAGACGCGCTAACGGGAATTGAGAAAGGTTTCAGCAAAGGTCAAATTGGAGTTTTAGGCTCATCGCATTTCTTTGGGTTTTTTATTGGATGCTGGTGGGCCCCACGCGTCATGGGGACCGTTGGTCATTCTCGCGCTTTTGCAGTCTTTTCATCTATGGGTGCGATCGGGATGCTTGGCCATACTTTATTAGTTGATCCTGTCGCTTGGGCCATTATGCGAATAGCGTCCGGCATATGTGTTGCAGGATGCTACACAGTTATTGAGGCTTGGCTGCAGGCCAAAGCCACCAATGAAAACCGCGGGCGGACAATGGGAGTTTATCGGTTTGTTGACATTTCTGCTTCACTGGGCGCCCAAATGATGATTGGCGCCTTAGCTAATGTTGAAATTTATATAGCATACAATCTGTTAACTTTATTTTTTTGTGCGTCCTTGTTGCCACTGGCTTTAACTAAAGCCAGTCCCCCCGTTACAAAGAGTGCGCCCCGACTACGCCCACTCCTTGCACTTAACCGCTCACCTTTAGCAGTATCTGCAGTCGTAGTAACTGGACTTACATCAGCCGCGTACCGAATGGTGGGACCAATTTACGGATCTGAGCTTGGTATGAACGCCTCACAAATTGGTCTATTTTTAGCAGGATATGTGGCAGGCGGCGCTATTTCTCAATACCCCTCCGGGTGGCTTGCCGACAAGTTTGACCGCCGTTGGGTGATCATTGGCTTCTCAGTAGCCTCCTTGGCTGCCTGCACAATATCACTATTTGCACTCAGTTTGGATCAGGTCATTGTCGCATCATGCTTATTTGGATTTATCACAGTACCCATCTACTCAATAGCGACAGCGCATGCTCATGATTTTGCGGCCGCTGACGAACGTGTAGAACTTTCTGCAGCACTCTTATTTTATTTCGCAATTGGTGCCATAATTTCACCTGTCGCTGCCTCATTATTGATCCAAACATTCGGTACTGAATCGTTTTTCATTTTTATTGCAATAGCTCATCTCATGTTAGCAACTGTTGGAGGATTTCGCATGTTAAAAGGGAGTATAGCAGACGCCAAAACACCTTACATTTATTCACCCAGGACTTCTTTCTTGATTGGACGCCTTACCAAAAAATTGCGTGATCCAGAAACTTCTAAAAAGCCTTAGGGCTGGGCTTTTCATTTAGGTGTGTTTAAACGGGAAAAATAATGTTTAGGCGAGTAAATGAAACGAATTTTGATTACATCTGCAATCCCCTACATCAATGGGATAAAACACCTAGGCAATCTGGTCGGTAGCCAGCTACCAGCGGATTTATTTGCCCGCTATAATCGCGCTCGAGGAAATGAAGTTTTATTCCTCTGTGCTACTGATGAACATGGCACACCAGCCGAACTAGCCGCAGCCCAAACAGGTAAACCTATAGCGGATTATTGCACTGAAATGCATGAGGTTCAGGCAAAAATAGCAGACGGATTTCGCCTGTCATTTGATCACTTTGGTCGCAGCTCATCTAAACAAAACAAAGAACTTACGCAGCATTTTGCTGGCCGTCTTTTAGATCAAGGTTTTATCAAGGAAGTAGATGAGAAACAAATTTACTCTCACGCTGATAACCGGTTTTTACCAGATAGATACATTGAAGGAACCTGCCCTAATTGTAGTTACGAAAAGGCGCGTGGGGATCAATGCGAAAATTGTACTAAACAATTAGACCCAACTGACCTCATTTCACCGCGCTCAGCAATTTCTGGATCTGAAAACTTAGAAGTTCGTACCACACGCCACCTTTATTTAATGCAGTCATATTTGCGTGAAAAATTAAATGCTTGGATTGAAGAAAAGAGGGACTGGCCAATCCTGACTACTTCCATTGCCAAAAAATGGTTGAACGATGGGGATGGTTTGCAAGACAGAGGGATTACCCGAGATCTAGACTGGGGCGTACCCGTTTGCAAAGGGGGTCAGGCGTGGCCAGGTATGGAGGGTAAAGTATTTTACGTTTGGTTTGATGCTCCCATCGAATACATTGCATGCGCAAGAGAGTGGGTAGACGCAGGCAAGGGCAGTGATTGGGAGCGCTGGTGGCGAACTGATAAAGGTGCCGACGATGTATCATATTATCAATTCATGGGCAAAGATAACGTCCCGTTCCATACATTATCGTTTCCTGCTACAATTTTAGGGTCTGGCGAACCTTGGAAACTAGTAGATTATATCAAATCATTTAATTACTTAAATTATGATGGTGGCCAGTTTAGTACCAGTCAGGGTCGCGGCATATTTATGGATCAAGCGTTGGAAATATTACCGTCAGACTATTGGCGTTGGTGGCTTTTAAGTCATGCCCCAGAGTCTTCCGATAGTGAGTTTACTTGGGAGAACTTCCAAACTGATGTGAATAAAGATTTAGCCGATGTACTAGGTAATTTTGTATCGCGAGTGACAAAGTTTTGCCGGTCTAAATTCGGTGAAGTAGTCCCTTCAGGGGGTGAGTACGGACAACGCGAACAAAACCTAATTGATAATTTACAATTACGTCTGGATGCATATCAAAACCATATGGAAGCTGTAGATGTACGTAAATCAGCAGCTGAATTGAGAGCGATTTGGGTGCTTGGAAATGAGTATCTGCAATCCGCCGAGCCCTGGGCTATTTTCAAAGACGATCCAAATGCGGCAGCAGCTACCGTTCGCATGTCTCTAAATTTGATAGCTCTATATGGGCAATTGTCTGAGCCATTCATTCCAGATGCTTCAGAAATATTACAATCAGCAATGGGACAAGATGGGCCGTCATGGCCAGAATCTGTAAAAGATACTCTTGGACAGCTTAAAGCAGGCGATGTCTTCACTGTTCCTGACAATTTGTTTACTAAAATTACCGACGAACAGCGCTTAACTTGGAATAAAAAGTTTTCTGGTCTTCGCGACTAAAACTATTTTGACAGGAAAAAATGTTGGCAAACTTAAATGTAAAAGATATGAAATTATACGCAGAAGCGGACAGTATAGTTGCCGAACTCTCAGCATTAGGTTTTGGGCCAGGAACCACACTTGATTTCAATGAAGTTTGTAAAATAGATCAGCTTCATTACCACGGGGCTGCCAGCGTTCAGCTTGCAATAGATGCTTTAGCTATTAAGAAAAATGCAAGTGTTCTGGAAATTGGCGCTGGCTGGGGCGGTCCGTCAAGGTTTATTGCCGGAAAAACAGAGGCTAAAGTAACCGCCCTCGAGTTACAAAGCGACTTTAACAGTGTTGGCGAAAGCATTACTGAAAGATGTGGGCTAAATTCATTTGTGACACACCGACAAGATGACTTTCTGCAAGCGGAATTTGAAAACTTCAAGTTTAACCATGTTGTTAGTTGGTTAGCGTTGTATCACATTCCCAAAAGAGAGTTCTTCACAAAAAAAATATATAATCTCGTCTCATTAGACGGAACTATTTTTATTGAAGATTTGATTCAGGGGAAAGCTTATAATGACGCCGACCTTGCCTCATTAAATAAAGAATTATTTGCTAATTCACTCGTTGATGAAAGCAGTTATTTAAATGGTTTAATTGCTGCCGGCTTTGAGATAGTTTCGACTGAAAATATGGCTTCAGATTGGTTTGCCTTTACATCAGAGCGACTAAATATATTTCTAACAAATAAAGAAAAATTCACAATTTTACACGGTTCAGATGCATTTCAAGCTAAAAAACATTTTTATAGTAAAATTGTTGGATTCTTTGCTACTTCAGCAATTTCAGGCATCCGATTAGTTGCCAAAAAAAATAAAGTCTAGCCTCAAGTATTTTGTTAAGAAATTTGTATTTCGTTGGTCAGGTAGATATCAGTGGGTTACAGCTAGAAATTGGTAGCAACCAGCTTTATATCCTGACTTTAACTATCATCATAAATTACATGGTACCCGCGGCCGGACTCGAACCGGCACGGCCGTTAAGCCTGAGGATTTTAAGTCCTCTATGTCTACCATTCCATCACGCGGGCTGTGACGCGAACATAGGCAAATCCAAGGGCGTGTAAAGCCAGATTTTTTATAAGTCCACACCCACATTAGGGATCATATTTCGTTCGGGTGTAAACGGGTTTAGCGATAATGCTTTTCGGAATTCTATTTCGGCTTCTAATTCTTGACCCATGGCTTTGTGAGTAAGACCTTTACCGGATAGAGCACCCAAATGGCGCGGACGCAATTCTAGAGCCCTGATAAGATCAGGCAAAGCATTTTCAAAATCAAACGCCAGATACCGTGTAAAGGCACGCTGATTGTAGCCTTCAGAATAATTTGGACAATAATTAATTAATTTGGTTAACTCAGCTTCTGCTTTCCTTAAATCTCCTTGACGCATTCTCGCCATACCACTGTTCAACAGTTGCTGCGCCTTATCGTTAGGAGCTTTTGTCCAAAGCTCCCAAAGTTCACCTACTATTGTCTGCGCCTCTGACTGAAGCTTTGCTGATTTGAGCTTTTCGTAGTTTTGATCCAGCGCTTTTTCTATCAAGACGTTATTTGGACATACAGCAGCTACCGACGAGGCCATTGATATTAGAAGAACCGCAAATAAATTTTTCATAATGGGGAACTGTTCCAAAAATAGTCTGTGTCAAGGCCCATCATTTATTATCTTAAGAACTTTTCCTAACAGTCATCGCGAACTTGGAAAAAATTTGATCGTTTGAACAAATCACATTTCCATCTGTCAAAAAATGGGCTTTTGGGTCAATAGACTCGATAAAGCCCCCTGCTTCTTTAAGTATAATAGTGCCCGCAGCCATTTCTGGAAGTTTGAGACTTCGCTCCCAAAAGCCATCAAAACGTCCAGCAGCAACGTAAGCTAGATCAAGGGCTGCTGCACCCAAGCTCCGGATGCCAGCTGTAATTGGAAGAATATGTGCCAACTCTCGCAAACTTTGCGGTAGGCCATCTTGACCTGCACTAGGCAAGCCTGTTGCAAAAACGCATTCAATCATTGAACTCCGCCCCGACACCCGGAGGCGAGTTTCATTCATCCAAGAGCCCTGCCCCTTCTCCGCAAAAAAGCATTCATCTTGGGCAGCATCATAGATTACACCCGCAATTATTTCATTTTTGTGTTCCAGGGCAATAGTGACGGCATAATGTGGCATTCCATGCAAAAAGTTTGTGGTTCCAACTAATGAATCAACTATCCATCTACGCGTTGGATCTTTACCTTCCACTTCTTCCTGCTCAGCAGCCAAAAACCCATAGGTAGGCCGTGCGGCAGTTAACTCTTCTCTAACGATTTTATCAGCAAAAATATCTGCTCGTGACACAAAATCTACAGCACCTTTTACTGATATCTGCAGGTTCTCCACTTCACGAAAATCTTTGGCCAATGCTCGGCCAGCCTTTCGGGCTGTTGCAATCATTACATTCATATTTGCACTTTGTGCCATTGTGTTACCTCTGCCGATCGGTTTTGGCTATACGCCTCGAAAGCTTACTTGCCAAGTGCTAGCTGAACTAGATTTCCAGCCGAACAATCCGTACGATTTTAAATGTAAAAGAAGTAGTTCGGTAAATAATATTTTAACAAAAACTCTTAATTTTAAATGCAAATTAGCAGAACAATATTAACGTTTCAGAAACCCAGTAACATTTTATTTTTAAGCCTTTAAGCGGGCGGGTTAGCCTAACATCGGAAAAGAGAAAAAACAGATGCTGCTGCCTCAACTACCAGAATAGTCGTAAAATCACTTCAAGTTTCAAGCCCATTACCTGGCACAGAGACATGAATTAGTTCTGATGGATTATTACCAATTTGTCGTTGAGATCTCGAAAAAATAAATAATTTCTCTTTCCACCAAGAAGCCGTTGACGGAGCCAAAATATCTTGGGGGAATTCATCCCTCCAATCTGATCTAAGTCGCAAACCTACATCCTCAAGACGCTCCATTATCCAGACAAAAGGAATGTTTGCCAAGGGCCTACTCATAGGAAATCCAGATATCTGTCCACCAATATCTCCATGGTTGCCTCGAAACCAACGTTGTTCCAAAACTCCTTGCCAATTTACTGGGGCGGTCCACAGAACTGGCTTGTAAGCCAAGCGAGTTTCATCAAGTGCCAAAGCGTGAAAGCCGTGATCAACGCTTTTGCTAATTTGATCATTATGAAACTGATGTTTTGAATTAAAAAAACGCCATATAAATGGCAAAGGGAGCCCGAGTGCTTTCACAGTATCCCACACTCCTATTGCTGTAATCTTGGCAGCGAGATGGCACTTTTCTTTTTGGAAAACCCGCGCCGCCTCGGATTGAGTACCGTTTTTGTAATAACGAAATGCATTAATTACATTTCGTTCAGTCGCATGAACGCTCTTTAAAAGACCCATACTATCAATTATGCCCGCGAGAGACCTTACTGCAAAGGCTCCACGCGAATAACCAATTAATATAATATTATCACCAATCTGATAACGGCTCGCTAACGCACCATAGGCTTTTTTTATTTGAAGGTTTATTCCATTACCCGTTATAATATTCCAGCAAGATGAGAAAGCTTTACCACTTTGCAATTGAATTCCTGGAAAATAGTGCAGGACAGTATGTTTCACCATACTACCTTTTATTAACTTATATGCCTGGCCTGCATTTGTCTCAAATCCTGGAAGCAAGGCGGACATTGTTCCATCTATTATAATAACATGTGTGA
Source organism: uncultured Planktomarina sp. (assembly GCA_913047725.1). GTDB lineage: Bacteria > Pseudomonadota > Alphaproteobacteria > Rhodobacterales > Rhodobacteraceae > Planktomarina. Next base: position 18,262 of record CAJWTH010000005.1, read on the forward strand.
GCGGAAACCTGAAACCATCAGGCGAATTCTCAACAATTCGGTTACCGTTTTCCCGAAAATTTGAGATTATTTGATGCCATAATGACATAAAAATTTATCCTGCAGCCTGTGCGGGATCACGGCGTTCCAAAAATTGACGTCTACCAAACTTTTTCATTGGATTTACTCCTACTCATTGACGATATTATCAGTAGGCTAACACCTGTCCAGTAACTTGTGATGTATTTGACAGATGATAGCCTATTTTAAAAATTTGGCAGCCCAACGACGTTTCATAAAAATTCTAATTTAAAAAGCTCTGTTCAAAAAGCCTGTTTAACAATAATGATTGCGGAACACTATCGCATTACGAAGACAATTGAGCCGAATGTTTTAATAGCTCGATTTAGAGACAAAGGTGATGGATTTAAAATGGATCATGTTAAATTTCGAGCCATGAAAGATGGTGACAAAGAAGATTACGCCTTTTTAAACGAACATGAAATTGAATATACCAAAGGTACATCAAACAAGCTCTTAGGGGCACTCACAGAACTTGATGAAGGCCTTTCTGGATACCAAATAACCCGATTAGGACATTCGCTTCAATCAGCAACACGTGCTGAGCGCGATGGAGCAGATACGGATTGGATTGTGTCTACTTTGCTCCATGATATTGGAGATATTTTTGCGCCTTATAATCATGATGAGTACGCCGCCTCAATCCTGCGTCCGTTTGTAAGGGAACAATGCACCTGGGTCGTGGAAAAACATGCTGACTTTCAGATGGTTTACTACGGACGACATGTTGGGGCAGACCCAAACAAACGTGAGAAACATAGGGGTCACATTTTCTTTGATGATTGTGTCACTTTTTGCGAACGTTGGGATCAAAGCAGCTTTGATCCAGAATATGACACATTGCCAATCAGCCATTTTACCGAGCGCGTCCATAAAGTCTTCGCCCGGAGACCTTACGACCCCACAGTCCTACGCCCTGGAGTTCGTGAACAGCTGGTAAGTTAATCCAAATTCTGGGATCAAGACCTTTGGAAAACTAATATCTCGACCACTCAGAACTTTGCTATACAATTAATAGGCAGCAGGCGGTTGGAGCAGGTTTTACTTTCTATTATCGCTTCTTCAAAAATTTGGCAGAAATTATTGAATTCGTTTGAAACGAGGGGCTTTTCCTTGACCCGGTAAATAGGTACTCCAATGTAAATTAAAAAGGTATAAAAGATATGGCAATGAAAAAGTTCAATGCGGCAGAAGCGGAAAATCGCCTTTACAAAGCTTGGGAAAAAGCAGGCTGCTTTACCGCAGGAGCAAATTCAAAGCCAGGTGCTTCTAGCTACTGCATAATGATCCCACCACCAAATGTGACTGGCGTTTTGCACATGGGCCATGCGTTTAACAATACGTTGCAGGACATTCTTGTGCGTTGGCATAGAATGAGAGGTTTTGACACACTTTGGCAAGCTGGAACTGACCACGCAGGCATAGCAACACAAATGGTGGTGGAACGACAACTGGCTGAAACAAAACAGCCAGGCCGAGTGGAGTTGGGACGTGAAAAGTTCCTTGAAAAAGTTTGGTCTTGGAAAGAAGAGTCCGGTGGAAACATTGTTAACCAATTAAAACGTCTGGGCGCCTCCTGCGACTGGAGCCGAACAGCATTTACCATGGCTGGCGCCCATGGGGATACTCGAACCGGCCATGAAAATAGTCCAAACTTTCATGATGCAGTGATTAAAGTTTTTGTTGAAATGTTTAACAAAGGCTTGATCTATCGCGGCAAGCGCTTAGTCAATTGGGACCCACATTTTGAAACTGCTATTTCAGATCTCGAGGTTGAAAACATCGAAGTGGCGGGTCACATGTGGCACTTTAAATATCCGCTCGCAGGTGGAGCAACGTACACTTACATTGAAAAAGATGAAAATGGGGCGACCACTCTAGAGGAAGAGCGTGATTACATTTCAATAGCAACCACACGTCCCGAAACCATGCTGGGTGATGGCGCTGTCGCCGTGCACCCAACAGATGAACGCTATGCTCCAATAGTGGGAATGCTCTGCGAAATACCTGTAGGTCCACAAACACAGCGCCGCTTAATTCCTATCATCACAGATGAATACCCAGACAAAGAATTTGGGTCGGGGGCAGTAAAAATTACCGGGGCTCATGATTTTAACGATTATCAAGTCGCTAAACGTAGTAACATTCCGATGTATAATCTTATGGATGTAAAAGCCAACATGCGTGCGGACGGAAGGCCTTACTTTGAAGAAGCCACCAGCGCTCAGAAGATTGCCAATGGCGAAGAGAGCTTTGATGAGGCGAAAATTGCACTCATGAACCTGGTTCCTGAAGAGTATCGTGGCATGGACCGTTTTGAGGCACGCAAAAAAGTGGTAGCGGACATCACTGCTGAAGGTTTGGCGGTGATGGAAACCGTTTCTAGTATTGATGCAGACGGTAATGAATATTCTGAAAGTCACCCAAAAGTGGATAGTAAACCAATAATGCAGCCCTTTGGAGACCGCTCAAAGGTTGTGATCGAACCTATGCTCACTGACCAATGGTTCGTTGATACAAATAAGATTGTGACCCCGGCACTAAACGCAGTTCGTGACGGCAAAGTTAAGGTTTTACCAGAGTCAGAGAAAAAGGTTTATTACCACTGGCTTGAAAATATTGAACCTTGGTGTATCTCCCGCCAATTGTGGTGGGGCCACCAAATTCCAGTTTGGTTTGACGAGGATGGTATACAATATTGTGCACCAACTCAGGCAGAGGCCCAACAAATGGCGGGGGCCCAGGTCAAACTAACTCGCGATCCGGATGTTCTCGACACGTGGTTTTCATCTGGCCTTTGGCCAATAGGTACATTGGGCTGGACTGGCGACGTGAAGACTGACGCAACAAACGATATGCTGAAACGCTTTTTCCCTACCTCAGACCTAATTACTGGATCAGATATTTTATTTTTCTGGGTGGCACGCATGATGATGATGCAACTTGCGGTTGTAGATGAAATCCCATTCAAAACCATATATTTACATGGTCTTGTCCGTGACGCAAAAGGTAAAAAAATGAGTAAATCTACTGGCAATGTCGTAGATCCTTTAGAAATAATAGATGAATTTGGGGCTGACGCGTTGCGATTTACTAATGCGTCAATGGCCTCCCTTGGTGGTGTTCTGAAACTAGACATGCAGCGTATTGCTGGTTACCGAAACTTTGGTACAAAGCTCTGGAATGCATGCTCTTTTGCAGAATTCAACCAGGCATTTGATAAACGCAGCGATTCACTTCCAAATCCAGAGTTAGCATTGAATAAATGGATAGTTGGTGAGGTGGGTCGTGTCCGAGTTGCGGTGGACACTGCACTAACGAGTTATAGATTTAACGATTCAGCTTCGGCTCTATATACCTTTATTTGGGGTAGTGTCTGTGACAGGTATTTAGAATTATCTAAACCAATTTTAAAAGGTGAGCATTCAAGTGGGCAAGCTGGTCGGTCAGAAACCCAGACAACTCTAGCCTGGGTGTTAGAGCAAAGTATGGTGTTACTACACCCTATTATGCCCTTCATCACGGAGGAACTTTGGGGACTTACCGCCCAACGCGATAAAATGCTCGTACATCAAAACTGGCCAGCATATGGCTTGGATCTGATCGATGATACCGCAACAAATGAGATCAGTTGGACCATTGCCTTGATAGATGCCATTCGATCAGCGCGTGCGCAAATGAACGTCCCCGCAGGAGCAAAAGTTCCGTTGGTACAAGTTTCAAATAATATTTCTGGATCCTCAGCCTTAGCTGCGAACATGGCTCAAATCAAACAAATGGCACGAATTACCGAGGTCACAAAAGCAGAAAAAATGCCCAAAGGAGCAATTACCGTTTCGGCACCAGGCGCAACTTTTGGCCTGCCCTTGGCAAACATCATAGACGTAGCAGCTGAGAAAGCCCGCTTGGAGAAAAACCTGGGTAAACTAGCCAAAGAATTGGGTGGATTGCGCGGCAGAATTAAAAATCCAAAATTTGCATCTTCAGCACCTGCTGAAGTGTTGGCAGAAACACAAGCTAATCTAACAGCACGCGAGGAAGAAGAAGAAAAAATTCTGGAAGCATTGGCGCGATTGGCAGAGATTGTTTGAGTTTTGGTCAACCTAAGAGCCAACACAAGTTAGGAAAGTTCATGACAGAAATTGCGCTAACGGCACTAGCCGAAACTCTGCCATCCTCTGTACCCTTTGTTGGGCCAGAGGCCCAGGAAAGGGTAATGGGCCAAAAATTCAAAGCCCGTCTTGGAGCAAATGAAAGCGTCTTTGGTCCATCCCCACTTGCTATTGCAGCCATGAGAAAAGCCACCCCTGAAGTTTGGAAATATGGGGACCCGGAAAATTATGATCTTCGCGAAGCACTGGCTCAACATCATGGAATTGATCCAAGCCATATAATTGTTGGAGAAGGAATAGATGGTCTTTTGGCCTATCTTGTTAGGTTATTAGTAGAACCTGGTGAACCAGTTGTTACGTCAGCCGGAGCTTACCCAACATTTAATTTTCACGTCACAGGCTTTGGTGGAAAACTGCATACTGTGCCATATGTGGATGATCACGAAGATCCAGAAAGTCTGATTGCCAAGGCAACCAAAGTTTCGGCTAAAATAATCTACTTTGCGAACCCAGATAATCCTATGGGCAGCTGGCACAGTGCGGATGTAGTAAATGGTTTGATAAACAACTTACCCAAATCTACGTTGCTCGTATTAGACGAAGCCTATGTAGACCTTGCCCCTGCAGGAACTGCTCCCGCGTTACTTCCTGAGACACCAAATGTTATTCGCATGCGAACTTTTTCGAAGGCCTATGGTATGGCCGGCGCGCGGGTTGGTTACGCTATTGGACCCAAAAAACTCATCGCTGCTTTTGATAAAGTGCGCAATCATTTTGGCATGTCACACATTTCTCAAGTGGGAGCCTTAGCTGCACTCTCAGATCAAAACTATTTTGAGAGAGTACTCAAGAACGTTCAAAAAAGCCGTCAACAGATAACAGAAATCGCTCGAGCCAACGGATTAAAAGCCCTGCATTCGGCCACAAATTTTGTCGCAATAGATTGTGGTCAAGATGGGAATTTTGCGCGCGCTTTATTGCAACGTCTTATTGCAGACCAGATTTTTGTCCGCATGCCCAATATCTCACCGTTGGATCGCTGTATTCGTGTATCATGTGGCGATGCCAGGGCAATGGAGGCTTTTGCAAATGCACTGCCTAAAGCATTAAAGGCGGTTCAAGCCACCTAACTAGTCGACGTTGGCTAGAACTTGAGCAGCTGCATCCAATCCGCCTGATCCATACGGGATGCCCAAAGCAATTAATCCAGCTTGGACAGAGCCTAGCGTGCCCATAATCATCTGGGCATTAACATGTCCCATATGTCCAATTCGAAAAAAACCTTCTGCCTTTGGGTCCTTTTCCGTATTCATACCAAGACCAATCCCAAGAGTAAGACCAGCTTCCTTTTCTGTCCACTTGCGCAGCTGCATTCCTCGTGGAGCTCCAATTGATAACGCTGTAACCGCTCTACTTCGTGAATTTTTGTCAGATACATTGAGTTCTAACGGCCCAGCTCGCGCCCAAGCCTCGCAAGAGGCCCAAACCGCTTTTGCTAAAACCTCATGTCGCAACCAAACATGAGGAAGTCCTTCTTCAAGTATCATATCCAGAGCCTCTCGCAGACCAAACAGATGTTGAGTTGGTGCAGTTCCACAAAAATATTCATAAAAAAGGTTAGGATTAATACGGGGATTCCAATCCCAATAAGAACTCACACGCTCCATTTTTTTGCGAGCATTAGCGGCACGATCTGAGAAATATACGAAGGATAAAGCAGGAGGGGTCATCAATCCCTTCTGACAGGCCGAGACCATAATATCGACATCCCAATCATCCATTAAAAACTTATCAGACCCAAGGCTTGCAATACAATCCACCATTAAAAGCGCATCGTGGCCTGTGTCAGAAATCACTTTACTTAACGCCCCTATATCATTTCGTATAGAGGTTGACGTATCCACGTGGACCGCCATTATCGCCTTAATTCGGCCACCTTTGTCAGCCCGCAAGTGACTGCGAACTGCTTCAAAATCAATTGTGCTATCAGTTCCAAAATCTAAGGTTTCGACATGCACCCCCAAATTTTCAGCCATCCCTCCCCAACCAATACAAAATCGACCAGTTGCTAGAACTAGAACAGTATCGTCAGGCGAAAGAACATTGGAAATAGCGGCTTCCCAGGCGCCATGTCCATTTGCAATATAGATTGCTACGTTACCTTTTGTCTGTGCAACATGCTTCAAATCGGGAATTAGGCTATGCGTTAGCTCTATCAAATCACCATCATATATATTTGGACAGGGCTGGTTCATAGCTTGAAGTACCCTGTCCGGTATTACAGACGGACCAGGAATTGCTAGGTATTGACGGCCTTGAGAAAGTGACATGATAGACAACCTAAAATTAATAATTCACCGATATTCATCGTTTGGGTTCACGTCAACCAAGTAGCCCTCTCTTGCGGGAAGGCCAACAAAATACTAACACAAAATTATGATTAAAGATAAAATAGACTCTAATCTCATAAATCAACGGCACCTATTTGGATGGCTTTGGAATAGCTACCTGCGCAAGCATGGTTGGTTGTTAGCGCTAGTGATCATTTTGATGGCAGTTGAAGGTAGCATGATTGGCGGATTGGCTTGGATGATGCAGCCTTTGTTTGACAACGTATTTGTAGGCGGCAGCTATACGCAACTATGGGGCGTCGCCGCTATTGTTTTGAGCCTGTTTTTGGCGCGAGGAATCCTTTCAGTTAGTCATCGAGTTATGATGACAAAAATTGCCAGATATTCTGTTGCCGATTTGCAAAATGACCTTTTAAATCATCTTCTACGGCTAGATATGGACTTTTATTCTCGAAACGCACCTGGCTACCTGATCGAGCGAGTGCAAGGTGATGTACAGTCTGTAGCACAGACCTGGGGGTTAGTGGTACGTGGCGGAGCACGTGATTTAATCGGACTTATCTCTTTATTGGTGGTGATGTTATCAATCGACTGGTTATGGACTATTTTTGCTTTTCTAGGCGCTCCACTTCTTCTAATACCATCTTTGATTGCACATCGGTATACACGCAAACAAGCATCTAAGGCTAGGGACGTAGCCGCCAATATGGCAGCCCGTTTGGATGAAGCTTTTCACGGAATTGCAACAATTAAACTTAACGGTTTAGAAAAGTATTATTCAGGTCGATACCGCAAGCTTACCAAAAAACAAATTAGTGTAGAGTTGAAAACCCTATTCGGAACCTCTGTCCTTCCGTCATTAGTGGACATTATGAGCGGCATTGGGTTTGCGGGGGTGATTTTATATGGCGGTTATGAAATCATAAGTGGAGCAAAGACTGTCGGCCAATTTATGGCTTTTTTTAGTGCACTTGGGTTGGCCTTTGAACCTTTGCGTCGTCTCGCTGGGATATCTGGTCTTGTTAATGCAGCGGGAGTATCTGTTCACCGAATGTATTCTATTTTAGACCAAAAGCCGCAGCTTATGGGACCAAAACATCCAACTAAATTTTCTGCAAGAGGTGACATAAAGTTTAAAAATGTAAACTTAAACTTTGGTCATATGAATATTCTAAGTAATGTCTCATTTACCGCTCCTAGCGGAAAGACTACGGCATTAGTGGGTGCGTCAGGAGCGGGAAAGACTACAGTATTCAACTCGCTGACCCGTCTCTACGCACATCAGACAGGCGAGATCACTATTTCTGGTGTCAGTAATACAGACGTTGATCCAACTGCACTGCGTGCTGAAATCTCTGTCGTGTCTCAGGATACTCTCTTATTCGACGAAACACTATATGAAAACATAACCGTGGGTCACGAGAATGTAGATCCACAAGTATTACAAGACGTCATCAAAGCAGCGCACATTGCCGACTTTTTACCAACGCTGCCCCTAGGTCTAGATACGCCGGTTGGACCTCGTGGGTCTAATCTTTCTGGCGGTCAACGCCAACGCGTTGCGATTGCAAGGGCATTACTACGCGACAGTCCAATTTTACTGCTGGACGAAGCTACTTCGGCGTTGGATTCAAAGTCTGAAGCCTTAGTTCAAAAGGCTCTGGAGCGACTGAGTAAAAACCGTACAACTTTGGTAATCGCCCATAGAATGTCCACAGTTAAGGCTGCAGATCAAATTTTGGTCATGGAAAAAGGCAAAATTATAGAAGGTGGAACGCATAAGGAGCTTCACAGTTCAGGTGGCTACTATGCAGACTTATGCCGTCTTCAGTTTGGATCTTCAGAGGGATGATAATAGGCCTTAGCCAGAACGTCAGGCTCTGCACCCAAAAAATATCGAACAAGTAAGATCAAGTTTTTAATACTCCGATTAATCCATCCCTGTCTTTGGTACTTTTCCGAACTTGTAAAAGCTCTGCAGCGTATCCGCCTTACCCGAGCCTTGAGAGCAAGCACCAGAGCTACATCTTCCATTAAGCGCTGGTCTGGATATCCACCAGCCACGTCATATATCTCCCGACTTAGAAAAAGTACCTGGTCACCAAAAGGAAGTCGTAGAAAATCTGTACGTATATTAGCCCAAAATGCGACTAAACACGGCGCGACTCCAGAGGAATTAAAAGCTAATGAAAAACAAAAAGGGCCATCTGAAAGCGAGTTTTGTAACTCAGATGCCCAGCCTGACTCCAAAATAGTATCCGAGTGGACTATAAGCAGAAAATCTCCACAAGCTGTAGCTACCCCTCGGCGTAATTGACCCCCACGCGAAGTTCCCCCCACAACAAATTTAGCACCCCAATTAAAAGATATGTTTTGTGTGCCATCCGTTGATCCACCATCTGAAATTATAACTTCTCGGATCAAACCAGAATCCACTCCCTCCATGAGTGACCACAGGGTCCTCGGCAACTGAAGCTCAGAATTGAAAGTAGGTATAACTACTGAAATGGGTGCAGACATAAAGGCTCTGGTGCTTAGTTCAAAACCTATTATACCTTAAAAAAAATCCTAGGAATAGCCCATGGCTCAGCCTGAACAACCGCGTGGTATACTCCAAATAACTGGTTCTGATCGGGTCAGTTTTTTACAAAACTTGGTAACTAACGAAATTGATGCACTGGGCTTGCACTATGCGGCCCTTCTGACTCCGCAGGGTAAGTACATTGCAGACTTTTTTGTTTTAGTACGGCAAAATGATATTTTGGTTGATGTTGCAAAATTTTTACAAGAAAATCTTGCATCCCGACTGAACATGTACAGGCTGAGGGCAGACGTCAAAATTGAAATGATCGAGTATGACGTTAATTGTGGGTTGGGCCTTTTACCGGAGACCGGATTTAAAGACCCAAGATCCAAGGCACTTGGGTGGAGGGTGTATGGAACAACATCTAGTGAATTTATCGACTGGCCAGCTTTAAGGGTTGAGCATATTATTCCTGAAACTGGTATAGAACTTGGACCAGATAAATTTCTATTAGAGATGGACTTTGAAAGACTCAATGGAGTTGATTTCAAAAAAGGATGTTATGTTGGACAAGAGATCGTAGCCCGGATGAAGCACAAAACTGTACTTCGAAAAGGTCTAAAACAAATAAAAATAGAGGGAACGGCGACTCCCGGTTCTCCCATTTTAGCAAACGGAAAGCCAGCCGGTGTGATCTACACTCAGCACAACGGCCTTGCATTAGCCTATCTACGGTTCGACCGCGCCACGTCACAAATGACCGCTGAAGATGCGATATTAAGCCTCTAAGCGCGTTCTGTATATTCCATAGAAATAGTATCCACTATAACAAGCTCATCTGGCCCAACAAATGGCGGCACCATAATCTTTATACCGTTGTCTAAAATTGCAGGTTTAAACGAGTTTGCTGCCGTTTGGCCTTTGACAACGGGCTCAGTTTCAACGATTTTACAGGTTACTTTTTGCGGAACTGTCGCATGCAAGGCCTCGGACTCGTGAAATTCAATTTGAACAGTCATACCGTCTTGTAAAAATGGCCGGCGATCACCTAATAACTCTACCGGAAGCTCAATTTGATCATAGGTTTCCATGTCCATGAAAATTAGCATTCTATCATTTTCATAAAGAAACTGCTGATCCTTTTGTTCAAGCCGCACCTTTTCAACCTTATCAGCAGAGCGAAACCGTTCGTTCAATTTAGACCCATTGCGTAAATTACGCATTTCAACTTGTGCAAATGCACCGCCTTTTCCTGGTTTTACGTGGTCAACCTTCACCGCGCTCCAGAGACCACCGTTATGCTCAAGCACATTTCCAATGCGAATTTCATTTCCATTTATTTTTGGCATTTAAGAAAACCTAAGGTAAAATTTTGAAATTAAATTAGATTTTGCTATAGCGAACGCACTCCAACCTTTCAAGTCTCAACAAAATTACTGAATTCTAAAGTGTTATGCGCTGAGCGCATAGCAGCCATTCCAAAAAAGGGCACCCGAATCACTTAAGTTCGTTCATAAGGATGAAACACACTTTGTAAATCAATAGACCGCAAAAGGATACGAGATGAAAGATTTCGTCGACGGAAATGCCTTTAATAATGAACAGGGCAATCGAGCTCGTAAATTATTTGCTGCCGTAGTTCTAGCCGCATTGGACGACGCTATCGCTGATGATAAAAAGTATGGCAACGGCCCCGAGCAAATTGCTCGATGGGCGCGGTCGCGTGACGGGCGGGAAGTATTATCATGTGCCGGTATTGATCCAAACGAACGAGTTGTAACCGGTTTAATGGACTTCGTTGGCAAAGGTATACGCACTTCCGTCGCCCTAAGCCGTGAAGAAAGTGAGCGCCGCCAACAGGCGGAAGCAGCTTAAAGCTTATTTAGAAAATGTATAAAAGATGGGCGCACCCTCTAGGGTGCGTTTTTGTAGGAATGGCTATTTATCAATAGATGGCCTTCATTATGCTAGTTTTCTCTAAACCCTCATAGGCCATGTTCAGTATTAAAAATCTTTAAAAGTTAGAACATATTTTTTTAAATGAACGCAAATACTAACAAGAGACCCAAAACTCTTGGCCAATATTAATTCAAGTGTTAACTTCAAAAACTAAGCCCATAATTATACTGTTTCTTAATCCTAGAGGTGAGTATGCTAGCCCTGGGGAGAGCAAAAAATGACTAAGGCCATCATGATACAAGGGGCTGGCTCAAATGTTGGGAAGTCCATGTTGGTCGCAGGTATCTGCCGGGCTCTTGTAAAGCGTGGGCACCGCGTTGTTCCATTTAAACCACAAAACATGTCTAATAATGCTGCAGTCACCACTGACGGTGGCGAAATTGGACGCGCCCAAGCTCTTCAGGCAATGGCTTGCCAACAACCCGCCGTAGTAGACATGAACCCAGTTCTGTTAAAGCCAGAAACCGATATTGGGTCTCAGGTGGTCGTACAAGGCAAACGAATGACGACCGTTAAGGCCCGTGAATATTCAACTTTAAAACCACAATTAATGCCAAAGGTTTTAGAGTCCTTTTTCCGACTTGCCATTTCAGCTGATTTTATAATCATCGAAGGTGCTGGGAGCCCTGCAGAAATAAACTTACGAGAAGGTGACATTGCAAATATGGGTTTTGCAGAAGCCGCTAATATACCAGTTATTTTAATTGGTGATATTGATCGTGGTGGTGTTATAGCGCAAATGGTTGGCACCAATATAATTTTACCAAAAAGAGATCAAACCAGAATAAAAGGATTTGCCATTAATAAATTTCGGGGTGATATCTCATTATTTGACGGCGGTATGAAAGCTATTGAAAAACAGACTAATTGGCAAAATCTAGGTGTTTTACCATGGTTTTCAAATGCATGGAAATTACCAGCTGAAGACGTCATGGATATAGCCACTAGGCCTGGTGGAGGGATCAAGATAGTCGTTCCCCGGCTCGCTCGGATTGCAAATTTTGATGACCTCGACCCGCTAGTTGCAGAACCAAATGTAACTGTTGAAATCATTGAGCCTGGACGGCCCCTTCCTGGTGATGCAGCACTTGTAATATTGCCAGGCAGTAAATCAACAATAAGTGATCTAGAAAATTTTCGTGCAAATGGATGGGATATCGATCTTCAAGGGCATCATAGACGTGGTGGACATATTCTTGGAATATGTGGTGGCTATCAGATGCTTGGAAGAAAAATTCATGATCCAGATGGAATTGAAGGACCACCTAGGACCGTCAGTGGACTTGGTTATTTAAATGTGGAGACAGTAATGAGTCCTAAAAAAAACTTGTCGTTAATTGACGCCTTTACTATTGATTCAAAGGTACCGGTGAGTGGTTATGAAATTCATATGGGTCAAACCTCTGGGCCAGACTGTGAACGCAACTGGTTAAGGCTGCCAAATCGTACTGAGGGCGCAATGAATGGCACCAGAGACGTCCGCGGTTCCTATTTACATGGGTTATTTAACTCAGACTTATTTCGATCAGAATTTCTTAGTAACCTAGGAGCCGCATCAAACTTAGTTTCATATCAAGCTGACATTGAAAAGACTTTAGATGAATTGGGAGAGTTTATTGAAAAGAATCTAGACGTAGATAAGTTAATTTCACTTTGTAGTACTATTCCAGAATAATACTTAACTAAGGCTGCAATAGACGGTTGCTTAGCCTTTAACTTTCCCAGAAGCTTTGATTTAAATCAAACCAAATTTTTTTAATAAAAATCTATTTAATTATTTAATTTTCTACCAAATTTTTCAATAGATCAACCAACCCCGCACCCTCAGCACTTTTGGTCCGTGGACCCGTCTTTACAAAATTATAGTATTCAATTGGATCATAAGTTTTTAAGCCTAGGCCCAGTGACACAGCATTTAATTTTCCTATTGAAGCTAGAACCGTATACGCTGCAATTTGTTCATCAATGCCCGCAGAAATACTACTAGCTCGGGCATCAAGTAACTCCTGCTCTGCATTTAAGACATCCAGTGTAGTACGAGCACCTAGTGAGGCTTCTTCGCGTATACCGCGAAATGCCACTTCAGCCGCCTTGACTTGGCGTTCTGTCGCCTCTCCACTAGCGCGAGCAACATTAAATAACACAAATGAGTTTCTAACTTCTTGCTCCATACTTAAGGAAGCAATATGCAATTGAGCCCGCGTACTGTCGCGTCGAGCCATCGCAGCGCGGACACCAGACGCATTAGCTCCACCGCTATAAATAGGGCCAGAAACTGTAATACTGACGCTTTCGGACACCCCTGAACCAGAGTCATTCACGGCAAGGCCAGCACTCCCTGAAACAGAAAACTGATCTGCAGCATTAGCAGTTTTTATACGCAATTCAGCAGCTTTTACAGTATGCTGCATTCGCTTTAAATTTGGATGTTGCGTCCTCGCTTGCGCAATTCCCATTTCAACATTCTCAGGTAAAACTGGCAATTCAACAGGCGTTGCCAAATCCTCTGGTAGCGTACCCGTAACTGCCTGATATTCGGCAGCAGCTCGTAACCTATTACCTTCAGCACTAGCAAGACTGGCACGGGCACTCGCCAGCCGAGCTTCGGCCAGAGCAACGTCCGTGCGCGTGACCTCACCAACATCAAAGCGATCCTGCGCAGCACTCAATTCTTGGACAATCAAGTCAACATTTGTGGATCTGAGCAATGCGAACTCCACTGTGCGGCGGTAATTCATATGAGCAGACACTCCGCGCAAAAGAACGTCCTGCTCAATTGATATTAAAGACTGACGCGTTGCTAAGACAGTCTCTTTAAGCGCTTCAGTTTTGATTTTTGAATTACCAAAATCGTAAAGTAACCAATTAGCACTAAGGCTACCGCTTAACGAGGTTTTATCTGATGCTGATGCACCACTGTAAGAGTAAGTAGACGACCAATTTATCACAGGACGCAGTAACGCCATACTGCCAGATACACCTTCGTCCGCAGCTCGAAGTAGCGCTCTATTTTGGACTAAAAGCCCGCTAGTTGTATAGGCATTACGCAGCGTGTCACTCAAGGATTGGGCACTTAAAATACCCGGTCCAAAAAACATTAAAACAAAAAGACCTGAGGCCGTCGTTGCTTTTTTAAACATTTTGAATATCCCCTGAAAAAGTACTAATGATCGACAGTTACAATAAAAAGCTTTGAGTTTTATGAAATCCAGCAAGCACTGGCGCGTAAGCATTACATACGAATCGCCAAGAAATTTTGCCTTGGGTTTTGTAACCAACACGCAGCACTCCTTGGCTCTTTTGGCTGAAAATCGCTGCAATCCTACCCCCATCCGCTAACTGTGTAACTAATTCATCTGAAATTTCTTCAACTGCACCTTCAATTACGATAACGTCGAAAGGTGCGTGCTTAGCAGCCCCTTCCGATAAGGTACCTTGCAACACTGCAACGTTCAAGCAGCCTTCTGTAGCTAAAATTGTCTCTGAATTTGACGCCATATCATCGTCTTCTTCTAAAGCCACAACAGCCTCACAGACTTTTCCAATTACGGCAGCTGAATATCCAAGACCACTGCCTATATCTAGAACAAGCTCATCGCCTTGTATATTGACCGCATCTAACATTTTTCCAAATGAACGTGGATCCAGAACAATACGATCTCCACCCAAATAAACAATAGAATCTGTATATGCTGTTTGCCGCATTTGGTCTGGAACAAACATTTCGCGTCGCACTTTGAGCATTGCATCAATGATTGGAAACTTTGTTATGTCAGCTGGACGAATTTGTGTATCAACCATCGTAGTTCGGAGAGTGGTAAAGTCAGTCATTTTCATCAATCCTGAGGTCAAAGATTATTGGATCTTATTTCACACCAAAGCTACCCCTGCAACGGCAAGAACACCTTGCAGACAAAATCCTGTTAGTATAATCCAAATATTGCGGACTAGAGGCGGGTTGGTAGAGTGGTTATGCAGCGGATTGCAAATCCGTGTACACCGGTTCGATTCCGGTACCCGCCTCCAAACTCCAATGACTCACAAAAATTCCTATATAAACTTTGAAATAGGTCTGTTTTTGAAAAAAGGGCCCACCTCTTGCCTTCAAGGCAATTAAAACAAATTTTGGTAGGCCTAATCACGCTTCATTACAGGTGTGACTTCTAAATGACCCATTTCAAGAATTGGGTCAAATGCAGCATCCAATGCCTTACCCGGACTTTGACATTCAAAGACAAGCAAATTTCAGGACTATTGCTTTAATGCACAACTTCATCCAGCCTCACTTTAACTGTGTAGCTTTGGACAGGAGATTATAGCAGTTGAGAAAAACCATTTGAAAGGACACACAATGGCCAAAGGAAACAACAGAAAGCAAAAAGAAACTAAAAAACCTAAGAAAGAAAAGGTAAAAGTCTCTGCAACTGCCAACTCCCTTGCTGGAAAGCCAGCGATTGGCAATAAAAAGTAAGGATATGACGACAGAAGACATCTATAAAGTAAATGCGATCACCGAAAACTGCATGGAGCAAAAACAAATGGCCAATAATGCATGAAACAGATCACTATAATAATAGCTTTCCTAATGGTGCTCTCTTCACCAGTAGCTACCCAAGAGGTGAAGCTTTTTGCATTTCCGCCCACTGACGCTGAAGTTATCTTAGTAGAAGAAGGCGGCCCTGAAGCTAAAGTAAAACTGGGACGAGAGTACCAAGACGTAAAAGATTATAAAGAGGCATTTAAGTGGTATAGGCTGGCTGCTGAGCAGGGTTATGCTGATGCTCAGCTCAATATAGGTTTGATGTACAGTCATGGTGGCATGGGAGTTCTGCGAGATTACAACCAAGCTTACATGTGGCTCAATATCGGGGCTGCCAATGGTTCATCAGCCGCAAAACGTTGGAGAAAGAAGGTGGCTGGAAATATGACTTCAAAACGGATTGAGAAAGCTAAAGTTATGGCTAGAAAGTGCATGGAGAGTAATTACAAGAAATGTGGGTAATTGGAAAAAATAAATGCAGCTCACCAAGTTGGAATATATTAGCAGTCTCATTCACTTTTAAGAATTCATAATAGAAAAAACTCTGCTTCCTTCCTTAATATTGATCTTGGCTGGCGGATTTGGGACAGCCTCCAATAGTGCAAACGGGTTTACCAAAGTATTGCCCTCGTTACTTAGCATGATTACCATAATCATTATTCATGTTTTGCTTGTCACAAATCATGACATGGCTACCTGTTGGAGTAACTTATACCTCTTTTGCTGAGATTTGTATGATAGCGACATCAATTGTCGGTGTTATTAAATTCAATCAAGTTCAGAGTACTGCGACCACGATCGGGTTATTCTTTATAATAGCGAGTGTCGTGATGGTTAACTTGCTCTGTCAAACATCGCCTAAAAAGACGGACGAAGCCGTGGAGACCACACCACGAGACGGCTCTGCGTGATGCTAGCGCCATAATCAGGATAAAAAAGTTATGCGCTTTGCTTTTATTTTACAAAATTAGCAGAATAAGTTTGACCATTAAGTTGGAACGTAATTGTTGAATGTGAATACTCTTCCATTTGGGTTTCAACAGTCCTATATTTTCTTGAGCAGACCTCTTTCTTTTCGTAACCAACAATTTGTTCAGAATTATTTTTTTGGCTTTCGTTTGCTAAAGCTCCACCTAAAACAGCCCCTACTGCGGCGCCTCCATCTTCTTTCGTAATTACTTTACCCAGTATCCCACCCATAATTGCACCACTAACAAAAGCACCAACATCATCTGTTCCAGTGCCGGTATTTTGATATACGGGCAGCTTTTGAATTTCGCATTTAGTAACAGGAATATCTTCATAAATTGTTTCAAATGAGAAGTTATCTACAACAGTTCCTCCAGTGACCTGCCGACTTCGCTTTTCAACATAAGTACCCGACGATGGGTCAGACCGGCATTGTGTTAGGTAGCGAGTGTAAGCATATTCACTTTGTCTACCCCATTGCCCATCATTCACTGTTCCAATGATTTGCTGCAAGTTTCTCACTCGAAAAGCACTAGATGCATTATTTTTAAGGCTGTCATACTCGTACATTGCTTCACTCAAACGACCGCAATCCATTGCATTTGCCGATGACCCTAAAACGCAGAGAAATATGATTTTAAATATAATTTTATGCATTGAAAAATATACCTATATTTTGTGATAATGTTAACTAATACTTCTGTTCTAACTGTTGTTTTATTTAGTTACTTTTACAACCGCAAACTTTATGCGTCATTTTTTGGCACTCTTTTTTGCCTAGATCGGTGAAGGCCAAACAAAATTGGGGCTAAAAATTTTGAATATACAATATTTGCCACAAATTTTATCGGCGGCATCTTAACAATCCTAGATAAAACCCTGTAGTAGGGGAGCCTGGACCATATTTCTAGAAAAGCATCGACTCCTACCATTGTTTTTCCATCTAGCCTGGCATGTAGTTTTTCTGCTGCTTGACCTTCACTAATGCCCCATGACCCTAGACTAGCGGGTGAAATAGGGGTGTATAAAATTTTTCCACTTGATATCTTTTCGTAATGCTTAATTTCTTTGTCACAAATGGGACATTCAGAATTATACAAAACCTCTAACTTCGCCATAACTTTACCATACATTACATTACCTTCTGTATGTAGTCTCAAGGCCGATACTTTCAACCTGACTTGAGTTATATTGTTAACTTTTTAGTGTTATGGAGAAAACCAAAATACTGTTTTGCACAGCAAGTTGATGCAGGTTTAAATCACCTACATCAACATTGAAAAATTTTTTGACTACTCCGCATGTTTCCATGGACCAAAGTCTTTACCAGACTCGACAATTTCATACATGACGCACGGTTCATCGCCTACCACCCAACCATCATGTCCTGGCGCAAAGTAATAAGCATCTCCAGGTCCAACTTCAATTCTTGATCCGTCGTTGTGCGAACAACCCAAACGACCAGAAACAACCACGCCGACATGGCCCGCTTGGCAACTATCTCCACCAACGGTCGGCTTGATACACTCAGACCAAACCCAACCTGGTTCCAGCACCAGCTTTGAAGCATTAACGTTGCCTAATTTGACTATTTCCACTTTTGCTTTTGGTGGATTTTTTACTTCATCTGCGTCACTGAAATTTTTGCAATATAAATTTGCCATTTTTTTTACCTTTAATATCTATAATTAACATGGCAAAAAGGCTACATACGTTCATTTTTAGCTACAAGTATAAATTTTTAGCCGTCATCTTGAAAACTTTATAAAATAAAAAAACAAAAGCATCATTTAATAATTGCCAATCGTTCGAAAAATGTGACCAAGATATTATCGTACAAGCAGACTTAATCATTTGGCAGAAAGGATCGTAATGTCTTACATTGAAGCTGGGAGCAGTGTGATAGTCGTGTCAGAGTCAGGCGTAGAAGCGGAAGCAATTGTAGTTTCATCCTCTGCCAAAAAAATTCGAATTAACATGCAAGGCGTCCCAATGGACTTTCTTACCGATAGTAAAGGAAATTGGGTTGCCAATTTTTCTGGGTTAAGCTTCTCATTATTGGAAAAATAACAAACCATCCATTTGAGTAATCCATTTAATAAAGTTATTATTTTCTAGAGTTCATCTTGAGCCCGACCACTTGTCGGAAACTTTGTGTTATGATTAAGATATTTAATTTAATCCACCGGAGACTTTAAATGACTAAATCCTTTCTCATAATTGCCACACTATTAATTCTAACTGCTTGCGATATACCTTTTATTCCCGGTATTTAATTTTCCTTAAATAATAATATTAAAAGTTAATATTTTAGATCACGTATAGGCGGGCTTGCATCTAAAAATTTATTGAATTTAATGTTACTACACCCACCTAGTGCTGTCGGTTAATTTACTGAATATGGAGTAACCATTTCAGAGAATAACAGACATGTTTCTTTGGATATCTGCAATTAATAAAAAATAATTATATCATCATCCACTTTGAGGAAAGATTTATGAAAGTTATTACAGCTGGATCACTGCCTACAAAAAAGGCGCCAGGAGAGTGGTTTACGGGTACAGTATGGCTAAATCCAATAATTGAGGCTCCCAAACCCGCAAGAGTTCGTGCACTAACTGTAACCTTTGATCCAGGTTCTAGAACAGCATGGCATACGCACCCATTGGGTCAGACACTGCACGTTGTCAGTGGCATTGGGCTTGTTGGGGTTAGAAATGAGCCCCCACAGATTATAAAAACTGGAGATAATGTCTGGATACCACCAGACGAGGAACATTGGCATGGCGCAACGGCCGATAGCAGCATGGTGCATATTGCAATTCAAGAAGCCTTAAACGGGCGTGTCGCTGATTGGCTAGAAGAGGTATCTCAGCACGACTACTCAATCTCCACTGGGCACTAGAAAACAAAAGACCACGCAATTAATTTACAGATTTTCATTTTGTTTCTGCAATTTCCAATAAACATGAATTTAACTCATACCTCATAAAGTTGGTCTCATAACATTGTCATAAAGACAGCTTTCAACTACCAGTTTTTTATGGAGTTATCTGCACTAAAATTTAAAGATTTTCGCGTTTACGTAGCTGGAAATATATTCTCCCTCAACGCACTTTGGATGCAAAGAATTACTATAGGCTGGATAGCTTGGGAACTTACCTCGTCCGCTACCTTTGTTGGTTTTATTGCTTTCATAAATTTTGTACCATCGATGATTATGGGTCCACTTTTTGGGGTTTTAATCGATAGGGTTCCTATAAAGAATGCGGCAATAGCAACCCAGTCTATGCTATTTATAATTGCGTTAAGTTTTTGTCTTTCTTTTACTTTTGGACTTATGAATGAGGTGATATTAGCCATAGTCTCTGCATCATCAGGACTAATTGCTTCTGCGTATAACCCTGTAAGAATGTCACTTGGCCCAAGGTTAGTTGGTCATGATTCCATTTCATCTGTCGTTACAATTGGTGCAATAAATTTTAATCTTGCAAGATTGATAGGTCCCACAATCGGTGGGTGGATAATTACTGTGTGGGGCGTTGGCATTGCTTTGTTCATCCAAACACTGTGCTATCTACCCTTCATATTTGCCTTAAGCTTATTAAGTCCCCGTGAACTGCCATATTCAACTTCTATTAAGGAGCCATTCCTAAGCGCACTGAGATCTGGCATTCGTCATGTTTCTGGGAATTCGTTTATAAGTCGTGCGCTTTTGATCACTGCTCTTTTTGCGTGCCTTATTCGTGGCACATTAGAAATCCTTCCAGTCATTGCGGATGGTGTGTTTAGCAAGGGCGCTGTCGGGCTCGGGCTTTTAACTTCTAGTGCAGGGTTCGGCGCGCTTTCGGCCGGTTTGGTAAAAATTTTTATGCCAAGTCAGAAAACGGGAGAAATCCCAAAAATCGCCATTTTAAGTGCTTTAGCCGGCATTAGTCTGATACCTGTAGTGGGTTTTTCTAATTCATGGGAACTAACCGTTGGATGTATTGCATGCCTTGGATTTGCAAGTACCGTTTCTGCAATTTCAATTCAAACAGCAATCCAAATCGACCTAAATGATAACCTTCGCGGCCGAGTAATGAGCCTCTGGATAATGGTTAGTATGGGCGCTGCCGCCATTGGCGCATTAATTATGGGCGGACTTGCTGATTATATCGGATTACCAATAGCACTTGGTTTGGCTGGAGGCATAGGAAGCCTAGTTTTAGTGATATTTTTAATTAAACGTCCAAAAACTTTGGCCTTTAGATAAAGTTTTTGAATGAGGATGGACCGGGGCCAACCAGCACATCGACATCTGACAACTTTATAGGCCATAAATTATTAAAATAGGTCACTAAGTTAATCTGTAGTATCCACCCCGCTCGCCTTTTGCGCCATCGATATAAACAATTTGCGTTCTTCAACACTAAGATGTGCGAGAATTTCATCCTGTAGCGCCCGAACGGTCAATGTAAGACGTTCAACTGCCTCACTACCTTTAAGACTGAGGCTAACTTTGCGAGCCCGCCGGTCCAATTTACTAACGGCCCGAGTTACATAACCCTTTTTCTCCAACCGCTCCACAACTCCACCTATTGTCGCTCGGTCATATGCAATAAGAGTTGCAATCTTTGCCTGCTCAATCGCCGGGTTTACCTTGAGGGCCTGCATTGCCGCAAGCTGTATAGGTGTCAAATCAAACCCAGCTTCCTTCACGCGCAACATGAATGCATGTGTGGAAATCTGATGAAGACGCCGAATTAAGTGGCCAGGATAAGAGTATGTTTCTATCGATTCTACTTTCTTTTATTGGCTGTGCTCAAAGTGGCCCAGTAACGAAAAAGATACCACATAATTTGTAATAAATAAATAATAGTATGTATACATATTGTTTTAGTTGACGAGTTAATGACGCAGCAATACTAATTCTTTCAACCCGAATGCGATGACTAAGGAAAAACGAAATGCAGTTTCATCACGATGGTTTTCACGCTGGCGATCCAGATATTTACAAGCTTGCCAAGGGCCAAAAAGAGCCGATGCTGGATATGCCCAATGAAGTCGATGTATTGATTGTTGGATCCGGACCCGCCGGCTTGACCCTCGCTGCGCAACTGGCAGCGCATCCAGATATAACTACAAGAATTATTGACCTAAAACCTGGTCCAATGGAGAAAGGTCAAGCAGATGGCATCTCCTGTAGATCGATGGAAATGTTTCAGGCATTTGACTTTGCTGAAAAGGTCAAGCGCGAGGCATGCTGGGTCAATGAAACCAGTTTTTGGAATCCAAACCCTGAAAAGCCTAGCGAAATACATCGGACTGGCAGGATCCAGGATGTTGAGGATGGTCTGTCCGAAATGCCACATGTTATTCTCAACCAGGCGCGAGTTCACGACCGTTATTTGGAAGTTATGCAAAATTCTTCAACTCGGCTAACACCCCATTACTCCAGAAAATTAGTTGACCTAACCCTTGCAAAAACAGAGGCAACCCATCCCATTACTGTTACCCTTAAACGAAGCGATGCTGGCCATGAGGGACAATTAGAGACCGTCCGTGCCCAATATGTTGTTGGCTGTGATGGCGCACGGAGTGGTGTTCGTAACTCTATCGGGAGGGAACTCGTTGGCGACAAAGCCAATCAAGCCTGGGGGGTCATGGATGTGTTGGCTCAGACCGATTTTCCCGACTTTCGTATGAAATCTCTGGTCAAATCTGAGAGCGAAGGGAGCATAATCTTCATACCCCGCGAGGGTGGGCATATGGTCCGAGTGTATATCGAGATGGACAAATTGGCCAATAACGAACGGATTTCAAAAAGTGATATAGACGTTGAAAAGCTGATCGATGCCACTAATCGTGTGCTCAACCCATATACAATTGACGTCAAAGAGGTTGTCTGGTGGTCTATTTATGAAGTTGGCCACAGCGTGACAGACAAGTTTGATGATGTGCCTGCCAAAAATGTGGAAACACAGCTTCCGCGTATTTTTATAGCTGGAGACGCATGTCATACACATTCTGCCAAAGCAGGTCAGGGTATGAATGTGTCGATGGGGGATACATTTAATCTAGGCTGGAAATTAATCTTAGTTCTTCAAAAGCGCTGCGATCCCAAGCTTTTGCACACGTATTCTGCAGAACGGCGTACAGTGGCCAAGGACCTAATCGATTTCGACCACGAATGGTCACGAATTATTGGAGCCCCTCCTGATCCCGGAACGTCTCTAGAGGAAACCCCAAAGTTCCAAGAATATTTTATTGAGCATGGCCGCTACACAGCAGGCTTATCGGTTAAGTATACCCCCTCAGCCCTAACAGGCACAGGCGATTGGCAGCATCTTGCCACTGGCTTTGAAGTTGGCACTAGGTTCCACTCTGCGCCAGTTATACGACTAGCCGATGCCAAACCACTTCAACTGGGACATACGGTTAAGGCAGATGCACGCTGGCGGCTATACGCCTTTGCAGGTTTGAAAGACCCAGCTTTACCTCAATCAGATATAAAAAGGTTCTGTAATTTTCTTCAAACATCTATTGACTCGCCCTTACAAAAATTCACCCCCCAGAAGGAGGACTCTAATACTGTCATAGAGGTCATGGCGGTGTTTCAGCAGTCTCACCAAGACTTAGATATTGGGGCAATGCCAGATTTATTACGACCTAAAGTTGGACTTCTCCAGCTTACTGACTATGAAAAAATGTTCTGTGCAGACCAAGTTGCAGGGGATATCTACACCATGCGTGGAGTAAACCGGGAGCGTGGGTGCGTTGTAATTGTACGCCCAGATCAACATGTCGCAAACGTACTACCAATTGATAATTTTAAGGAATTAAGCCTATTTTTTGATGGTTTCCTAATTACCCCACCAGAAAACACCAATCGTGCTTAAATTCATCGTTTAAACATTTGACACATGGCGGCGAACTCACATCGTACGTGATCAGCCGATCAGCGCATTGCTTAGCCAAAAGTTTGTAGCTGCCTATTTAAGGACGTCAAACAATCGGCACCATCCGGGCCAACGTGAATGTCGTCTTCAATACGGACACCTAATTCCCCGCTCTTATATAGCCCTGGCTCCACTGTGAACACCATTCCTTGTGCAATAGGAATATTGTTTTCTCGCATAATTTGTGGTGCTTCGTGGATGTCATGCCCCAGGCCATGACCTGTCTTGTGTAAAATTAAATCAGCGTAGCTCGAGTTCTCAAGTACACTAGTTGCCGCATCATCAATAGATCCAACCGGCGCACCAACTCTTACCGCATCCCTGCCCGCCTCATTCGCTAACCGAACTACGTTATAAATTTGTTGATGTTCGTCACTGGCATATTGGCAAAAAAAAGTACGTGTAATGTCAGCGTGCATACCTCCATATGAAGCTCCAAAGTCAATCAGAAGGCACGCCCCAGGTACAATTGAACCGCCACCAGATGTACCGTGTGGATTTGCCGCTGCCGACCCAGTGAGCACAATTGGATCGAAGGCAAAGCCCTCAGCTCCATGGGACAGCATGGCTTTTTGAAGCCTTGACTTCACCTGTAGCTCCGTCTGGCCGACCCGGGTAGCTTCTATTGTCTCCAGCAAAGCGGCCTCACTAATCTTAATCGCACGACTTAAAGCTACAACTTCATTTTTATCTTTCAACATACGTAATTCGGCAAGCGCGACATCTGCATTGACAACTTGCTTGTTGTGCCAATGGCTCACGAGCAAGGCATATTCAGCCATCCGCATACGCAAACCTTCAACGCCTAGTGTAATGGGACCACATTGATCTGCGAGCCAGGCGAAAGCAGCGTCAGGGCCTTCCGCATCTTTCCAATAAAATGTCTCAACATCAGGCATCGCCTGGGACCATTTCTGTTCCTCCAACGACGGCATGATCGCAAATTTACTACCACCTTTACACACCACAAAAATTGTGGGGCGCTCCATCAGGTGCAATTCAACTCCCGTAAGGTAGGTAAAATTTGCCCCCGGCACCACGGCAAAGGCATCTATTTCTTCGGCGATGGCAATACCAATTAAACGCTCGCAGCGTTTGGAAAGAATACTCAACGACTGTGACACGGTTCAAACCACTCACGCGCAACCACTTGTAATGATCCATGCTGGTTGGCACCCAGATAAATCTGAAGTAATTTTTGGTTCAAAAAAAATCTTTTCATCAGGACCCCTCCTCTAACATGAAATACGATACCATTCCTAATCACAACGCAAATTATATAGCCCAAGCGATCAATATTTATTAAAATAATAAATGTGATAATAAAGGTAAAAGAGGTTTCTGGGATGTAATTAAAAATGATGCGCCAGCTCTTGCACCCACTGGGGCTGCAATCCAAAAACTTATGAGCTAAAAAATGAGGCCTGGCTGCCAAGGTTGATGTTTTAGAAAGGCTGCAATGACTAAATCAATAATCGTCCGTCATGAAATTGCGGAGTTAACAGATAACTATCTGCTAAAACTTACCCCAATGTTTCCAGAAATTAAATTTCATGCGGCGTATTCCCTTGAAGATGCCATGGACCTCGCGCCCGAAGCGCATGCATTTATAGGAATTGGTCCTTTTGTTCCTGCTGTTATGATTGGCGCGATGGGGAAGTTAGAGTGGGTGCAGACCCTGACCACTGGCGTAGATAATTTTCTTAACATGGCCGAGTTGCCAGACCACGTTCCTGTTACGAATATTAAGGATGTTCAGGGTCCACAGGTATCTGAGACCGCTCTTATGTTGATGATGAGCTTGGCAAGGCGACTGCCTGCCATGTTGGAGGCGCAAAAAGCAGCTCGCTGGGAACGTCACATGCAACCTGCCCTTTTTGGTAAAACTTTGTGCATTTTGGGGCTTGGTAATATTTCTGAAACCTTAGCTCTATACGCAAAAACCCTAGGTATGAAAGTTCTTGGTGTATCAGATAGTCGCGTCAAAGCACCAAATGTAGATCGCATCTACAAGCGCGATGAACTAAATGTGGCTGCCGCAGAGTGTGACTTTTTAGTTGTATTAGTCCCTTTATCAGAAAAGACACACCATATTATTAACGCACAGGTCCTGTCGGCTATGAAACCAACGGGTTTTGTTTTGAACCTTGCCCGGGGAGGCTGCGTTGATGAAACGGCATTGATCGAAGCCCTTAGAGCGGAGACAATTGCGGGGGCAGGCTTGGATGTCTTCGAACACGAACCTTTACCGCAAGCAGATCCAATATGGTCTGCACCAAACGTTGTGTTAACCCCCCACATTGCAGGCTTTGCAGATATTGTCGCCGAACAGTGCTTGCCGACGGTAATAAAGAACTTAAGAATTTACGCAGAAACAGGTGCATCTGGCCTGAACTCAGCCATCCCAAATAAGCTGAAATAAATGTGAATTATCTCCCAAACTGATGGTGGGGCTAACATGTAAACTATCCCTGCCGTTAAGTTAGATGTGAGGGAGATTTATCATGATTATTTCAATCAAAACTACTGGCCGGTCTAATAAACTCTCTGTTCCCATAAATGATGAAAAGACAGACTCAAAACTGCCTCGATCAGCAGCCAAACTTGGTAACATAAAACTGGGCTGTAGCTAAGATGACTAAGAGGATTTGGTCTATGATATTTCCGTGTCGTGCGCATGCGTACGCCGCCACAACAACCAATCAACTACGAGGAATTTTGGAAACATGGGTGCCAGATGGTTAAGCCTGTGCAGTTCATTTCTTTGGTCCTTAAATAGATCTGGTTTTGAAGTGATTAAAACTATGGTCTACTCCCTAAATCCCACTGATTCTCTACCTGAAAGGCGATTTTATGCGCAAAGATAAATTAACTCCTAGCCTGTCGCCCCTTGCTCTCTTAACCTTGGCAGCCTGCGGTGGCGGAACGGATCCCAGTGTTTCTCAATTCGTTAGTGAGAAATTAGCTGGTGGACCTCTGCTGGACACAACCGCGTTTAATGCCACTAATAACATCAGTACTATTTTCAGCTCCCCGAATACATCTTCGGCCACTGCGCCAGTGGAAGATGGATTTGTGCTGAACACAACAGCTGCAGTCGATAATGACGATAATAGCGCGACCTCTAACACCGCTTCTGCTAGCAATTCAGTTAATAATAACACCACCAGTACGGCGTCCAGTTCCCCGAACGCCACTCCCGTTAGCAATCTAGCAGAAGATAACACGGTGCTTAACACAACTGCTTCAGTTGATACTGACAGTAGCAGTACAGCGTCCAGCTCCTCAAACACTACTTCCCTTAGCAGTTCAGTAGCAGGTGGATCTCTTTCTAATTCAATCTCTTCAGTTGATAATAGCAGTACAAATTCCAGCACCACCAATACCACTTCCGTAAGTAACACATCCGGGAATGAACCTGTGCAGGAGGCAAGTGTTCCTGTCGCTAATAACAATAGCAGTACTACTTCCAGTGCCTCCAACAC
>CAJWTH010000006.1 GCA_913047725.1 uncultured Planktomarina sp.
GATCAACCTCAGAATTAGGCTTACTCCAGTCTATCCGAGCTTCGGATTTATCAATCTTTTTCGCATAGCAAGCCCCATTATTGTCCTGCTTAATGGCAGGGTAACCACTTAAATCTGCCAAAACATCAACAATTGCTTTCGCCCCCAAAATTGCTAACCGATCATGTAATTGGGCAGATGTCTCAGTGACACCAATATCTAAATCTCTGCAATGTCGTATAGGACCAGTATCTAACCCCGCATCCATGTCCATAATGCAGACACCGGTCCGACTATCACCAGCCATAATTGCGCGATTGATTGGCGCAGCACCACGCCACCTTGGTAAAAGGCTGGCATGAATATTTAAACACCCATAAACTGGCAAGCTGAGTAGTGCCTGAGGTAGTAACAGGCCATAGGCAACTACGACTGCAACATCTGCACTATGAGCTGCAAAGGTTTCAATATCCGTCAAATTTTTAAAATTAACGGGGGTGAAAACCGGCCACCCAAGTTTTTCAGCTAGCTGATGTACCGGCGACAGGCGCAGCTTTTGTCCGCGTCCTCCCTTTCGTGGTGGTTGACTATAAACTGCTGTTATATCATGTCCAGACGCCGCCAAAGCTTCCAACGCAGGCACAGAAAATTCTGGAGTGCCCATAAAAACTATGCGCATAACTTTTCTGCTTTTTTAATAAGCATTCCCCTTTTTAGCTTGGATAGGTTATCAAAATACATGCGTCCATTTAGATGATCAATCTGGTGCAATGTCGAGCGCGCCCAAAGTCCAACTAAATCTCTCTCTTGGATAACACCCAACTCATTTAAATAACGGATAGTAATACCACGTGGGCGTTTAATTTCTGAAGACACGTATGCCAAGTTAGGGCTCGCCTCCTTGCCAACTTCAATTTTTTGAGATGCATGCAAGACTTCGGGGTTAGCCATACGAATTACTTTACCACGTTCTAAGGAGGCATCCACAACAGCCAAACTTAGGGCTATTCCCAGCTGCGGTGCTGCTAAGCCAACACCTGGCATCTTCTCCATAACAACAATCATATCAGTCCATAATTGTAGAATTTCAGAAGTAACTTTAGTGACATTTTTAGCCTTAGTCTTTAGGCATGGGTGAGGCCACGGCACAATTTTAAGGGTCATGAGCGCGCCTGTTCTCTTTTTAGTTTTTGCATTTTTCGTGTAATCAACTGTCGACGCAATGGTTTGAGATAATCAATAAACAGTTTGCCGTTCAAATGATCTAATTCATGTTGGGCACAGGTAGCCCATAGTCCTTGAAAACGTTCTTGGTGTAATTCACCATCAAGTCCCAGCCATCGCATTTCTACAGTCTTTGGACGCTCTACATCACCATACTGTTCGGGGATAGAAAGACATCCCTCCTCATAAGTATTGGTATCTTCTGAGCTCCATACAGTTTCAGGGTTTAACAGAACCATTGGGCGCGGTGTCGCCCCCTCTTCCTTAACACAATCCATTACAAACAATCGGCTCATTACCCCTATCTGCGGCGCAGCGAGCCCAATACCTGGAGCAGCGTACATTGTTTCCAGCATATCGTCAGCCAAACGCTTAATTTCAGAAGTAACCTGGCTCAACGAGGCAGCTTTCTTTTTTAAACGAGGGTCAGGATGGATCAGTATAGTGCGTAAAGTCATATTAAGTTATTATTCAATGCACGACCCAATCGCAATTCCTTGATAGCACTTTTTTCAAAGTCCCTTTTATAACAAGCTAATCTGAAAATTTGTTAAAAAATTACCCTTAGGTCTACAGACAAAGAGAGACTATCAGCTTAGATACAGTCAAAAGTTATTTAAGTTTCACATAAATTTACGGAAAAATCATGGACTTTGATGAGAGCATAGATCGGCGAAATACCCATTCTGAAAAGTGGGATTCTATGGAAACCCGATACGGGGTTTCGGCAAATGACGGTATTCCAATGTGGATTGCCGATATGGATTTTCGACCACCTCAAGTTGTTCAAGATGCTTTGTCCAATATGCTGGCCCATGGAGTATATGGCTACTTTGGAGATCAAAATGACTACTTAAACTCAATTCAATGGTGGATGAAGCATCGCCATGGTTGGAATGTGCCTCGTTCAGGCATTTTCACCACCCACGGATTGGTTAACGGAACTGCAATGTGTATCGACACCTTCACAGATCCTGGCGACGGTGTGATCCTATTTACACCTGTTTACCATTCCTTTGCCAAAGTGATTGTCGCAAACAATAGGCAAGTCGTGGAAATGGAATTAGTTAACAATAATGGTCGTTATGAAATGGACTTTGACACTTATGATGCGGTAATTCCTACGAATGCTCGGATGGTAGTGCTTTGTTCACCACACAACCCCGGTGGTCGTGTTTGGACCCGCGCTGAACTGGAACAACTGGCCGCTTTTGTGCGTCGACATGATCTAATCTTAGTGAGCGACGAGATCCATCATGATCTAACATTCGGTATAAAACATACCCCAATGGCACTTATAGAAGGAATTAAAGACCAGCTAATAATGATGACTGCTACCACTAAAACGTTTAATATTGCAGGTGGACATGTGGGCAACGTAATTATTGAAAGCCCAGACCTTCGAGACCGTTTTGCAAAAAGAATGACAGCACTTGGCCTTTCCCCCAACGCCTTTGGTCTACACATGGCAACCGCAGCCTACTCGGAGGGTGGCGCCACTTGGTTGGACGCACTCGTTAAATATTTAGACGGTAACCGTAAATTATTTGATGCGGGCATCAACGCTATCCCTGGACTTAAATCAATGCAGCTTGAAGCTACCTATTTGGCGTGGGTCGATTTTTCTAGAACCGGAATGGCCAAAGAAGATTTTACTGCTCGGGTTGAAAATTCTGCTAAAATTGCTGTAAATTACGGCCCAACTTTTGGGAGTGGCGGTGAACAATTCTTACGCTTTAACATCGGAACAACTCGCGCAAATATAGAATTAGCAGTGGCAAAATTACAGGCAGCATTTAAGGATTTACAATAGTTTTTGCTCTGATTGAAGCATTACTCAATTACGACCAATCAGAGCAACGGGAGCATCTGAAGCCTGCTCGAAATCTAGTGGAGCTTGGTCTTCAGCTCGGGTGTTGCGTTTAAACTCGTACTTCATCTCCCCAGCATCCTCTTCCGAAGCAACTATCAAACACTGGTACAGATGCTTACCACCATCATACAAGTCCACCAATCCACGCAACTGGGGTGCATCATCTAAGTCGATAGAAAAGCCGTGGCCCCAATACTTTAAAACTGTCAGGGTTTCCGAACCCACACAAATACGCAGTCTACTCTTTTTACGGAGGCTATGCTTCCGAGCAGATTCTAAACCTTCTGCAACTTCTTTTGGCAAAAATGTTGTCATTGATGTCTCCCCGAGCCAAAACTTGGTCATAAATTAAAACAAGGTCAAGTTAACTCTGAAATGTTTTAATTATTGCTCACTGATGGGGTTTTTCTATTTCTGAGGACATGCTCCATATTAGGGTCATAAAGAGCAGAATTCACAAAATCTTGTTGCTCTCTGAGTGCAGGCCCCAACAAAATCAAAGCAGTCCGAGTAATTTTAGCAGCCCGCACCTTTTTACGTATATCGCCTAAAGTGCCCCTGATTATAATCTGGTCAGGCCAGCTGGCCCGATATGCGACGACAACCGGGCAATCGACACCGTAATGTGGTACCAAAACTCTTTCAATTTCCCTTAAGTTTCTAATAGCGAGATGGATTGCTAGCGTCGTACCAGAGATCGCAAAGTTTTCGAGTGTCTCGCCTGCTGGCATTGAAGTTGACTTCATGGACATCCGAGTCAAAACAATAGATTGTGCTACTTCAGGGATAGTTAACTCCTGCTTCAAGGCTGCAGCGACTGCTGTATAAGCTGGAACACCAGGAATTATTTCATATTCGATGCCATCAGCCCGCAGGAGACGAATTTGCTCAGCAATCGCTCCATATAGCGAGGGGTCTCCCGAATGCACACGGGCCACGTCCTGCCCTTTAGCATGCGCTTCCATAATTTCGGCATGCGTTTCATTTAAAGTTAGTGGTGCTGTGTCGACTACACGCGCATTTTCAGGTGCACAGTCAACAACCTCAACAGGCACTAAAGATCCAGCATAAAGACACACTGGACACTGGCCAATAATACGGGCTGCTTTCAGCGTTAGTAATTCGGGGTCACCCGGGCCTGCGCCTATGAAAAATACTTTCATGCTTTTTTCTCATCTCCAACAGCAGCTAAATCACCATCTATTTTTCGCGCGTATCCGCGTGGTGTAAACATGCGTGGTCCTTCGCCCAACTGAGTTAATTTTGAATTTGACGACCCAATTAAAACCACAGTCAACATATCGACCTCATCAACTTGCAGGTCTTTCAGCCTGCGATACCGAATAGACTCTTCGGGCCGACCGAGTGAACTCGCCAACATCACTGGCGTATCTACAGATCGGTATTTCAATAAAATATCACGGGCCTCAGCCATTAATGTACGACGTGTTTTAGAGACCGGGTTATACAGAGCAATCACGAAATCTCCTTCAGCCGCAGCTTGGAGACGACGCAATATATCTTGGCGCGGAGTAAGCAGGTCCGAAAGAGATATCGTGCAGAAATCATGGCCTAGCGGGGCTCCACCCCGAGCTGCAGCTGCCTGCAACGCAGAGACACCAGGTGAACAAATCACCTCAATTCGACGGGCTGCATCACTAACTCCCAAATGATCTGGGCTTCTATCTAACAACTCAAAAACTAAGGCTCCCATAGCATAAATTCCGGCATCTCCCGAACAAACCAATGCTACATTTTTACCTTTTCCTGCCTGCTCCAACGCATAACGACATCGGGCTTCCTCACCACCTAAGGGAAAATCTGAACGAATTTTTCCAGCTGCCAGCGGTCCTAGCAAATCAATATAGAGGCCGTATCCAACCAGCTCCTCTGCGTCGGCAATAAGCCGCGACACCTCAGGCGTACGCCAACCAGCCTGACCTGGGCCAATACCAATAACAGATAACTTTCCACGGGCAGCACCACGTAACTTAGTCAAAGGCTTTTGGTTTAGGCAAAGAGCCACAGTTGCATTCGCACTCTTACGTTTGTTGAACCAAAGCTCACCCAGATCACCAATTTGCGCCAAAGCAGCAGCCTCTGCTACACCGTGGCATCCCACTTCTGCAAAAACTACCTCTGACGGCGTAGCTAACCGCGATGTCTCCATCTCAAGCTCTGATGATGAAAAAAGCCGTAATGGTGAATTTAAAGTTTTTGCTAAGTGAAGAATTGCTGGCTCATCAGCCTTTAAACTAATTGTATTTACAGAATGTATTGCGGCGTCGCAAACCCCAGCTTCGTTTAAAACAGAACGCACCAGGTCAGCTAGTTCGTCAGGTGGACAATTCCGAGCACAACCCACACCAACCGTGATGCGCTGAGGCGAAAACTGAAGATGCCTGGGCCCCAAATCATTTTGAGCTAAGGTAGAACAGGTTATTCGAATTGACTCCCCCTCAGGTAAATCATTCAGCCAATCCGCCCGTTCATCACCTAAGATTAAAGCACCGCCTCCAGCCAATAATACTGACACCACCTCCCTCGCATCCTTGCGATTAACCAGAGTCCAACCGTTTGGTGGCTCATCCAGAGACACCCCGAGCGAAACATCGCCCGCAGTAGTAACCGCTGCCTTTGCCCCAAGTACCTTTTCTATGTCGCGTGCCAAACGATTAGCGCCATGGTGCCCACCCAAAAGTGGGACGACAACGCCACCATTGTCAGAAATAGAAACTACAGGCGCCTCAGCTGTTTTATCATTCAACAAAGGTGCGACCGCCCGAATTAAAATCCCACTTGCACAAACTCCTACAATTGGTACGCCCGCTGCAAAAAGATCCCTAACATGGTCCAAGGCATTCCCAAACCACACATCCGCTTCCAGCACTCGACCCTCTCGACCATGTACCTTAGCTCCAAGGGCAGCAGCTAGTTTTTTAGCTGTCTTTATCCCTGAGGCATTCAATGCTATAATCGCAGGCGTCAAAGCCATGGATCAGCCCCCTTCGTAATTATAATCATTGAAAAGTAAGGTGCCTTTTCCGGAGCATTTTCAAGATTGCAAACCAGCTCATCAGGCAAGCTGGCCCTCTCAATATACATTGCTTGTGCAGTAAGCCCAAGATCAGAAATGACACTGCGGATTTTATTCATATGACGCCCAACTTTCATTATGGCGACACTTTCAGCACCTTCAATACGCACTCGCAACTCATTCGTAGATAACGGACCAGGCAGGACTGTCAGCCGTTCATTTCGCGCCGCCAGTGGTTTACCAGCCCGCGCCGCACATGCAGTTATTGAGGTTACCCCAGGCACAACTTCAACCTGATAGTTTTCTACAAGGCGCGCATAAATATACATAAAACTGCCGTAGAAAAAGGGGTCGCCCTCACATAGATAAACTACATTGTTACCACCCAACAAAGCAGCCTCAATCCGTTTAGCTCCAACATCATAAGCAGCTTGGGCCGGACCCCTCTCGACGCTCATGGGAACGTCCATAACTATCTCTTCAACACCCGAAGTAATTAAATTAGCGGCAATAGACCGGGCAAAGCTTTCTCCACCAGAAAGACTTGGATAAGCAATCACTCGAGCCTCTGAAATTAGACGGCTAGATTTAATTGTAATCAAATCTGGATCACCGGGGCCAAGCCCCACACCATAAAGAATGCCCCTCATCGCTTTATAATGCTCCATTGAGTAACTGACATAAAAGACCGCCATCCATGATATTGACCCACAGGCTCAGCGCGACTTACCGCCAAGCGCGACAACTCACCACCATGTTTTTCTAGCAATTCCATTAAAATCTTTTCACTTTCAAGTGTCACAGCATTAGCGACAAACCGACCCAAGGGTTTAAGCGCAGCCCAAGCAGCGTCAAAAACTTCATTGGTTAATCCGCCACCAACAAATACAGCATCTGGTGGAGGCAATTCAATCAAAGCCAGTGGGGCCGATCCATCAACTAGTTGAAGCTGTGGAGTTCCAAGAGAAAGTGCGTTTTTGCTGGCCATTAATCTTCGGTCCGCCCTCGGCTCAATGCCAATAGCTTGCGCATCACGCGCAGCTCTCATCCATTCGACCGCAACAGATCCACATCCTGCACCAATATCCCAAAGCAAAGCACCGCGCATCGGCATTAGCTTTGCAATTGTTAGCGCGCGCACCTCTCGCTTGGTCATAGTTCCGTCATGTTCAAAAAAATCATCAGGCAAACCTGGCACCCTGGGCAGCAGTAACGCATCAGGAGTGGCGATACATTCCACAGCCAAAGTATTAAAGGACGGAACCTCGTGGTCCCAGGTTTCAGCATGACCGTTAAAAATCTGCTCGTTATCCCCACCCATTGCGGCCAAAACTGTCAGTTTTGATTGTCCAAATCCACGCGCAGTTAAGAAATTAGCAATTTCGCCTGGCGTTTGATCCCCTGTTGTCAATATTAATAAACGCTGTTTAGGTTGAATAAAAGCAATCATCTGCTCTACTGGCCGACCGTGCACAGTTAATGTTTCAACATCAGCCATAGACCAACCCATTCGGGCTGCTGCAAGTTGAAACGCGCTAAGCTGCGGATAATAGGTGATCTCTACTGGTTCAATTGCACGCCCAATTCTTGCTCCAATTGAAAACCAAAGAGGGTCTCCAGTGGCCAAAACCACTACAGTCCTCCCACGCAGTGCGCGCAGTTTTTCAATCAAGGCATCGAAGGGACTCGGCCATTTAACCCTCTCCCCGGAAACATCGCCCGAAAGCTGGTGATGCCTTTCACCACCTACAATCACCTCTGCACTTTGAACGACTGCTCGAGTAGCAGGAGCTAGCCCTTCCAGGCCATCTTCACCAATGCCTACAATATGGAGCCAGCTTTTCATTTGTTCGATATTGACGATTCTACAGCAATCGCATTGACTGCTGCAGCGGCGATCGCGGACCCTCCCCGCCGGCCTTGCAACGACACGAACTCACACCCACGAGGATTACCAGCCAATTCTGCTTTTGACTCCGCGGCACCGACAAATCCCACAGGAAAGCCCAAGATTACGGCTGGTTTTGGCGCCCCTTCATCTATTAATTCAAGAAGGTGAAACAGCGCTGTCGGCGCATTGCCAATCGCGACAACTGCGCCCTCAAGTTGGTCAAGCCAAAGTTCAACTGCCGCTGCCGATCGAGTATTTGAGATAGCTTTAGCACGATCGGGAACTGACAGATCGTTCAGAGTTACCACAACTTTATTTTTAGCTGGAAGAAAACGACGAATGACACCTGCAGATAACATTTCACAATCACATAAAATAGGCGCCCCGGCGGCCAGTGCATTAGTCCCTGCCGTAAATGCCCGTTCAGAGAAGGCCAATCTGTCAGCAACATCAATCATGCCACACGCATGGATAACCCGCGTTGCTAACTTATCGAGGCCGTAGGGGAACCTATCCAAATTGGCCTCATGGACGACAGTCGCAAAGCTCTCCTTGTATATTTCTTCTGGGTTTTTTTTGTAGGGGCGCATCAGTATGCCTTCGTTTGGTGGGTTATGGAGTAAACCCACAACTCGAATTAGGTTTTTAAGTTCATTCTAATGTTTGTCATAACGCGATTATCTCAGCAATTCTGTCCAAGTTATACCTCCTACAATTAAAGTTTAACCTTATTACAAGTTTCTCTTAAGCTCGTTGTAATTGCACCTAAAGCAGCGGCCAAAGCTACAGCTATTGCGGCCACTATCACCAAATGGCCATGGCCCGATGTTGCACCGATATGTCCAACATGTGCAAATGCTGGAACGGGAAAAATTGATAATATAGTTATTAACACTCGTGTCACAATTCAGTCCTTTTTTATTTATGCAAGGACCCACAACAAAGTACCTTTGTTGCATGTAATGACGATCATGCCTTACGCCCCCAGCTTGGGTCAACGCGTTGCCATGCTCCGTTCCAGCCCTTCGACTTCGTCTGAAAACTCTGCTACGCTATCTCACACATTAGGGCAAATGTTTATCCGAATAAAATTTGGTTTAAGTGAGTCCAACACATCAAAAAATATTAAAAGTTATTTACTTTAATTACATATCTTGAGTTTTTGTTGTACATGTAACAACTATCCACCAAGAGCGGATCAATTACTGGAGAACCACTTGGCTACCTGGATTACAATTTGTGACACCTGTAAACGCGAAGACTGGAACCCAGCTTTACAGCCCAAAACGGACGGTGAACTTTTAGCTGAGCTCATTGAGCCACGGGCACAACTAGCTAAGATTAAATCAAGGCGAGTGTCTTGCATCATGGGATGTGTGAGAGCCTGTAATGTGACGATCCAAGGTCCAAACAAAACTAACTATGTTCTGGGTATGTTTGAACCTACCAGTGAAGACGCTCAAGCAATTGTAGACTACGCCAAATTACATAAAGATTCGGATAGTGGGCAAGTACCTTACCGACAGTGGCCACAAGGCATCAAAGGCCATTTCACATCTCGCATAACACCAATCCCAGGTACTGATTAATGAGCTCAATTCCACTTGATCATGGTGGAAACCTAGACGTCGCAACTAAACATTACGGTGGCAAACGACAAGATTGGTTAGACCTCTCTACCGGCATAAACCCCGAAGCTTACAGTTTGAACTCAGTACAAGAAGTAGATTGGAAAGCCCTACCTGACAAGCTTGCCAATACAGAAATTTGTCTGGCCGCCCGCAAATTTTGGAATGTACCAGACAGAGCTGATATTTTAGCAGTCCCCGGATGCTCATCAGCTATTGCTCAAATCCCGACACTAATTTCTCCTGGCTCAGTTGAAATCACTGTACCTACTTATAACGAACATGCCGCATCGTTTCAATTTCATGGCTGGAAAACTTTAACAAAATCTAAATCACCTCAGGCACGAGTTATCGTTCACCCTAATAATCCAACAGGTAAATTCAGCGAATTACCTGATCCCGCACCACTAAACATTATAGATGAAAGCTTTTGCGACATTGCCCCCTTACGCAGCCATATTGCCCGCTCCGCCGTGCCGGGGCATATTATTCTAAAAAGCTTTGGAAAGTTTTGGGGTCTGGCGGGATTACGGCTTGGCTTTGCTATAGGCGATCCATTTCTGATAAGAGCTTTACGCCAAAAGCTCGGGCCATGGCCCGTATCTGGTATAGCGTTAAGAATTGGCACCAAAGCTTTGCAGGATTACGATTGGGCCAATAATACACGTAACCGGCTAAAAATAGATGTCGCGCGGTTAGATAATCTATTAATGAGTTTAAACGCTAAACCGATCGGGGATTGCTCACTTTTTCGTACCTATGTAGTTGAAGATGCTGCCCAGATACACAAACAGTTTGCTGAATCTCTTATTTGGAGCCGTATTTTTCCTTACTCAAACGATTGGATTAGGCTTGGCCTTCCCCCTAAATCTGATTGGAGCAGGTTGGAAAACGCACTATGAGCTTGATC
This sequence comes from uncultured Planktomarina sp., assembly GCA_913047725.1. Lineage (GTDB taxonomy): Bacteria > Pseudomonadota > Alphaproteobacteria > Rhodobacterales > Rhodobacteraceae > Planktomarina. The sequence goes on from CAJWTH010000006.1 coordinate 10,543, forward strand.
GTCGCCATACTCCTCGACGCACTTTTAGGTGAGCCACGCTGGCTTTGGTCGCGGCTACCACACCCAGCAGTGGTAATTGGAAATATTATTTCCAAGCTTAGCAAATTGATGAACCACGCGCCTCAGCAGAAGAAAAAAGGTGTTTTACTTGTCCTCACCTTAGCCATCGGTGGGGGTATAACTGGCATGTTAATCACTTGGCTTGGACCAATAGCCGACGTAGTAACTGTGGCTATTTTACTTGCACATAAGTCTTTAGTGGAACACGTTTCAAATGTTGCACAATCACTGCGAATGTCACTGTTTTCGGGTCAACGCAGTGTTGCAATGATTGTTGGACGGGATACTGCTGACATGAATACTGAGCAGGTATCACGCGCCGCAATTGAAAGTATGGCTGAAAACTTTTCTGATGGATTTGTCGCACCAGTTTTTTGGTTTTTGGTTGCTGGTTTGCCAGGGATAATCATCTATAAAGCCATCAATACTTCAGATAGTATGATTGGATATAAAAACAGAATATTCAAAGATTTTGGTTGGGCTACTGCTCGGGTAGATGATGTTCTCAATTGGATACCAGCACGACTTTCAGCATTGTGTATCTGGGCAATTACCGGTTTCCCAGTAAAGTGGCAGTTAATTGCACAAAATGCTAAACTGCACCGCTCTCCCAATGCCGGTTGGCCTGAGGCAGCTATGGCTTATGCTCTGGAAATCAGCCTTTCAGGACCAAGAAGCTACGAAGGGCAAATGCGGAAATTTCCCTGGGTCAACCCAATTGGACGAAAAAATATAGGCCCCTCAGAAATCGATAATGCAATTCGTATTTTATGGGCAACATGGGTTGGAGTGCTTGCACTGGTCACAGCTTTAGCTATTCTATTTTTCTTTTTATAAATGCTCCGACCAAACGTGGTCGTCTAAATGTTATGGAGGTACTGAATGCGACGGCTTTTACTAGCATTTATATTGGGTGCCTATTCAACAGTTGCAAACGCAAACTGCGGTGGAAATTTTGATGACTTTGTCACAACCCTAAAGCAGGAGGCCCAAACAATGGGCCACCACAAAAATTTAGTAGAGAACTTTTTTTTTGATGTGAAACAAATTCCAAAAGTTTTAAAAGCGGATCAAAATCAAGATGTTTTTCAACAAGATTTTATTAAATTTTCTCAATCTTTGATATCAGATTATCGCATAAGCCATGCCAAAATAAACGCCATTAAATATAAAAGTACCTTTGATAAAATTGAAAAAGAGTTTGGTATTCCAAGCGGCGTACTTCTTGCTTTCTGGGCATTTGAAACAGATTTCGGTGTTAACCAAGGGAATTTTAATACTTTAAATTCTTTGCTCACTTTAGCCCATGACTGTCGACGCCCTGAGTTATTTCGTCCACAAATATTTGCAGCACTGACCCTATTTAGACAAAATCAATTTGATCCCCTACACACAAAGGGCGCGTGGGCAGGGGAGATTGGTATGATCCAAATGCTGCCAGCAGATATTATCCAAAATGGTACTGACGGCGATGGAGACGGAGTAGTAGACCTTCAAAATTCTGTCCCTGACACGCTAATAACTGGAGCAAAAATGCTTAGCACATTGGGTTGGCAGGCAAATGCGCCTTGGTTACAAGAAATTCTGATACCAAAAAATTTGGACTGGAACAAAACGGGATTGTATAATTCAATGCCCCTTTCAGCTTGGAAAGCAATGGGCGTAGAAGCCCGAAGTGGAGAGCTTTTTGAGGGCCCTACGCAAGCTTCCGTACTGCTACCAGTTGGACGCAACGGACCCGCGTTTTTAACTTATCCTAATTTTGACGTTTATTTGAAGTGGAACCAAAGCCTTGTTTACGTAACTACAGCTGCATATTTCGCTTCATATCTGAATGGGTCACCAATTTATGATTCCAATACACCAGATGTTGGTTTAAACGGATACGAAATGAGAGTTTTACAAAAGAAATTAGTTACCCGCGGACATGATGTAGGAAAAATTGACGGCATATTAGGTGCAAAAACTCGATCGGCCGTTCAACGTGAACAACTACTACTAAGAATGCCCGCAGATGCCTGGCCAACCCTCGAACTTCTTAACAGACTTGGGTTTTAGGTTTACGCCACCAATTGCTCTGCCTTTTTGAGATCGACAGATACGAGTTGACTTACGCCTGGCTCCGCCATCGTCACTCCAAACAAACGGTCCATACGCGCCATAGTCATAGCGTGATGAGTAATAATCAAGAAACGTGTATCAGTTCGTCGAGTCATCTCATCGAGGAGGTCACAAAATCGAGCCACATTTGCATCATCCAAGGGTGCATCCACTTCATCGAGTACGCAAATTGGCGCAGGGTTTGCCAAAAATACAGCAAAGATTAACGCCATTGCAGTCAATGTTTGTTCGCCACCTGAAAGAAGGCTAAGCGTTGAAAGTTTTTTACCAGGAGGCTGGCAAAGAATTTCAAGACCCGCATCTAGTGGATCGTCACTTTCAACTAGAACAAGATTAGCTTCGCCACCACCAAACAAATGGCCAAACAAAGTTCCAAAGTTGCGATTGACGTCATCAAACGCGGCTAAAAGCCGTTCACGACCCTCTTTATTTAAGCTGGAAATTCCACCTCGAAGCGTTTTTATGGCCTCCTCCAGATCATTTTTTTCATTTGTTAAATTATCAAACTCTTCTTGGACTTCACGTGAATCCTCCTCTGCGCGCAAATTTACAGCTCCTAACGCATCTCGTTGATGGCGTATTTTAAGAACCTCAGATTCTATATGCTCAGCTAGAGGCATTTTTGTGGGATCAACTTCAAGTTGTTCAAGCAAAGTTTCTGGCTCAGTTTCCAACTCCTCCCGAATACGTTCAGCAGAAAACATAACCGCTTCAAGAGCAGATTCAGAGCGGGCTTCAGCACGGGCCCGCTCCTCACGACTTTCAGATGCGATCCGCTCAGCTTCCCGCTCAGAATTATTTGCACGACGAAAGTTTTGTTCAGCTAAGGCAAGCGCGTCTGCACAGATCTGGCAGCGCTTCTCAGCTTCCCTCAGTGCCGTAATTAGCTTAGTTCGCTGCAAGCGAATTTGATCTGGCCTAACTACTGCGGCTACAAGATCAAGTTCTGCGTTTGATCGCCGTTTCATAAGCTGTTCGCCGCGCGTGTTTGTATTCTGTAGTCGTTCTGTCCATCTCTCGATTTCATCAATAACTACCGCTAGCCTTTTATCACGCAACTCACCTTCACGCCGCACTTCATCATGTGTTGCACGCCGGCTCATCATAGTAACCCGACTTGCCTCTACTGTAAGTTTTATATCCTCAACTTGGGCGCGCGCACTCACAAGGTCTTCTAGCCCGTCTAAAGCAGCCTGCGCCTCCCGTTGTTGCAATCGTGCGCCAGCGGCTTCTTCGGCGTGACGAGCCCCTGAAATCGAAAGCGCCTCTACACTCCCCAGCGCCAAATTACGTTCAGCTTCTGCCTTGGATACTGTTCTTCCCGCGTCCGCAACCATTGCATCTGCATCCCGCCTTGCAACTCGAGCATCTTGGTCATCCTTGGTCAAAACCTGTAACTTTTCATTTAAAGATTGATGCGCAATTTCTGTAACATTAGCCTTGCTCAATGCCGATACGAGATCTTCTTGTAATTGTTGTAGACGGTTCCGTTGTTCCAATCTCAAAGCTGCAGCTGACGGGGCATCTTTAGCTGTTGTACGAAATCCATCCCATCTCCAAAGATCTCCTTCGAGACTGACCAATCTTTGGCCAGGCAAAAGAGAAGATTGCAGCGCCACGCCCTCCACTACGGTTACCAGCCCCACCTGACCAATTCGTCTATTAAGTACACCTGGTACTTTCACGTATTGACCAAAGCTTTCTGTACCAAGAGGAAGCTTTGGTGCATTTTCATATTCTATCAATTTAGCCCAGCCAGATATTCCCTCAGCGGTTACCACTGGAGCCTTCAGGTCATCAGCCAATGCAGCACCCAGTGCTTTTTCATAACCAGATTGTACCTGCACTTGATCCAAGATTTGGTCCACCTCACCACTGTCTCGGTCAACCAATTTTGTCAGGGCCGAAACCTCGGCTTGCAAAGCATTTACGATGCCCTTTGCCTCAGACCGTGTTCCCCGTGCATTACTTTCCTCTATTTGGCAGGCAGCACGTTCAGCTTCCACTTTAGCAAGAACTATCTCAGCATCTGATACAGCGTTGATGGCCATTAATTCGTCAGATGCCACTTTTTTACATATCTCAGAAAACTTCTTTTCATAAGCTTGGGCTTCTATCAGCGAACTTTTAGCTTCGATCTCTGCCACTTCTGATTTACTCAATCTCTTGCCAGCATCCTCAATAAAGCGCTGAGCCGATTGATGACGCGCAGCTAGCCGAGCGACATCTTCAGTAATCTCAGACAGATCCGATTCTCGGTTCTGAAGAACAGTCGCCGCTTCTGAGGCATCTGCAGCAACCATTTTGATACGTCCGTCGTGCCCTGATCGAGAGGCCTCAAGTTCAGAGCATTCGATACGGAGACGAGAAATAGTTACATCGGCGTCTTGATTTAAATTTTCTTCACGCTTCATGTCTACAGTCAGTTCAGCGATACTTTTATTCAGGTCAAGGATAGCAGCTTCGGCACGGTTTTCTTGGTCACTTAGCGTTTCTTTTTCTACATTCAGTCGCTGCAAAACAGCATTTGAAATCGCCTCTTCCTCTCTTGCCGGTGGCAATATTTTTTCAGATTCTTCACGGGCCTTAAGCATTTTTTGTACAGTAGTTTCCGCTTGGGCTGCTTTGATTGTGCTAATACGCAGTGCATCCTCAGCAGATGCCCGAGCTTCATCAGCTTCTTTCCAACGACGGTAAAGTAGCAAACCCTCTGCTAACCGAAGACTTTCACCTAGTTTTTTATAACGAGCCGCTTGCTTGGCCTGGCGAGACAGCTGAGAGAGTTGATTGCTTAATTGCTCTATCAAATCAGCAACTCTTAGTATGTTGGTTTCAGAACCTTTCAGCTTTAACTCCGCCTCATGGCGGCGAGCATAGAGCCCTGAAATGCCCGCAGCTTCCTCAAGTATCCGTCGACGTGCTTTCGGTTTTGCATTTATAAGTTCACTAATTTGACCTTGTCGCACCAGAGCAGGTGAATGCGCACCAGTACTTGCATCAGCGAAAAGCAACTGAACGTCTCGCGTACGAATATCCTTGCTGTTCGCCTTATAGGCGGATCCTATGTCACGGGTAATGCGCCGCACCACATCAAGTAGGTCACTCTCATTGAAGCCGGTAGGTGCCAGACGCTGTGAATTATCTAACTGTAGGCTGACTTCAGCAAAATTACGTGCAGGGCGCGTCGCAGTACCCGCAAAAATCACATCCTCCATACCCCCCCCACGCATAGCAGTCGGACGGTTTTCGCCCATCACCCAGCGTAGAGCTTCTAGCAGGTTGGATTTGCCACAGCCATTGGGACCAACCACACCAGTCAACCCTTCAGCAATAATCAGATCAGTTGGGTCCACAAAGCTCTTGAACCCGTTTAGTCTTAATTTAGAAAACTGCACTGCCGTAAATCCTCTTGATTCTAGTAAGGGCATGTTGACGATTGGAAGCGGACTAAGTCAACGCCATCACCCAATATAGAGTGATTTTGGAAGACTTATCCACAATATATTGAAGCTTTAGGCGCCTCAAGGTACTCTAATGGAGTTTTTGGAAATTCAAGCGGCAATACTTTTAAAAATGACGCTTGTTCCAACTTCAAAGTAACGAATATTAAAATAAAAATTGAGCAAAGAGTCCAAATAACAAATTTAATAATAAATGCCGATAGTCCACGATTGGATGTCGTAAACGATCTTGACGAGATAGAAGAAGCAATACAAGAATGAGAGTGTTAGGTGTTCATTGGATGCAAAGCATTCAGAACTGAAACGGGAATTTGGTGCGGGTGACCCATATTGGGATCCAAAGCCAAAGCCGCCCCCGCGACTGTACGCGGTTTGGGTCTATAATACACCACTGGGAAACTGGGAAGGTTATAGACCAACATGCCGTAAGCCAGGAGACCGGCCTGCAATTTGTGTGAAACCCCCTGTCGGGTGTGACAGGTTTAGGAGATTAAATTATGAGTACCGAAACAAACGTAATTCAAGTTTCAACACCGGCCACCGCCGGTATTGTCGTTACCTTCATCACAGGAATAGCATTGCTATTTGCATCTGGATACGCTCAAGCGACAGCCTTGCACGACGCAGCCCATGACCAACGCCACGCGATGGCTTTTCCCTGCCACTGAAAAATGATTAAGAATCTTTTTGTCAGCGCGATCTGCGCCGGCATTGTAGCAGGGCTGATAGCCGCTCTGTTGCAATTCATATTTGTAATACCAACTCTACTAGAAGGAGAATTGTTCGAGTCTGGGTCACATATTCACTTTGGCGCGGATGGGTCACCTCAAAGCGAACGGGCTGTACCAAGCCTTGGAAGCGACTGGGGTCGCCACACTATGACAGTAGCGTTTAACATTATCACATACGCCGGATACGGCCTACTTCTAGCAGCTATGATGGCCTATGCAGCGCTCAAGGGAATCAAAACGTCAGCTCGGCAGGGTCTAATGTGGGGCTTATGCGGTTTCGTTGCCGTACAACTTGCACCAGCGATTGGCCTTCCCCCTGAACTCCCAGGTACAATCGGTCCCGAGGTCGGATCACGCCAAATTTGGTGGCTATTTACAATTGTGGCTACATCAATCGGAATTGGGTTGATCGCGTTTGGTCGTGGTTACCTAACGTTAGCTAGCATCCCTATTATTGCGCTACCACAATTAATCGGCGCACCACAACTAGATGTATTTTTTGGCGTAGCGCCTCCAGAACTTGCCGCAGAATTTGTTACGCTTAGTTTAGGCTGTGCTGCTGCCGGATGGGTCATTTTAGGATATACAGTATCGGCGATATTATACCGCCTGGAAGAAAGTATCTAAAACTTTGGCACGCGCCCTTGCAAACAGAGACGAAGACGCCCAGCATTTTGGGCGTCTTCAATCCATCCATCTGGAGCTTCAACATAAAGCTTTAGCAAACCAATCATATCTTGAGTATCAACCTGTGGGTCTGCGCCAGAAAAAAGATAAGTTGCCTTTTGATCTCCCTGAAGAGCAAACGACAAAGGAGTATCACACATGTTTAGACAAGCAGTTGTCACAACATCAATATTTAAACTACCATCTGTCACGGCTTTGGACAATTGTTTGGCCCAAACGACTCCAGAAGGAGCTGTCTCGTTTTTCGCACATGTTTCGCATATAATCACTCGGTTTTTCAAAAATTCTCCTGTTGCATAGTCTGTACACGGCCTAGAATACTCGCAGCTTGATCACAAGGAACCCTAACATGGTCACAAAAATTCCTGCTACAATTATTACCGGCTTTCTTGGCGCAGGTAAAACTACATTGATCCGCCACATGTTACAAAACGCACGTGGCCGAAGGATTGCCCTAATCATCAACGAGTTTGGCGATTTAGGCGTTGACGGCGATATTCTCAAAGGATGTGGCGACGAGACCTGCAGCGAAGATGATGTGATGGAGCTATCTAATGGCTGTATCTGCTGCACCGTGGCTGATGATTTTATCCCTACCATGGAAAAGCTGCTGACCCGTGATAACAAACCGGACCATATTGTAATCGAAACCAGCGGCTTAGCTCTGCCACAACCTTTAGTTCGCGCATTTAATTGGCCAAAAATCTCAACTCAGGTAACCGTAGATGGCGTAGTAACAGTGGTGGACGGTAAAGCCGTCACTGACGGACGCTTCGCCCATTCTGTGGAAGCGGTGGATGCACAGCGTAAGCTAGATAAGAACCTAGATCACGAAACCCCACTATCAGAGTTATTTGAGGATCAGGTTGCCTGCGCGGATATGCTGGTAGTGAATAAAATAGATTTGCTAAATGTGGCACAAGCTGATGCGTTAGTGGCCAGCCTAAAGCAATCAACACGCAACGGTGTGCAGATAGTAAAAACTTCAATGGGCAAATTGCCCGTAGATGTGTTGCTAGGTCAAGGTATTGGCGCTGAGACTGATCTGGCGTCACGTCATGAGGTTCACCACCACCATGAACATGAACATGACAACAGAACTCAAGTTGATGAGGACGACCATCATGAGCATGACCACGATGCCTTTGAAAGCTTTGTAGTAAACCTTGGTGAGGTAGCAGATCCTAAAGTATTTGCAGATCAAGTCTCCAAAATCATCATTACTCATGACATTTTACGCCTCAAAGGCTTTGCGGCCGTAGTAGGAAAACCTATGCGCCTAACCCTTCAAGCAGTAGGCCCGAGGGTTGAAACCTATTTCGATCAACCTTTCGACATGGCCCCCCGTATCACGCGACTAGTGGTGATTGGTCAAACTGGACTTGACCGTCCAGAAATTGAAGCAGCGCTAAATGCCTGTATTATGACCAAATAACAAAATGATTTTTGTTGAGCGCACCAATCCACATGAACCACAAGTCATAGATCTACTGCAGTCCAGTCACGCGCTGATGCAAGCGCTGTTTCCACCTGAACACAATAACTATTTGTCGCTTGATGAGCTTAGCACAAAGAATGTAAATTTCTTTGCCGCCCGCTATGGCTCCGTGTTCTGTGGGACCGGCGCACTAGCGGTCAAGGAAGGATATGGGGAAATAAAGTCCATGTTTGTGGACCCCAATTACCGAGGACGAGGGGTGGCTGATGCCATCTTAAAATGTCTTGAGAATCTGGCCCACGAAAGATGCCTTCCAGAAATAAAACTAGAAACTGGAAACACTTTGCACGCCGCGATTAAGCTTTATGAACGAAATAGCTTCCAACTCTGCGGACCGTTTGGTGATTATACCAGAAACTCTAGCAGCATCTTCATGAAAAAAGTTCTATGAGGTCACTTAGTAGCTTTGCGCGATGCTGCAGCTGCTTTCATCCGGGCCAGCAATTGGACCTTATCATCACTTTTTCCAAAAGGATTTTTTCTACTGCCTTTGGCGTTATGTTCGCTATGGCGTGGACTATTACCACGCTGTTTGCTGCTGCCCGAACCTTTGTTGACCATGATATATCCTTTAAAGCAGCTACTCGCTTATTATTCGCTGATGCCCTATTCCCCTCCATTGAGCAAGACGGAACCACCTGATGCACCTACTTGCCGCCACACCTGGATCTGTGGATGATGGAAAAGAGCCAGTTGACTTGGGCCAAACTCCTGCTGATGTCATCTTTATCTCCGCCGCTGATACAGAACTTGCAGCGCTTTCGACCGCGCGCTCCGAGATGTCAGATCCACCAGGCCTGCGCTTAGCCAGCATGATGCATCTTCAACATCCCATGTCTGTAGATCTACATATTGAATCCTGCGCCTCTAAAGCAAAATTAGTAGTGGTTCGCGTACTAGGTGGCGTGGGTTATTGGAAATATGGCTTTGAGCAATATGCCGCCCGCTTGATCGAGGCAGGTGTAACTTTTGCAGCCCTGCCTGGCGACGACAAACCAGATCTAGAACTTCGCCAGTTCTCAACAATCTCCGACAAAGATTATGATGCACTTTGGGCATATTTAGTGGAAGGTGGGCCCAAAAACTCAGTAAATTTTCTCCATTATTGTAAATTCATTATTGATCAAGCCAATAAACCGCAAGCTGCAGAGCCGCTGTTACGTGCCGGTGTATATTGGCCAGGTGCTGGCATCTCAGACATTATATCTGCAAAGGCAAAATGGGTGAAAGGCGCACCAGTTGTGCCTTTAGTTTTTTATCGGGCATTGGTGCAGGGGGCGGGACTCAACCCAATCAACCGAATGGTAAAGGCTATGCTGCGTTCTGGCATCAATCCGCTACCAGTTTTTGTGGCTTCACTTAAAGATCCAATCTCTGTGGCCACTTTAGATCAACTATTTCGATCTGCAGCTCCCACGGTGATTCTAAATTGTACTTCCTTTGCCGTAGGCAATCCCCATGGAGACAGCAGCCCAGACAACCCACTTACCTTGCCTTCAGCTTGCAAAGCGCCCGTCTTCCAAGTCGTATTTTCTGCAAGTACTGAAAAAGATTGGGAAAGCGGGCTCAATGGCCTGTCTGCTCGAGATATTGCGATGAATGTCGCCCTACCTGAAGTTGACGGAAGAATTTTGTCACGTGCCGTCAGCTTCAAGGGGGAAGCATTTTTTGATGAAACAACAGAATGCCCGATTGCCACATATAAAGCTCGTGGCGACCGCATCTCGTTTGTGGCAGCCCTTACCTCGAATTGGGCAAAACTGCGCCACACCAGTGTCTCAGAGCGTCAGGTCGCCTTAGTATTGGCAAATTATCCCAACAAGGACGGACGACTTGCCAATGGAGTCGGCCTGGATACCCCAGAGTCAGCAGTATATATACTAAAATGTCTGCAAGAGGCCGGATACAATGTGAAGGCTCTTCCCAAAGACAGCGCAGATTTGATGGCCCGTATCATGGCTGGGCCTACCAATTGGCTTACCGATCGTACAGATCGCAGTGGCGGTAAAACACTTTCCTTGGCAAACTATCTAAAGCACTATCAAACCCTGCCCTACACCCTGCGCGCCCAGATTGAGGATCGATGGGGCGATCCTTGCCTAGATCCATTTCTTGAACCTAAGACCGGGACTGCCGAAGGCGGCTTCAAGCTGTCCATTCTTGAGTTTGGTAATGTTACCTTAGGCCTCCAACCGGCCCGTGGCTATAACATTGACCCAACTGAAACATATCATTCACCAGACCTAGTGCCACCACACAACTACCTTGCTTTCTATTTTTGGTTTCGCCACTCACAGGGTGTTCATGCAATTGTGCATCTTGGCAAGCATGGCAACTTAGAGTGGCTGCCTGGTAAGGCAGTTGCCTTGAGCGAGGAGTGCCTGCCCGAAGCAATTTTAGGGCCACTCCCACACATTTATCCATTTATTGTAAATGATCCAGGGGAAGGTACTCAAGCCAAAAGACGATCTCAGGCGGTTATCATTGATCATCTCACCCCACCTATGAGCCGAGCAGAAACTTACGGCCCTCTGCGAGATTTGGAGGCTTTAGTCGATGAATATTACGAGGCAGCAGGGATTGACCCACGTAGAATCGACTATCTTAGACGTGAAATTCTTTCTCTCACAGCCACAACTGGTTTGGATGAAGATATTGGTTTCCAAGGTGAAGAGACTGGTGACTTAGCTAAATTAGACGCATACCTTTGCGATCTGAAGGAAGCTCAAATCCGTGATGGTTTGCATATCTTTGGGAAGACCCCTGAAGGAATACAATTAAGAGATCTGACCATTGCACTGGCGCGCATCCCACGTGGCTCCGGCAAAGAAGGTGATGCGTCTCTTTTACGTGCCATGGCAGATGATTTGAGCTTGTCGTTTGATCCGCTAGACTGTGATCTAGCAGGTTCATGGCAGGACTATAAGCCAGAGGCACTGGCCTCTGTTAGCGATGATATCTGGCGAAGTAATGGCGATACGGTTGAGCGACTCGAGCTGCTTGCTCAAAATTTGATGGAAGGAAAAATAAAAGCCCCTGGCCCAAAATCTGCCATGGTTATAAATCATATAAATAATCACATGACCCCAAAGCTGGCCACATGTGGAACTTCTGAGATCAAGGGGCTATTAAGCGCACTTGCTGGAGAATTTGTTTACCCAGGTCCATCCGGCGCTCCTACTCGCGGCCGGTTAGATGTCTTGCCAACTGGACGCAATTTTTACTCAGTCGACAGCCGAGCCATACCCACGCCAACCGCTTGGGCCTTAGGCTGGAAATCTGCTAACTTACTAATAGACAAACATTTACAAGATCATGGGGATTGGCCCCGCTCTCTTTTACTTACGGCATGGGGCACCGCCAATATGCGTACAGGTGGGGATGACATAGCACAGTGTTTGGCGCTGATGGGCGTAAAACCCCAATGGGATAGCGCCAATCGTAGGGTCACAGGATTTGCAGTAATCCCAGCCAGCGCGTTGGGACGTCCACGTGTAGATGTCACTCTTCGTATTTCAGGTTTTTTTCGTGATGCTTTCCCAGGATTAATTGACTTAGTTGATAGCGCAGCACGAGCCGTTTTCGAGCTGGATGAACCAAGTAATTTGAACCCAGCTAAAGGAAATGGCTCTGGAGCAAGAGTTTATGGCTCAAAACCTGGAGCATATGGAGCTGGGTTGCAGGCTTTGATCGATGAACGGATATGGGACACTCAGGCCGATTTTGGGGCTGCCTATTTAGAATGGGGCAGCTACGCTTACGGCAAGGGAAGGACCGGCAATCAGGATCGCAAGGGATTTGAGACCCGCCTAGGTCAGGTAGAAGCGATTGTACAAAATCAAGATAACCGTGAGCATGACCTTCTCGACAGCGATGACTATTACCAATTTGAGGGAGGTGCTGCCGCAGCGATAACTAGCTTGCAGGGACAAGCTAGACCCATCTACCACAACGATCACTCCCGGCCAGAACGCCCTGTGATACGTACCTTAGATGATGAAATGGCGCGGGTAATACGATCACGAGTCCTAAATCCGAAATGGATCAACGGGGTTAAGCGCCATGGCTATAAAGGTGCATTCGAAATTGCAGCAACTGTCGATTATATGTTTGCCTTTGCCGCTACCACAGGAGCCGTAAAATCGCATCACTTCGATGCCGTGGAGGCCACATTCCTGGAGGATGATGACAATAGAAACTTCATCGCTAGTACTAATGCCCCAGCTTTGCGCGAGATTGCAGAGCGCCTTCAAGAGTCAATCGATCGAGGACTTTGGCATCCTCGATCTAACTCCGCTCGAGCTCGAATAGCAGAACTACTACCAAAGAGTTAGAAAATCATCCCTTTTGTTTGGGATCTATTTTAATCAATCAAAAAAGCCTTACTTGCACCCAACATTTCAAACGATAAGATGTCTCAAAGATTAGGATACTTACATGACTGATGATGCTGAACGCCACACAATGAAAATGGCAAAGAAAAAAGCCGCTCGTGACAAAATAATGGCAACTAAGACAGACGAAAAAGGATTAGTAATTGTTCACACTGGTAAGGGAAAAGGAAAATCTTCAGCAGCATTTAACATGATTTTCCGGCATATAGCACATGGACGAAAAAGCGCAGTAGTACAATTTATTAAAGGTGGAATGAGTACTGGCGAGAGAGATTTGATTATTTCCCACTTCAGTAAAATTTGCGCATTTCACACCATGGGGGAAGGCTTCACTTGGGAAACCCAAGACAAGACCCGCGACACCGAGATGGCCCAAGCCGCTTGGTCAAAAGCGAAAGAGCTGATTTTAGATGATACAAACCACATGGTTCTGCTCGATGAAATAAATATTGCATTACGATATGATTATATTGACATCAAGGAAGTCGTTAAGTTTTTAAAAAATGAGAAACCACCAATGACACATGTGGTGCTTACCGGCAGAAATGCACACTTAGATTTGATTGAGTTAGCAGATTTAGTAACCGAGATGGAACTCATAAAACATCCATTTCGTTCTGGAATTAAGGCCCAAATAGGTGTGGAATTTTGATGTCTGAAGCTTGAAATATATTTTCAAATTCACATCTGTCACTAAAATCTTAGGACAACAATATGGCCATTAAACGACTGCTCACAGAGTTTGGCATGGGTTCATCTTTACGTCGACGTGACTACACAGAAGCAGCCATACGCGCCGTAAGGGATGCGCTTTGGCATAATTCAATAAATATAGCTGAGCTTTTTGGAAAAGAAAAAACCGCAATGTTGATCGACGTTAAAATTGGCGTTCAAAAACCTGCCTCTGTAAATAGGAAAATGGTATCAGAGGTATTTCCATATGGGAAAGTCAAAGTGAAGGTCGTCCAAGGCGGTTTAGATGTTCCCCGCCCTGTCGGGAACCCAACAGTTATTGCTAATGTCGCCATTTCCGTATCGTTGGATTTAGGAATACCACAGTGACTGATCAAAGATTTATTATAGAAATGGGGATGGGAAATGATCAATATGGTGAAGATTATACAAAAGCAGCGCGTCGTGCAATTGAAGACGCAATACGCCACTCTAATATACCAATGTTCCAAGCTTTAGGGCCCACCTTAAACCTTGCACCGGAAGACATGAGGGTTGAAGTAACAGTGGCAGTCCAAAAACCTAACCTGGTTGATGTAAAAGAATTGCTAAACACTCTGCCCCATGGCCAGGCAAAAGTCCAAGTAGTCCTTGGAGGTTTAAATGTTACAAACCCAGACACAGATAATATAATTGTAATGGCTAGCGCAGCTGTAGAGGCATTTTTGCCTTACCTCGGCAACAAAGTTTAACATTTAAATTTAATTAAAATTTTAACTAACGTAATCGCGTACAGAAATACTTTTAAATACTGATTAATTAGCTAATTAATATTTAAGCTATTTTATTCAAATATCTGTTCTTTTCCAGATGCCAAGCTAGCCCTGGCGCGAAAATCATCAGGAATGTGATCAACACCGTCTAAAATCAGATCCGCCATAACCTGCCCAATCTTAGGGGCCATACCAAAACCAATTTTAAATCCTCCGTTAGCAATAAACCAATCTGGGTTCACTGGGTGTTTGCCCAATACGGGCGCACGGGTAAAGGCTCTGGGACGTACTCCCGCCCAACGAGAAATTACTGGGGCATCTTTTAAGATTGGGAATAATTTTTTAGCCTTGGCTATTAAGTCATCAAGTTGTTCATCATTTTTTATAGGTGATTTGAAGTATCGCTCACTGGTGGAGCCAATACCAACAGTTCCATCCAGGTGCGGGACAACGTGCAAACCATCAGAAAAAAGTTGTGGCTTATCAGGACTATTAAAATCAAGTAACGCAGCCTGCCCTTTTACCCCATTACCAAACTCTTGTCCTAAAGTTTCAGATATTTCAATTAAACCCTGCCAGCCACGGGCATCTATGATTACTCCCTGACGAGCGCCTGCAGGCGTGATCACCCCACCTAAGTTTTCAACAGCATGAGCAAGTGCGCGGGTTGCCTTGAGGGGATGTATATGAGCCGAAAGTGTATCATAAATTAGTTGGCCAGTAGACGAGGGCGGGGCCCAATCTCCCACTTGACTGGCAGATACTACTTGCCATTTAGCTTTGTCTCCCCAGTTTTGTTCTGCATCAGAAATACGCGATAGTGCCAATGGAACCAAACGTTCTTCATTGATCGGTTGCAAACGCCCATGATTAGCAAATCCAGTCAAAATACCTGAGTTAGCTTCAACTTCAGGCCAGAAGCTGCGGGAGTATAATAAACTTTCTAATTGAAACTGTTTCTTAGGCAACCATAAGTCCGGAGTGTGAGGCGCAAGTGCACCAACAAAGCCACCACTGGCGCCCGCTCCCACACCAGCGGGGTCAATAACGCGCACACGGGCACCCCTCAAACTGCAGCAAAAAGCTATTGAAAGGCCAAATACACCTGCCCCTAAAATTGTTACTTCAGCAGTTGCCAAAATCCTTGCCCTTCTGCATGGTTCTCTAAATACTTAAGGTAGCCCATGATCATCCACCAGCCTGATATTATAAAGTGGCGCGATGGCGTACCAATCTCAACCCAGTTTTCTGACCCTTACTACTCGGTAGACAATGGTTTAGCAGAATGCCACCACGTTTTTCTATCAGGTAACGACCTTCCAAAAAGATTTCAAAATGGCTTTCATATCGCCGAGCTTGGCTTTGGAACTGGCCTCAATCTTTTGGGAGCGATCCAAGCATGGCGGCAATCTGGTAATAAAGGAAAATTATATTTTACAAGCTTTGAATTGTTTCCACTTGCCCCCACTCAAATGATCCAAGCACACAGCACCTTTCCAGAAATTAATTCATTGGCCACAGAACTGGCACCACTTTGGTCTACAAAGATGGAATTGCCAGATTTAGAATTCAAACTGATTGTGGGCGACGCCCGCAAGACCCTTCCGTCTTGGCGACACAAAGCCGATGCTTGGTTTTTGGACGGATTTTCACCAGCCAAGAATCCAGAACTTTGGGGAGCAGCACTTATGCAAGAAGTTGCCACACATACCAAGACTGGTGGTAGTTTTGCAACTTATTCTGCATCAGGGTCCATGCGTCGTAGTTTAGAAGACGGTGGTTTCAAAGTAGAGCGCGTCACCGGGTTTGGCCGTAAAAGGCACATGACCAAAGGTAAAAAACTATGAGTGCAGGACACAATACACGCCTTGGCATCGGGTTAATGGTGGGCACAACCTTTGTTTTTGCGGTGCAAGACGGACTGAGCCTGCATTTATCTTCAACATATAACGTCTACATGGTTGTCATGGTTCGTTACTGGTTTTTTGCAGCCTTTGTAATGACAATTTCTGCGAAGCAGGTTGGTGGAATACGTAATGCGGCCCGTACCCGCCAGCCCTATTTACAAGGTTTTAGAGGCGTTTTATTAGCAACTGAAATATGTGTAATGGTTACAGGATTTACCTACTTGGGCCTGGTCGAGAGTTTAGCAATATTCTCGTCATACACATTAATAGTTGCGGCAATGTCAGGTCCTATCTTAGGTGAAATAGTGGGCTGGCGTCGGTGGATGGCGATTTTCGTTGGCCTCTGCGGCGTACTGATAATTCTTAAGCCAGGCATGGGAGTATTCTCTGCTTATGCGATAATACCCGTGATAGCAGCGTCTATGTTTGCACTTTACAGCCTACTGACACGCTACGTAGCGCGCCA
This sequence comes from uncultured Planktomarina sp., assembly GCA_913047725.1. Classification (GTDB taxonomy): domain Bacteria; phylum Pseudomonadota; class Alphaproteobacteria; order Rhodobacterales; family Rhodobacteraceae; genus Planktomarina. The sequence continues at coordinate 27,313 of CAJWTH010000006.1, forward strand.
AGATAGTACCGCAACGAGCTTCTTTTGGACTGGCGTTATGGGATGTATTGTTATGACTTTTGTAGGCATGTTTCATCTTGAAGATATGATCCCAGCTGATTGGCTCTTAATGCTTTGCCTCTGTTTTACAGGAGCGACCGGACATTGGCTTTTAATTCGATGCTATGAAGTTGCAGAGGCCTCTGCGGTACAACCGTTCACATATCTGCAGCTAGTATTCGGTGCCACAATTGGAGTTATGGTATTTGGTGAAGTCATTGAAACAAACGTCGCTGTGGGTGCAGTATTAGTTGTGGCTGCCGGATTATTTACTCTTTGGCGTGCGAGAGTTTCAGTTACCTAGTACGACCAACAGGCCGTATGGAAATAGCTGGTGCCAAAAATGGTGGTGGTGGACGATAGTTACCCTTTAGCTCACTCAAAAAATTCAGAGGCATTGGTTGGCCGGTAAGTCGCGCTCGGTAATTTGGCAAACTCTCTGCCACCCGCATCACGTAATTTCGAGTTTCACTAAATGGGATCTCTTCGATCCAATCGATGACATCAACCCCACCTAGCCTTGGGTCCCCCAATTTAGCCGTCCAACTTCGAGCACGACTTGGACCAGCATTATAGGCCGCTGCAACGTGCACTGGGCTGTTACCAAATTCCTCTATAAGCTCTTTTAAGTACCTAACACCTATTTTTGCATTATATTTTGGATCCCCTAGCATCTTACTTCGAGAGTATGCGATTCCCAGTTTTCCGGCCATTTCTTTAGCTGTGGCTGGCATTACTTGCATCAAGCCAAGTGCCCCCACACCTGAAATAGCACCAGCAAAAAATTCACTTTCCCGGCGGGCTATAGCCAAGCCTAATTCTGGGGAAATGCCATCTCCATTTATGAGTAGAGGGTGTAATGGATAAAAATGCCGTTCAAGCATTACATCATACAGAGCTGCCCGCTTTCCCAGCATCAACTGTAGATATGGAATTCTAAACTCTTCAGCCATTCCAGCCAGCTTCGCCATGTCGCTGGGACTTTGACTTTCCGCCAAATGAGTTAGGAAACGTACCCCACGGCGAGGTTGTCCAACTTTAAAAAATAGCAGGCCAGCTTCCAAAACGCTAGATTTAGAGAAAGCAGAGTTCTGCCATCCAAGATCCATACTGCCTCCAGCAAGCCTTGACCTCAAAGGAACATTGGCAGCCTCAGAAGCAAGTAACCCATAAAATGAAGTTTGATAATTTGCACCCTTAATATAAGAAAGTTTCGCTTCATCAGTCTGTCCCATTGCTTGCTGGGCCCGCCCCTGCCAATAGTAGCTTCTACCTAATGAAATTGCACTGCCTACAGCAGTTTCATGGTTTTTAAAGTGTATTAAAGCCAGCTGTGGTTTTTTTAATTTTCGCAAGGCGATAAAACCCGCCAACCACTCCAGCTCCGCATAATCTTTTCCCTGTTTCAGTTGATGATTTTTTGCAACCGTATAAGCTGTTTGGTAATTTCTGTCCCAAATCAAATCACGAGCTAAAACCAGACGTTTTACTGCCCATTTATGAGGTTGGCCCAAGCGGTCCTTTTCAGAGGATTGGGAAAGAAGAAGTTGAATTGCTTTTTCTGGAAGCTTGTGGGCCAAACGCCATTTGAACCTATCATAAGCTAAACCAGGGTCGGCCTTTAGTTTTTTCGGTATACGCGAAATGCGTGCTTGAAGCCCGCCTAGATTTCTTTGTAACGCTATCCTAGCCTTGCCAAGCTTGGCATGTCCGTCGCTGACCAAAGGCAAAACCCGACTAGCTGTAGATGTGCTTCCTCGCCAGAGCAACATATCAAGGCGCACCTCGTGCAAATTGGTTAAATGTTTACCAAAATCTTTGAGAAACTCACGTTCATCCTCAGGCTCCAAATCAAAGCTGATCCAGCCATTTTGAGCTACTAATACTCCTTCTGATTTTTGACCCATTTTGGTGAGCGCTTGGGCCAACCTCAGCGTCCCAAGACCAGTTTGTGGAGGCTGCTGTTCAAAGAATTCAATTATATCCGTTGCAATATCGTTTTTCGTAATGGTTATTTCACTACGTTTGCGCAAATAAGGAAGCCCAGGCCAATCTGGCCTGCGAATTAAAAAATCAAGAGTATCAACAAACTGACCTTCACTAGCGCGCAACCTGTCCCATTCAATCAGGTCAATAGCTACAGCCCCAGCTGGCCGCACCAAACGCCCAGCAATATCCCAATTTCCTCTTTCTGAAGCTGTAAATGCTGCACGCAATGCCGCCACGGCTGCGGCGTCCTGCGCAATTACTTTAGAGTGCGACAGAACAAATAATAAAAGAAAAAGAAAAATTTTCATATTAAAGAACTTGCGCCCTGCAGAAAAAATTTTCAATCACAAAACTTGGCAAACCTATGGTTTCCAGTTAGTATTTTTTTAACTTAAATTCAGGCAATGAGGCCTCAATTCAAAGGAAACGTTATGATTTCTGGATCTTTACCTGCTCTTGTTACTCCGTTTGCAAACAGCAAAGTAGACATTAAGGCGTTAAAGAGACTTGTAGATTGGCATATTGATCAAGGCAGCCACGGATTAGTTCCTGTGGGTACGACCGGCGAGAGCCCTACCCTAACACATGACGAGCATGATGGTGTGGTAGAAACAGTGGTTACTCAGGTGGCTGGTCGTATTCCAGTAGTGGCGGGCGCAGGATCAAATAATACAGCAGAAACAGTGCGGCTTGTTAAGGCAGCCAAAGCGGCGGGCGCAACTGCGGCACTAGTTGTAACACCATACTATAATAAACCAACTCAAGCTGGCCTAGTGGCCCACTTTTTGGCTGCAGCAGACTGTGGTATAGATCTGATCATCTATAATATTCCGGGTAGATCTGTTGTGGACATGACAGCAGAAACGATGGGACTGTTAGCTCAACACAAACATATTATAGGCGTAAAAGACGCTACAGGCGATCTGGCGCGAGTACCACAACAAAGACTTAGCTGTGGAAAAGATTTCATTCAGCTTTCAGGCGAGGACGCAACTGCGTTAGGATTTAACGCCCACGGAGGCGCAGGTTGTATTTCAGTGACAGCGAATATGGCCCCAGCTCTTTGCGCTCAGATGCAGGAAGCTACTTTGAAGGGAAATTATAAACTCGCCCTGAAAATAACAGATCAGTTAATGCCGCTACATCTCGCCACTTTTCAAGAACCAGGTTTGGTAAGCGCTAAATATGGGCTTACTAAACTGGGTCTTTGTTCCGAAGAGGTCCGCTTACCTCTAGTTGGCCTGACTGATGCAGCTAAAACCCAGATGGACAATGCACTTAGGCATGCAGGTTTGATCAACTCGTAGATTAGAATAGTTTCGGTATACGTTTCAGACCTATTGGCAAAACTAGAACACCACCATATATGAAAGCGGCTATGGTTAACAAAAAATCTGATCCTAATTACCGTATTATCGCAGAATATCGACGTGCGCGATATGATTATGAAATTGAGAATGACATCGAATGTGGTGTGATGCTGATGGGATCTGAAGTTAAGTCTCTTCGAGAAAAGTCTGGAAATATTGCTGAAAGTTATGCCGCTGTGGAACAGAGTGAACTGTGGCTGGTTAACTCGTACATCGCGCCATTCCCACAGGCAAAAACCTGGGGACATGAAGAAAAACGCCGCCGTAAATTGCTGGTATCCAAGCGTGAACTATCGCGACTTTGGAACGCCACTCAGCGCGAAGGTTTAACCCTTGTGCCTTTAGTTATGTATTTTAATCACAAAGGTCGGATCAAAATTAAACTTGGGATTGCCAAGGGTAAGAAAAACCATGACAAGCGCGCTAACGAAGCAAAACGGGATTGGGGTCGCCAAAAACAAAGACTTTTAAAGCAAGGGATCTGAATGCTGTTTCTTAACTTTGAAACTCAGGAAATAACCTTTACGCAATTATTCAAGCATAGAACATCTTGTCTTGTCTCTTCACGCCAGTTAAATCCAACTTGTTCCCTGGGGTTTCATTATTATGAAAGATGATCCAAATACATTGGTTTCGACAGAGTGGCTTAAAGCAAACCAGCAAGATCCCATTGTTCGCATTATAGACGCAAGCTGGCATATGCCTTCAGACGGACGCGATGCCAGTAACGAGTTTGTCAACGGGCATATCTTAAATGCACGTTTCTTCGACATTGATGACATTTCAGATCACCGCTCCACACTCCCCCATATGGTCCCACCAGTGGAAAAATTTATGTCGCGTGTCAGAGCTTTGGGAGTGGGCGACGGACATCAAATTATAGTTTATGATACTAAAGGTCTTTTTTCTGCTGCGAGAGTTTGGTGGCTTTTTCGTTTAATGGGCCACAACTCAGTAGCCGTTTTGGACGGTGGTTTACCAAAGTGGATTGCCGACGGAAACCCACTTTCTACAACTGCACCCATAATCCGAGACAGGCATATGACTGTTAAACAACAACTACAAATGGTGCGTGATGTTACACAAGTGGCCCATGCCTCAAAACTTAATGATCATGAGATAATTGACGCTCGTTCTGGGACACGTTTTATTGGCGAGGCACCCGAACCTCGTACAGGTTTGCGTTCAGGCCACATCCCAAATTCTAAAAATCTGCCATTTACCAAAGTTCTAAATACAGATCATACGATGAAAACAGTGCCCGAACTAACTAAAGTATTTAAAAACGCTGGCATTGATCTCAACAAGCCAGCCATAACGACCTGTGGATCTGGAATAACCGCTGCAGTATTATCTTTAGCCCTCCAAAGAGTTGGCAAAACTGACCACGCACTTTATGATGGCAGCTGGACTGAGTGGGGCCAATTCCCAACGCTAAATATTGCCACTGGAGATAACTGATGCTCAATAATCTTCTCAAACAGCCCCAAGATAAAATCCTCGCCTTGATGGATGCTTACAAAGCCGATGTGAGAGAAAATAAAATTGACCTTGGCGTCGGCGTATACAAAAACGCATCAGGAGCCACACCAGTTATGCTTGCCGTGAAAGCAGCAGAAAAGCAACTTTGGCAAAATCAAGAAACAAAATCATATGTGGGTCTTGCTGGTGATCCAGCATTTTCTAAATGTATGATTGATTTGGTTCTAAATGGGGCTGTTTCATTAGACAAAGTAGCAGCCGTCGCAACTCCGGGTGGAACTGGGGCGGTTCGGCAAGCTTTAGAACTAATAAAAATAGCGGAACCAAATGCCACCGTCTGGTTATCCAATCCAACCTGGCCTAACCACCTGTCTATTGTGAAACATCTTGGCATGCCATTGGCGGAATATAAGTACTTTAATTCTGAAACTGGCGGCGTTGATTTTGACGGTATGCTACATGATATCAAGAAGATCCCAACAGGTGACATAGTGCTACTACATGGATGCTGTCACAACCCAACCGGTGCAAACTTAACATCAGAACAGGAAGATCAGCTGATTGCAATTTTAAGCAATAATGGCGTTATACCGTTCGTTGATATTGCCTATCAGGGATTTGGTGACGGCCTAGAGCAAGATGCACGTTTTACTAGAAAAATTGCTAGTCAGCTGCCAGAATGTTTAATAGCCGCGAGCTGCTCAAAAAACTTCGGTATTTACCGAGAACGTACAGGTATTTTGATTGCAGTTACTTGTGACCCACAACAGCGCGCAATCACGCAAGGTAACCTTTCCTTTTTAAACAGGCAAAATTTTTCATTTCCACCAGATCATGGAGCTCGGCTTGTAACTATGATTTTAGAGGACACACCCCTCCGCAAATCTTGGGTTCAAGAATTGGAAGAAACTCGCCTCAGCATGATCAACTTACGTAAACAATTAGCCAATGAACTGCATAAAAAAACAGGCTCAGACAGATTTGATTTTCTAGCCCACCATCGTGGTATGTTCTCAAAACTGGGAATTTCTTCTGATCTTGTAGAAAAAATTCGAACTGATTTTGCTGTATATATGGTTGGTGACAGTCGTATAAATATTGCTGGCCTCAACATGACGACCGTACCACTTTTGGCCACCGCAATTGCACAAACAATTTAGTAACAGGTCTAGATTTTTTAATCTCACTGAAAGTACCAATTGAAGATCATAATTTTATACTAGTGCTAATGAAGCATCGTTAATGCAAAACTGCTGTTATATCATCAGAAATAGTGAAACTTAGTTAGCCCCATGACAAAGAAAAAGACAGAGCAGCGGCAGCGTCTAACTGCAGACAAGCGGAAGCAGTCTTCCAAGAAATTGCGTAAAAATAAATCCGCTACCAGTCACGAATCGAACAAAAAGTCTTTTAATTTTTTTGCTTTTGTTTGGTATGTATTTCTTCTTCCTATCAGACTATTTTGGGCCATAACCTGGCGATTAAGTTTGGTAACTAGCTTATTGATAGCTTTGGGCGTATCTTATTTTGCCGTAGGGCTTCCAAAGTTCACTGATCTTATAGATGGCAGAGCCAAAGGTTCAGTCACTCTGCTCGACCGCCATGGCAAAGTTTTTGCCTGGCGTGGCGATCAATTTGGCGGGATAGTAACCGCTGAAAGCGTTTCTCCCTTTTTAAAAGCTGCAATCATAGCAACAGAAGATAAACGCTTCTACCGTCATTTTGGGATAAGCCCCCGCGGTGTTGGTTCTGCCATAAGGATCAATATACGTTCTGGCCGTGGTCCACTGTCTGGAAATGGTGGCTCTACCATTACGCAGCAAACCGCTAAGTTAATATGCCTTGGACAGCCCTATAGCATTAAGGTTTGGAAGTCTGAGAGAGAGTATGAGCGATCATGCAGGCGCACAACACTTTGGCGAAAGGTCAAAGAAGCTACTTTTGCAATTGCAATGGAGGCAAGATATTCTAAAGACGAAATTCTAACTATTTATCTCAATCGTGCATTTCTAGGCGCTGGTGCTCGTGGATTTGAAGCTGCAGCCCAACGCTATTTTGGGAAATCTGCGACGCAAGTAAACCCAGCAGAAGCTGCAATGTTAGCCGGATTGCTGAAGGCACCCTCCAAGCTTGCACCTACCGATAATTTAAGTGGCGCGCGCGCGCGCGCAGAAATTGTAATTCAATTAATGAGCCAGCAAAATTACCTAACCAAAGCGGAAGCAAATTTTGCTATTTTGACACCAGCTTCACTGAGCCCTGCGGCGACGGCAAGGGCTGGTGGGTACTTTGCAGATTGGGTGATGGCTTCTGGTCCTATTTTTTTTACTCGAGAAACTACAGAAGATGTAATAATTCAAACAACCTTTGATCAAGACATTCAAAAAGCCACGGAGGCGGCTGTTCGAAGAACGTTTGAAAGCAAAATAGACGATGAATCAAAAGCACAGGTGGCGGTCGTTGTGATGAGTGCTGATGGCGCTGTACGCGCCATGATAGGAGGGCGAAACACCAAAATAACCGGCGCTTTTAACCGAGCAACTCAAGCAAAGAGACAAACTGGTTCAGCATTCAAGCCCTTTGTTTACGCCACAGCGCTCGATCTTGGTTACACCCCTTTTGATATCGTACGTGATGAGCCAGTAACCTATAATATACCGGGATCTGGTGAGTGGTCACCAGGAAATTACAATGATGGGTTTTCTGGTGACGTTACATTTACTTATGCTTTAGCAGAGTCTCTAAATATACCTGCTATTAAAATTTCAGAACATGTCGGTCGTGACTTGGTCAGGAAAACTGCATACGATTTTGGTATTACTAGTGAATTAGCAATTGGACCTGCATTAGCGCTAGGTGCCTCTGAAAGTACCCTAATAGAAATGACAGGTGCGTACGCAGGTATTTTAAATGGTGGCTCATCAGTATTACCATATGGTCTAGAACAACTAAGCCTGCTGGGAGAGACAACACCCCTAATTGGCCGAACTGGTGGGATTGGCGAACGAGTGATAAGCAACGAAGCAGCGAAGGCATTGACCTTTATGATGCACCAAGTTGTTCAAACCGGAACTGGCCAAAGAGCGAAAATACAAAATATTGAAGTCGCTGGAAAAACTGGAACAACCCAATCTTTCCGAGATGCCTGGTTCATAGGGTTTACGGCAGACTTTGTTGTTGGTGTTTGGATAGGAAACGATGACAATACACCCCTAAAAGGGGTAACTGGTGGGACGATCCCAGCCGAGATTTGGTATGAAACTATGGATGTTATCGTAAATCAGTCGCAGCCAGGGCCTTTACCCATGATGCGTGAGAAACCAAAAACCATAAATTCATTAGAAGTAGTAAAGAAAAAACAAAATTCATTGATGGAAAATAGAATACTTGGCGCAATTTGGGATGCGTTAATGGGTAAGGATTAACCTAATTCTTCAATGTTTTTACTAAGGAGGCCTATGTCACCCTGCGAATTATCCAACAAGGCACCTATTTCAACCCGTTCAGAGGCTAGAAGACTAATGCCTTCTAGTATAATATCAAAAAAGCGCGGTTCGCCTGAGCGATCCGACACCCTAAAATTTACATCAATATTTGACGAGCCGTCAACTATGATGCTTGCACCAACCTCAAAAAATTTACCTCGGTCTTGAGTATCTTTTAAAATGATTTGACTGCCAGAAAAATTAAGAAACTGTTTGCTATATTTACGAGCGAAGTAACGTTGAAAGGCCTTTTTAAAAGTTCTCAATTCAGATTCACTGGCGCTTCTCGCACGTGGGCCTAGCGTTGACCTCGAAATGACATTCATATCCGCATACTTAACAACAATGCGTTCAAATGTACTTGTCAACTCTGTCTCAGTTTTCACGGAGTTTAACATTAACGAAATTTCACCAATAAGGCTTTCAACCAACTTGATAGCCCTCCCCTTGGATATTGCCAAGGCTGGCCCAGCAACAAGAGTGGCTATAAGCCCAGACACAAAAAGTCGGCGAAAATTGAAATGATCATTCATTCAGAATATGGATCGATGTAAACTTCATTAGCCTCATCTTTTAATTGAAATCGCCGTCGCTGCAAATAAATTAATTTATTTTGGGCGTAACTATCAGCGCTTTCATAAAGCACCGCATCAATCTGGTCGCCATAAATCTGTCTGGCCTGCAACAGAGCACCCACACCAGCCACCGAACGATAGGTAGTTACCGGTTCTTTCAGAACATAACTTGATGGATCAAGAAGGGTCATATCGACAAATCGTCCTACACCATCTCTGAAGTTAGAAGCCCCAAATAGTGGCAGTTCGATGTAGGCACCTTCATTAAAACCCCAACGATGCAGGGTCTGCCCAAAGTCAGAACTATTTTCATATAAACCAATTCTGTTGGCTGGATCAAAAATTCCTAACAGACCGATAGAACTGTTTACTATAAAACGAGATAAATTTTGTCCTGCAGCTTTAAGGTCAAATTGCAAAATATTATTCACTACTTTTCCTGGCAAACTTAAATTACCAGAAAAATTACTTAAGCTATTTTCAAGTGGGTCAGGAACTAAAGCACTATACCCTACGGATGTTGGCGAGATAAAATTACTATCAACGAACTTATTCAATTCATGAGTTTTTCGGTTTACGAGTTCTAGCGGATCATTGTCGAGGGCGTTAGGAGCTTGGCTGCAAGCGGTAACGAGCATGACCACTCCTAAAAGAGTAAATATTGAAATTTGGCTATTTTTAAAACCCATTGGTCACCTTAATGTAATATTTCAAAATAATTTCCAACGTGAAATTTTGAAAATAAAGCTAAAACCTTCTAAAAATACGGCTTACTTACTTACCACTGCCCAAACATGCCTAGTTAAATCGTATTAAAATGTAGTATTCTGATGCGCAATCAATTAAATTAAGTTTTCTCTTTTAACGAAACCAAATAACGCATATCGCTTAAAAATAATAAATCTGGGAGCTAAGGTCATGACTAACAAAATCGAAATAACACTTGCCAAATTGGGTATTAAATTACCAGATGCTCCAGCACCAGCAGCTAACTACGTACCATTCGTACATGTGGGTGATTTGGTATACGTTTCTGGCCAAGTTAGCCAAGATACAAAAGGTTTTATCGTTGGAAAATTAGGTGAGACTATGTCAACCGAAGAAGGTGCCGCTGCGGCAAGAACATGCGCAATGGCTTTGTTGGCGCAAGTAAAAGCCGCTTGTAATGGAGACCTCAGTCGTCTGGTGCGCGTAGTTAAACTCTCAGGTTTCGTTAACTCAACCCAAGACTTTACCGAGCAGCCAAAAGTAATAAATGGCGCCTCAGATTTTCTTGCGCAAGCTCTTGGTGAAGCCGGCAAACACGCACGTGCTGCTGTATCTGCTCCCTCACTTCCAATGGGCGTAGCCGTAGAAATCGAAGGAATATTCCAAGTCAAATGATCGAATTGCCTTTGAGTTTTCTGACCCGTCCAATTGCGCATCGGGGATTACACGACGTCCAGAACGGGCAGCCTGAAAACTCATCTGCCGCAATTGCTGCTGCTATATCTGGTGGTTATGGAATTGAAATTGATGTCCAGCTCTCCAAAGATGGCAATGCCATGGTCTTCCATGATTATCATCTGAACAGAGTTACGAGCCAAAATGGAGCAATTGCGCAAAAAAATTCAGAATGGCTCTCGAAGGTAACCTTATTGGGTGGGACAGATACCATAGCAACTCTAGATCAAACCTTGGCCCAAATTTCTGGGAAAGTGCCACTTTTAATTGAAATGAAAGATCAAGATGGAAACCTAGGAAGTAACGTTGGTAAACTTGAGTTGAAAGTCGCTCAGGCATTGAAAACCTATGTTGGTGATGTTGCTGTTATGTCATTTAATCCCAATTCCGTAGCAGCCTTTGCTGAAAGCAATCTCAATATTCCCATTGGTTTAGTAACTGACCGATTTGAAGCAGCGGACTGGCCAACCATACCACACTCAACCCGGTTACATTTACGTGGTATGAACGACTTAGATAGAATTGGTGCTAGCTTCATTTCACACAACCATAAATATTTGTCTGATTTACAAAATTTTGTCCCTCAACTTCTTGGCCTGCCAATTCTTTGTTGGACGATACAATCGGCAAAATCCGAAAAAAAAGCACGAGAAATTGCAACCAATATAACCTTTGAAGGTTATTTGGCATGAAGTTTCTGCATCACCCAGTGCAGCTAGTACCTGCTATTTGTAGAGGTTGACGTGAATAGAGATAAACAATGCGAAATTAATGTATTAACGAATTTGTCTCAAGTCACTGAACAAGAGTGGGATGATTGTGCTTGCCCTGAGGCCAAGGACGGCCACCCAATTGACCCGTTTACGACATACCGTTTCTTGAAGGCTTTAGAAGACAGTAATTCAGTGGGACATGGTACCGGTTGGATACCACATTATTTACAGGCAAAATTAGCAGATGAGACAATTGGGATATCCCCACTCTATGTAAAGACCCACAGCCAAGGTGAGTATATTTTTGATCATAATTTTGCTAATGCTTATGCAAATTCAGGTGGTGATTATTACCCGAAACTACAGATAGCTGTACCACACACACCCGCCACAGGCCGGCGACTGTTAGTGAAAGACACCCACGCAACCACAGCAAAATCAGCTCTAGTTCAAGGAGCCGTGCAGCTAGCATTACAGAATAAAATGTCATCACTGCACATCACATTTTGTAGTAAAGGTGAGCTGGAAACAGGTGCACAAATGGGCTTACATAAGCGCCAAACGCAACAATTTCATTGGTTCAACTCAAACTACAAGAGTTTTGAAGATTTTCTAGAAAACCTTAGCAGCCGTAAACGCAAAAACATCCGCAAAGAAAGGTTACAGGCCCATAATTTTGGAGGTACAATTGAAGTTCTAACTGGGGATGACATTCAACCAAAGCATTGGGATGCGTTTTGGACATTTTACCAAGATACTGGCGCTCGAAAGTGGGGCACACCATATTTAACACGACAATTCTTTGAAGAAGCTCAAAATAATTTGCGCGACGATATATTATTAGTGATGGCCCATATCGACGGAGTTTACGTAGCAGGTGCCCTAAATTTTATTGGGCGAAATACACTGTACGGCCGCTACTGGGGTAGCACCAAAGGCTTTCCCTTTTTACATTTTGAGTTATGTTACTATCAGGCAATCGATTTCGCGATTGCAAAACGATTAGATAGTGTTGAGGCTGGAGCTCAGGGATCTCACAAGCTTGCCCGTGGATACCTGCCTGTTGCAACATATTCACTACATTGGTTTGCAGACCAAGGTTTTTCAGACGCCGTCGCAAAGTATTTAGAGGCAGAAGGTAAAGCGGTAAACGAAGAAATTAATGTACTAACCACTTATGGGCCATTCAAAAAAATAGAAGTTGAGGAACAACAATGACAGATGCACTTTCCGACCGCACCCAACTACAAGAACTATTCAAGACAGATTGGTCACTTCTCGACAATAGGGATGCGATATCAAAGGAATTTAAATTCGAGTCATTTCACCAAGCTTGGGGCTGGATGACCCAGGTCGCAATTTGTGCCGAAAAACTTGATCACCATCCAGAATGGTCAAATACCTACAACCGGGTACAGGTAGTTTTGACGACACACTCATGCGATGGCTTGTCTGGTCTCGATATCAAATTAGCCAAATTCATGGATAAGGCAGCAAGCTAAATTAAGTCATGGTCTCTAACATTGTTTCGCCAGTAGTGCGGTCGCAGGCACGAGTTGATGTCTCTTCATTAAATATCTGAACTACTCCATCTACCACTAACATTGCGTATCGCGATGAACGGCCATAAAATCCAACAAGTGGTACATCAAAATTCATACCAATAGCAGTTGTAAACTCGCTGGACGGATCAGCCCACATTGATATCCCAGCCAAATCTGCTCCTGTTACTTTAGACCATTCTTTTAATACGTGCACATCATTCACAGATATACAAATAATCTCATCTACTCCCTTTGATATTAATTTATCATGAGTTCGAATAAAGGACGGTACGTGTGCAGTTGAGCAAGTTGACGTAAAAGCACCAGGAAGGCCAAATATAATAACTTTCCGATTAGTCGTAAGTTCCTCCACTGTTATCTGTTCTGGCCCCGCATCACCCATACGCACCAATGTTGAAGCAGGTAGCCGGTTACCAACTATTACTGGCATGTCTTCGTCCTTCCTTGATTGCAAATTCTTTATCTATGAATATAGAATTAAAAAGAAAATACCATGAGGCTTAAGTAATGTCTGGAATTATAATTATTGGTGCAGGACAGGCAGGATCATCCTTAGCTATCAAATTAAAGACATTAGGTTATGAGGGTATGGTGACTCTAATTGGGGATGAGCCGGTCGCACCTTATCAGCGGCCACCTCTTTCAAAGAAGTATCTGCTTGGTGAAATGACATTAGATCGACTGTATTTACGGCCACCAGAATTCTACGTCAAGCAAGGAATAGACCTTAGGATAAACACCGCCGTCGACGCCATTAATATTGCAGAAAAAACAATTCAAATTGGCGACGAAATTTTAGGTTATGAACAATTAGCACTCACCACAGGATCAAAACCTCGCCTTTTGCCCTCTAGGATTGGCGGCAAGCTAAATGGCATTTTTTCCGTCCGCAGCTTAGCCGATGTCAACGCGATGCAATCAGCATTTGACAAAGGTGGGCACGTTTTAATTATTGGTGGTGGATACATCGGTCTTGAGGCGGCAGCTGTTGCTGCAGCAAAAGGTTTGAAAGTCACACTGATTGAGATGGCCAAGCGTATCCTACAGCGCGTTGCATGCGCAGAAACGTCCAACTATTTTAGAGATTTACATCAAAATCGTGGTGTCAAAATACTTGAAGGTGTTGGGCTGGATAACCTAACAGGCGATGGTCATGTAAACGGCGCAATTTTAAGTAATGGGACCACTCTCAATATTGATTTCGCAATTGTCGGTGTAGGAATTTTGCCAGAAACATCCCTAGCAGAAGCAGCAGGGCTTATTCAAAATAATGGGATTGAAACTGATAGCTGGGGTCGAACGTCAGCTCCAGACATTTGGGCAGCTGGCGATTGTGCCAGTTTTCCATTTCAAGGAGACCGCATAAGGCTTGAGAGCGTGCCCAATGCCATTGATCAAGCCGAAGTTGTGGCATGTAATATGCTGGGTTCAAAACAAGATTATATTGCAACCCCGTGGTTTTGGTCTGACCAATACGAGGTTAAATTGCAAATTGCAGGCATGAATGCAGGTTACACAAATGTTGTAGTAAGAGACAATGGTAGCGCCCGGTCTCACTGGTACTACAAATCAGAAAAATTATTAGCAGTGGACGCCATGAATGACCCGCGAGCTTATATGGTAGCTAAACGATTAATCGAAGCAGGCGAGACTGCAGACCCAAAAATCATTGCTAACCCTCAAAGCGTTCTAAAAGAACTATTACAAAAGTGAGAATAGTTGCAGGACAAAACCGCGGACTGAGGCTTACAAGTTTGGGCAGTGGAGGTTCTGGTGCACATTTACGTCCAACCACTGACAGGGTGCGTGAAAGCCTGTTTAATATACTACAAAATCGTTTAGATTTTGAAGGCTTGTTTGTTCTTGACCTTTTTGCCGGCACCGGTGCCTTGGGGCTAGAGGCATTATCAAGAGGTGCAGAGTATGTCACATTTGTTGAAAAATCTCGCTTCAGCCAGGATATTATTAAAAAAAATATTGAGCTAATTGGGTGTTCCCAGCGCTGTAATTTACTTACCCAAGACGCAACCAAGCTTAGCCCAGGCCGGCCATGTGATTTGGTTTTTTTGGATCCACCCTACGGCAAGGGCCTTGGAGAAATTGCCTTGAGCAGCGCTGTAAGCCAAGGCTGGGTTCTGCCAGGCACATTAATCGTATTTGAAGAATCCACAAGCTCAACCCCGAATGGTTTCCAAGTAGAAACCACTCGAAAATTTGGTGGCTCCACCATCACACTGCTTACTGCAATTTGAATCCTTCAGGTCCTTTAGGATTGACTTCCTCTAAACCACCGCCTAGCGGAGGGAATGTCCGGTTGGCATTTTTGAATGCTCTTGCATCACTTTGACCTGACCGAAACCAAGGTCCGTTCTTGGTAATGCGAGTTACAGTCAAAGGGCAATTCCGCCCCCATGATCAAAGTGATCCGCCAGCTATGCGCAGAGGCGCAAGGGGTTAATTATGACGTTTGAAGAATTGGGCTTAATGCCACGCTTAGTTGAGCAATTAGCTGAACAAGGCATAGTAGACCCAACACCTATACAAGTTCAGGCTATTCCACACGCCCTCAGAGGCGAGGACGTTATGGGATTAGCCCAAACTGGTACGGGGAAAACAGCGGCCTTTGGATTGCCAATTATGAACCACCTGCTGAAAGTAGGAAGCAAGCCAGCGCCAAAAACAGTTCGAGGGTTAATTTTAGCACCAACACGCGAATTAGCCGGCCAAATTAAGGATAACCTCCTATCGTACTCACAAGGAACCCACATCAAGGTGAACCTTGTGGTAGGTGGGCTGGCCATAAAGGCCCAAATCAACCGATTAGCCCGAGGCACCGACTTGTTAATTGCAACACCCGGTCGCCTGATTGATTTAATCGATAGGCAGGCAGTTGATTTATCCTTCACTCAATTTTTAGTCCTCGACGAAGCGGACCAAATGTTAGACCTCGGCTTTATTCATGCCTTGAGGAGGATTGCACCACTATTGGCTCCAGAACGTCAAACTATGTTGTTTTCAGCAACCATGCCAAAACATATGAACGAATTAGCAGACACCTATTTGAAAAACCCTCAACGTGTTGCCGTCTCACGCCCTGGTGCGGTTGCTGATAAGATTACACAGGAAGTACACTTCCTTGCCGGAACAGCAAAAACTGATTTTTTAATTGAAAAACTTGCTGAGCACAGAGACGATGCTGCCATAGTTTTTGCCCGAACTAAGCACGGCTCAGAGCGGTTAATGAAAGCACTTTCAAAATCTGGTTTCGAAACAGATTCCGTTCATGGGAACAAATCCCAGGGTCAGCGCCAACGGGCCATTGACGGGTTGCGCAATGGTAAAATCAAAGTCTTGGTAGCCACCGATGTCGCAGCTCGTGGACTGGACATTCCGGATGTACGTTTTGTTTACAACTATGATTTACCAAATGTTTCTGAAAACTACATCCACCGGATTGGTCGAACTGCCCGCGCAGGCCGTGATGGCCGCGCAATTGCCTTCGTTGCACCTGATGAGATGGGCGAATTGAAGGATGTAGAAAAAGTATTAAAGGCCGAAATTCCAGT